>CADCWN010000397.1 GCA_902806415.1 uncultured Thermomicrobiales bacterium | reverse complement strand
CGCGCGCAGCGCGACGGCGATGCCCCGCAGAGTTCGGCGTTCCTGGCGTTCTGCGAGACGTGGGTCGGGCCGGTGGGGTGAGCGAGGGGCTGGCGGTTAACGGAGATTGGTCCGTTGACCTAGCGAGCGGTTACTAGATGGGCGGTGCCGCCGATTAGTGGGGATTGACTCGTTGATCCGGTAATGGCGTTCCGGTGGCACCGAGGCCGCCGACTGAAGTCGGCGCTCGGTGGCCTGCGGCCACGAAGTCCACTGAAGTGGACTGGGGTACCGGATTAACGAGTCAATCCCCACTAATCGGCGGCCCCCGCGCCGGGGGTATGAGCTCAGTGGTGGCCTATTCGCTGACGCGGTAGCGGAGGAGGGTGGCGAGGACGACGAAGCCGTCGCGCCAGGAGATCTTCTTGCCCTCCCAGAACTCCCGACCGTTGTAGGCGATCGGCACCTCGTAGATCCGGTGGCGGCGCTTGAGGATCTTGGCGGTGAGCTCGGGGTCGATCCCCCAGCGCTCCGAGCGCAACCGGAACGAGCGCGCGACCTCGGCGGTGAAGACCTTGTAGCAGGTCTCCATGTCGGTCAGGGTGGTGTCGAAGAGGATGTTGGTCAGCAACGTCAGGGTCTTGTTGCCGACGCTGTGCCAGAAATACATCGCCTTGTGCTCGCCGAGGAAGCGCGAGCCGTAGACGACCTGCGCGCGGCCTTCGAGGATCGGGCGCAGCAGCGCGGGGTAGTCGCGCGGGTCGTACTCGAGGTCGGCGTCCTGGATGAGCAGGATGTCGCCACTCGCCGCCGCCAGGCCGGTGCGCACCGCCGCCCCCTTGCCCCGATTGCGCGGGTGGCGAATGACGAAGGTGCGCGGCGCGCCCTCCTCGGCAACCAACGCCTCGGCGGTGCCGTCGGTCGAGCAGTCGTCCACGATGACGATCTCGCGTTCCAGGCCCGGCCCCACCTCGACCGCGCGCACGCGAGCTAGCAACTCACGGACCGTCGCCGCCTCATTGTAGACCGGCACGATGATCGACAGCAACTTGTCTGCGCCCCGTTCGCCCGTCGCCACGCACCCTCCCCGCTCACTGATCGCGCCGCCCGGCAGCGCCCCTCGGCCCGCGAACGGGTCGCTGGCTGGCCGCTGCGCCGTCGGGACGGGCGGAGTATAGCAGACGGGATGCGCGCGAAGGGGTACTATTCGCGGCGGTTGGCGGTGACGATCCGAGGAGCGGGGGGGGAGCGACGATGGCCGACGCCGAGCGAATCCTGGCGATCGACGTGGGCGCGGGGACGCAAGACATTCTGCTCTGGGAGGGCGACCGGACGCCGGAGAACTGCACCCAACTGATCCTGCCGTCGCAGACGCAGATCGTCGCGGCGCGGATCCGGCGGCTGACGGCGGTGAGGCGACCGCTCCACCTCACGGGGCGTGTGATGGGCGGCGGCGCGTCGTCGGACGCGATCGCGGCGCACCTCGCGGCAGGGCTGGCGGTGACGGTGACCCCCGGGGCGGCGAAGACGATCCACGACAACCCGAGCCGGGTCGAGGCGACCGGCGTGCGCCTGGTCGCCGACGCGCCGCGCGACGCCGAGGTGGTTGTCCTGGGGGACGTTGACCCGGCGGCGCTGCGCGAGACGCTGGAGAGATTCGAGATACCGTGGCCCGCGCGCTTCGCGGTCGCGGTCTTCGATCACGGCGACTCGCCGGTGTTCAGCAATCGGCGCTTCCGCTTCGAGCACCTGGCGCGAATCATCGCGGCGGGCGGCGACCTCGGTCTGCTGGTCTACGACGACGATCTACCCCTGTACCTGACCCGGATGGCGGCGGCGCGCGACCTCTTGCCCGGAGCAACGGTACTGGACACCGGGGCGGCGGGGGTCTGGGGTGCCTTGGAAGACCCGATCGTGGCGGCGCGGGCCGAGCGCGGGGCGATCCTGGTCAACATCGGCAATATGCACACCTTCGGCGTCCTGCTGCGCGGGCGGCGGATGCTCGGCCTCTTCGAGCACCACACCCACCTGCTGACGACCGCGCGACTGGCCGGATTGGTGGCCGGGTTGCGCGTCGGGACGCTCGACTTCGAGACGATTTTTGCCGAGGACGGCCACGGCGCGACCTTCGCCGCCGACTACCACCCAGAGGGCGGCTTCGACTTCGTCGCCGTCACCGGCCCGAACCGCGCCCTGGCTCGCCCGCTCGGCTGGTACGAGGCCGTCCCGCACGGGGACATGATGCTCGCCGGGCCGTTCGGGCTGATCGCGGCGGCACGGGATAAGGCAGGGCGAGGATAGGTGGAGATTAACGAGCGGATGGCAAACGCAGTGATTGATGGCGCGGTGTGGGTGTTTAGCGGCGTATCGCAGGGGAGATTTACATTTCCGGGTGGCGTCTTTACTGACCGTGGCATGGCCGAAGAGTGGATCGAACGCCATAAACTTTCGGGGACGCTTACGCGCTACCCGCTGAACACCGGTGTCTATGATTGGGCGATTGCACGCGGAGCATTCGCGCCCAAGCGTCCGCATCACATCAGCGCTGAATTCATTGGGACGTTCAGTAGCGCTTCACAAGAGCATTACCATTACGAACAGGGGATTAGCAAGGATGATGAGAAATAAGTGTATGGTAAGGTCGTGCGCGCCGTAGCGCCGACGGAGCGTTGTCGGCATCAAGGTCAACGGCGTGCTACCAAGTGAGGGCGATGATTTGTTACTGGAAGTTTGCTGGCAGTGAAGGAATAGGGTGATACGGTCAGCAAAAGCCCTGCGATGATTGGAATTGCCCAGGCACGCCCAGGGGTTGAGAAATTTCCTCCTGTTCCCGTATTGATAGGGCGAGAGCCATCAGTTCCTTACCCACGGCGATCCTGCGCGATTCCTCTGGCGCATCGCCAATCACGCGCAACCCTACATCGCGCCATGCTTCCGCACCGTCGTCGCGGATTCCCGCCCGTACTTCAGCGAGTGCCGAAGCCTGATCGGGGTGCGCCCCCATCATATCGCCCGCCGCCAAATCCCATAATTCGTAATCGAGCGTTGCCATGGGGTTACTCCTGTGAAACTGGTTCTACTGCGCTCACTGCCGTGGTGCCAGCAAGGGACCGCTATTACGGACTACGGACTACGGACTACGGACTCGTCACGCGGCGGCTGGCCGCGCTCACCTTGGCCTTCGGGCGCATGGTGGCGGCGGCATCGGCGTCGGGGACGCGGAGGGCCAGCAGCGCGCCGACCAGGGCGAGGGCGGCGGCGGCCAGGAATGCGGCGCGGTAGGCGGCGAGATTCGGGCCGGTCGCGCCGGTGGCCGTCACGGTCAGCGGGCCGATGGCGGCGAGGACGCCGCTGAGGATGGCGACGCCGACGGCGGAGCCGAGTTGGCGCTGGACGCTGGAGAGGGTCGAGGCGCGGCCGGTGTCGGCGGAGGAGATCGTGGCGAGGCTGGCGGCCTGATTCGGCAGGAAGATGTAGGCCATCCCCACCCCAATCCCGAACATCAGCCCGCGCACGAGCCAGGGGTTGCTGTCGAGGTCAATCAGGCTGAGGAGGGCGATGTCGATCGCGACCCAGGTGAGCCCCCCGGCCATCAGGCGGCGCGGGCCGAAGCGCGGATAGAGGCGGGCGACGATCTGCGTGGAGACGATGACGCCCAGGGCTTCGGGGAAGGTGGTCAGCCCGGCGTCGAGCGGGGAGGCCCCGCGCGCCTCTTGCAGGAAGAGCGGGACGAGGAAGAGGACGCCGAGGAAGCTGCCGGTGGCGAAGAACGAGACCATGATCGTGGAGCGGAAGAGGCGATTGCCGAGGAGCCGCAGTTGCACCATCGGGGCGGCGGCGCGCAGCTCGACGGCGACGAAGAGGGCGAGGAGCGCCGCGCCGCCGACGCCGGGCGCGATGATCGCGGGCGAGGCCCAGCCGCTTATCGGTCCCTCGCTGAGGGCGTACATGACGAGCGCGAAGCCGCTCCCGGCGAGGAGGAAGCCGGGGAGGTCGAAGGCGCCCGCCCCTTCCTCGCGGTGCTCGTGCAGGAAGAGCCCGCCGAAGAGAAGGGCGGCGAGGCCGACCGGCAGGTTGACATAGAACGTCCAGCGCCAGGACAACCGCTCGATCAGGAAGCCGCCGAGGATCGGGCCGCAGGCGGGACCGAGGATCGTGGCGAACATCAAGATTCGCCCCACGCCGACCCGCTCCTGCGGCGGGAAGGTGCGGAAGAGCATCGCCATCCCGACCGGGGTGAGCAGCCCGCCGCCCGCCCCCTGGAGGATGCGGAAGAGGATCAGTTGGTTGAGGCTCCCGGCGAGGCCGCAAAGGGCGGAGGCACCGGTGAAGAGGGTCAGCGCGAGGAGGAAGGTGCGCTTGGTCCCCCAGCGGTCGCCAAGCCAGCCGGAGGTCGGGATGAAGACGGCGAGGCTGACGAGGTAGCCGATGATCACCCCCTTGGTGGCGGCGGGGGGGACGCCGAACTCGCGACCGAGGGTGGCGAGGGCGACGGTGATGATCGTGGAGTCGAGCGAGTTCATCACCATCCCGCAGATGTAGATGATCGCGACAACGACTTTCTGGCTGGGCGCGCGCGCGGACACGGCTACCCCTCCCCGCCGGGTGCGAGCCGAGAGGATGGCTCGCGAGTCGTACCCTGAGGGGCATGGATGAGTCGGGGGTCGTGCGTCGCGTGAGGGCGCGTGTGACAGTCTAAGTGCATCTCGCCTCTCGTCTTCCCCACCATAACCCGCCACGCAGACGGCGCGGGCAGTGGGCTGGCGGCGCATCGGCCGACCTCGCGGGCGGCTGTTGGAGCATACCGCACGGTGGGAGGGAATGCCACGGCGGGAGGCGATATAGATGACAAAGGATGCAGCGAGCGAACAGGGAGGGATGGTGGCAGGGCCAATCTGTGCCGGTTCTGCGCCGGTAGGTTAGTGGCCCGCTCGGCTCAGTCGGCACCGTCTTCGCGCGAAGACCCCCCTGATGCGCCATTGCCAGGACTGAGTTGACAACCAGATGCAGCAAGTCTATACTTGCTATATAGCAAGTAAGTAATTCGTAGGGTGGTTGCGACTGGTGGAGGTGAGAGGTGTCGGGCTATTTCTTCTTCCTGCTGGGGTTTTGTTTCCTCCTCGCCCACGAGCTGGACGCGGTCAGGGCCGAAGAGTGGCGGATACTGCCGGTCTTGTCCAGGATGGGTGACGAGGCCGGGTATCACGCCTTCACCGTCTTGCACATCCCGCTGTACGCGCTCCTGCTCTGGGGGCTTTTCGGTGGCGGTACGACAAATCGCGGGCTAATCATCGCCCTGGATACGTTCTTCGTCATCCACCTGCTCCTCCATCTGCTGCTGCGCGATCTCCCCGGCAACCGGTTCGGCTCGCGCTTCTCGAAGGTGCTGTTCTGGGGTGCCGGGCTGTGCGGTACGATCGATCTGCTCCGCACCCTTGCGCCCGCTACCGATCTTGTCGCTTGATTGCCCCGGCCCTGTTTCAGCGGGGCAGGGGCGCGCTTGCCTGCTTAACTGGTCGTCTCCACGAGGATTATACTTGCTGTATATCAAGTAAGTAGATGTTGGACATACGTATCGTGCCAGGAGGTGTGTCATGGCTGGCCCTTCATCCCTCGGCCCATACCGGGAAGCGCACTTGCCACAGGGAACGATCCGCTATCGCGAGGCCGGGAGCGGCCCGCCGATCGTCTTCGTCCACGGTCTCCTGGTCAACGGCGAGCTCTGGCGGCGGGTGGTGCCGCTGCTGTCCGGGGAGTTCCGCTGCATCGTGCCCGACCTGCCGCTCGGCGGGCATTCGCCCGCGATGCCCGCCGACGCCGATCTGACCCCGCCCGGTCTGGCCCGGATCGTCGCCGACTTCCTGGTCGCGCTGGACCTGCACGAGGTCGCCCTGGTCGGCAGCGACACCGGCGGCGGCATCAGCCAGATCGTGATCGCCGAGGATCCCGAGCGGATCGCCCGCCTGGTGCTGACGAACTGCGACGCCTATGAGCACTTCCCGCCGCCCCTGGTGTTGCCCTTTAATTGGGGCGCGTTCGTGCCAGGCTTCGCGACAGCGCTGGCGGGAGCCCTGCGCTCCCTGCCGCCGCTCGGTCGCCTCCTCTACGCCCTGCTGGCCCATCACAATCCGGGCCGCGCGACCCTGGACGGCTACTTCGCCCCGCTGATCCGCGACGGCGGTGTGCGGCGCGATCTCACCAAGGCGATGCGCGCCGTCGCCGGCCACCATACCCTGAAGGCGGCGCGGGCTTTCCCCGGCTTCCGCAAGCCGGTCCTGATCGTCTGGGGCGCGGATGACTTCGTCTTCTTCAAGCGCGATGCGGAGCGCCTGCGGCGGGATTTCCCGGACGCCCGGCTCGTGCCGGTCGCGCGTTCGCGCGCCTTCGTTTGCGAGGATCGACCGGAGCGCCTGGCGGGCCTGCTCGCCGCTTTCGTGCGCGAGTCATCCGGTGCGGCGACGTGACCATCGTCACGGGCCGCCACCGCCCGCGCAAGCCACATCCGTGTCAGCGATAAAGGAGGTGCCCGATGGCCTGGATCTACCTGATCTGCGCGGGATTGCTGGAAATTGTCTTCGCGCTCGGCCTCAAATACAGCGAGGGGTTCACGCGGCTCTGGCCGAGCCTTGCCTTCGTCGCCGGGGCGATCGGCAGCTTCTTCCTGCTCAGCACGGCGCTACGGACCCTGCCGGTGGGGGCCGGTTACGCCGTCTGGACCGGCATCGGCGCGGCGGGGACGGCGATCATCGGCATGGTCTGGCTGGGGGAGTCGCGCGATGTGCTAAAACTCCTCTCGCTGCTGCTGCTGGTGTGCGGGATCATCGACCTGCGGTTCACCAGCGGACATTAGGTGACCGATGGTCGTGGGGGAGGGAGTGGATGGGCGATGGGGCGCCCGCCGGTCGGGTGCGCGACGCGGACCGCTCGCGCGAGGTGATCCTGGACGCGGCCGAGCAACTCTTCGCGGAGGGGGGCTACGACGCCACGAGCCTCCAGGCGATCGGCGAGCGCGCCGGGGTGTCGCGCGGCACACCGGGGTACTTCTTCGGGTCGAAAGAGGCGCTCTACGGGGCGGTGCTGGAGCGGATCTTCGCGGCCGAGCTGGCCTTCGTCGCCGGGGCGTCGGCGCGGGCGCTGACGGACGTGGAGCCGGACGGCGGGCCGGAAGGGGCGCTGGTCGCCATCGTCGGCAGCTACCTCGACTTCCTAGCGTCGCGACCGAGCTTCGTCCGGTTGCTGGAGCGCGAGGCGCTGGCCGGCGGCGCGGCCCTCCGCGCGACCGCCGCGCACGCCGACGCCATCCGCGAGGGGCTGGCGATCACGACGGCCCTGTTGGGATCGGGGGGGAACCGCTCGACCGACCCGACCGCGTTCCTGCTCGCCATGCTGTCGCTGTGCTGGTTCCCGTTCGCGCACGCCGACACCTTCGCGCGCGACCTCGGGTTCGATCCCCTGGTGCGGGCCGACCGCGAGCGCTGGGGGCGGCATGTCGCCGCGCTGATGCTGCGCGAGCTCCAGGCGGAATAGCACCTGGCCGGTGGGCTGGCGAGTTCAATCGCCGGTCAGCGTCGGCATCGACCCGCGCATCGCCTCGCAAGGGGGGCCCTCACTCGTCGCGCCAGGAGTGTTGCGGGGCGTAGCCCAGCACCCGGCGGGCCTTCTCGATCGACCAGGGCGAGGCGTTGCCGGGGAGCGGGGCGCGCACCTCGGTCGTGGGCAGCTGTGCGCGCAGCAGCGCCTCGGTCGGCTCGGGTCGGAGGGTGTCGGCGGCGATGATGTTGAACGGGTGGAAACCGCTGAGGTCCGCCGCCAGGCCGAGGCGGCAGGCTTGCGCGGCGTCGCGGATGTCCACGTAGCCCCAGAGGTTGGTCGCCTCCTTCTCCTCGACCGGCCCCGGATTCGTCCCGCGCGCCCGCGCCTCGCCGGGGCGGGCGATCCAATGGAAGCGGTAGGCGAGGACGGTCATCCCGCAACGGCGCGCAAACATCTCCGCCGTCCGCTCGTCCACCTCCTTCGAGAGGGCGTAGGGGTCGTGCGCCAGGAACGGGTGGTCCTCGTCGAGCGGCACGTAGAGCGGGGGGAAGGTCGGTCGCGCCCAGGCCATCCCGTAGCCGGAGGCGCTGGAGGCGATGATCGCGCGGCGGATCCCGACCGTCATCGCCGCTTGCAGGACGTTGTAGGTCGCCGCCACGTTGTTGAGGAAGACGACCTCGTCGGGATAGCTCCAGGGGGAGGGGATCGCGCCGAAGTGCAGGACGGCGTCGCAGCCGACCAGCGCGCCGACGATCTGCCCCAGGTCGCCCAACTCGACCGCGCGGTGCCGAATGCCGGGCTCGCGCTGTGCGGGCAACTGCCGATCGACGCTGACGATCTCGTGGCCGTGGGCGCGCAGATCGCGCCCGACCCAGCTGCCGAGGCGACCGTTGCCGCCGGTGATGAGGATGCGCATTGCTACTCCATGATGAGTCGGTTAGTCCGTAGTCCGTAGTCCGTAGAGGGCTTGTCTTAAGTACCGTGCCTGTCAGAAAGGCACCGCGCCACAACGCTCCTGCTACGGACTACGGACTACGGACTACGGACTAACCCAGCGGCAACTCCACCACCTTGCCGCTCTCGATCGACCGGAAGATCGCCTCGGTCGTCTCCATATATTGGAGGCCGTCGGTGAAGGTCGGCTCGACGGTGGGGCGACCGGCGCGGATCGCCTCGATGAAGTCGACCTCGGCGGTCCACTCGCGGCGCTCGTCGGCGGGGATGGGGATCTGCTTGAGTTCCTTGTCGCCGGTCTTGCCCGCCAGGATCGTGTTGTAGCCGCCCTCGGCGAGGTAGCGGATGCTGCCGTCGGTGCCGTAGATCTGGAAGCCGTTGGCCCCCTCGGCGAGGCCCGCGACGCCGCTACAGGTGATCGTCGCCAGCGCGCCGCTCGTCAGCTCGGCGACGACCGAGAGGGTGTCGGGGCGCTCGACCGGGGCGGTGCCGCCCTGGCCGTCCGGGCGCTCCTTGGTGAAGGTCCGTTCCAGGGCGGTGACGCGCCGCATCGGGCCGAGCCAGCGATTGGTGACCTCGATCATCATCCCCAGATCCAGGGCGTTGTAGCCCGAGATTTCCCACTCCTGCCGCCAGTGGCGCGGGGTGTTGGGGTCGAGGTAGGCGGCGTTGTACGACTGCACGACGATGTTGCGCGGCTCGCCGATGAAGCCCTCGGCGATCATCCGGCGGACCATCCGGTCGCCGGGCATGAAGTGGGGCGGCGGCGAGATCATCGTCGTCTGATTCGGGTGGCGCTCGGCGGCGGCGTACATCGCGCGGGCGTCGGCGTAGTTCAGCGCCATCCGCGCCTGGGTGAAGACGTGCTTGCCCGCCTCCAGCGCCGCCTCGGTGACGATCCGGTGCATGTAGGGGTGCGCGCCGATCCAGACGATGTCGATCTGCGGGTCGGCGACCAGTTGCTGCCAGTCGTCATAGATCCGCTCGATCCCGAACTCCTCGGCGGCGCGGGTCGAGGACTCGCGACTGCGATTCGCCACGCCGTGGAACTCGACATCTTGGGCATTCCGCAGCCCCGGTACGTGCCGATCGCGGACAATGCCGCCCGCGCCGACGAAGCCGATCCGTAGGGTGTTGCTGGGCATGGGGGACTCCTTTCAGTCGTTCGGTCGTGGGTCGTGGGTCGTGAGTCGTGAGAACGCGCTGATGGCGGTTGCTCGTTCACCAAGTAACTCGCCGCTGGCAGTCAGTTCTCACGACTCACGACCCACGACTTGCTACTCGTTGCCGGCGGCACCGCCCATCAGCCGCTCGATCGCGGCGACGTCATCATCGCTTAAATGCCAGGATGCTGCCGGGAGGGCGGTCGCGATCTCGTCGGCCTTGCGCGCGCCGACGAGGGCGACGCTGACGGCGGACTCTCGCAGGACCCAGGCGAGGGCCAGTTGGGGGAGGGTGTGGCCGCGCTCCTCGGCGAATGCCTTCAGCCCATCCGCGACGGCGACGTTCTTGATGAAGTTGTCGCGCTCGAAGATCGGCAGGCCGAACGCCTTGCCGCTCGCCCGCCAGTCTTGCGCGCCGAAGGTCGTCTCCCGCGTGAAGGTGCCGGTGAGGAGGCCGTGGGCCAGCGGACCGTAGGCCATGATCCCGACGCCGCGCTCCCGGCAGAACGGGAACGTCTCGGCCTCGCGGCGGCGGTCGAAGAGGTTGTAGCCGACCTGGTTGCAGACAATCGGCCCATACTGGAGGCAGTCGGCCAGCTGCTCGTTCGAGAAGTTGGAGACCCCGGCGTGGCGGATCTTGCCCGCCTCGCGCAGCCCGTTGAGGGCGCGCATCGTCTCCTCGGCGGGGGTGTTGACATCGGGCCAGTGGATCAGCAGCACGTCGATATAGTCGCTGCGGAGATGGCGCAGGCTCTCCTCGACCGAGGCGATGATGTGGTCGTGGGTGGCGTTGCGCCCGAATTTACCCTCCTCCTCCGAGTAGGGGATGCCGCACTTGGTGACGACGATCACCTCCTGGCGGCGCGGGCCGAGCGCCTCCGCCAGGACCCGCTCGGCGCGACCGAGGCCGTAGGCGGGCGCGGTGTCGAAGCAGGTGACGCCGAGATCGATCGCGTGGCGGATGGCGGCGATCGCCTCCTGGTCGTCCACGCCGCCATAGCCCTCCTTGACGGCGGTGCCGCCGATCGGCCAGGTGCCGAAGCCGATCGACGCCGTGCTCAGGCCGCTGTCGCCCCAAGGTCGTGTATCCATCTCCGTTCCTCCCCGCGAAGTACGAAGTACGCGTGCCGAGTGCCGGGTGCCGAGTGGTTAGCCGATCGGACACGGTAGTCGGACGGTGCGCCGCGCGACGCGCCCGTATTGTCCGATAGGTTGCCGGAGAACGCGAATAGGGTGGCACGGGCCTTCGTCCCGCGCGCTTGGTAGACTGGCGACGTATCGTGCGTGGGCGCCGTAGGCGAGGGGGGCGGCATGGGGGAGATGGCGGCGACATCGTCGGGGGCGCGGCCCGGGCGCGCGGTCGAGCCGATCGCCGTGGACGAGCGGGCGTTGACGCTCGGCGCGGCAGAACTGTTCGCCCGTTTTGCCCCGCAGATCGCCGCGCTGCCACCGGGCGAGCGCCTGACGCGCGCCGAGTTGCAGATGCCGGAGTTCCTGCTCCACCGGGCGGGGCGGCTGGCGATCTATTACGCGCCGTTCGACTTCATCAACCCGCGTGCCAGGGTCGTGCTGGTCGGGATCACGCCCGGTTTCCGGCAGATGGAGATCGCCCTGCGCGCCTCGCGCGATGCCCTGCTGGCGGGCGAGACCGATTGGGCGGCGATCTGCGCGCGCGTCAAATACCAGGCCAGCTTCGCGGGGCCGATCCGGCATTTTCTGCTGGCGATGCTCGACGGGATCGGCATACCGGCGGCGCTCGACATCCCGGCCAGCGCCGCCCTCTACGCCGGGCGGGCCGACCTCCTGCAAACCTCGGCGGTGGTGCGGCACCCGGTCTTCGTCGGCGGGGCCGACTGGACCGGGCACACCCCGCCCGTGCGCGGCAACCCGATCCTACGGCGCTATCTCTGGGAGGTCCTGCTGCCGGAGTTGCGCGCCGTGCCGGGTGCGATCATCGTCTCGCTCGGCAAGTGCGCATCCGACGCGATCGAGATGCTGGTTGCGGCGGGCGCGCTCGACCCCGCGCGCTGCCTGATCGGCCTGCCGCACCCCTCGGGGGCCAACGGCCACCGCCATGCCCAGTTCGCGCGTGTGCAGCCGGAGATGGCGGTGCGGGTGGCGGTGTGGTTCGGGGGCGGCGGTGTGGCCACCTGAGGGATGCTTGAGGGAGGATGGGTGATGGGCGGGGGTGTTGGGCATGGATGTGACCTCTCCCCGCCGCTGCGGCGGCGACCCTCCCCGACGCGGGGAGGGTGAAGAGCGCTGCGCCGCAACGCCCATTCCCCCTCTCCTCGGATGGGGAGAGGGGGTGGCGAGCGTAGCGAGCCGGGGGTGAGGGCCACAACCTCACCCCCGCCGACTACGCCTGATGGATCTGGATCAGGTTCCCGCAGGTATCGTCGAAGACGGCGGTCGTGCCCCACTCTGCCGTGGTCGGTTCCTGGGTGAACCGCACGCCCGCCGCACGCAGCCGCTCGTACTCTTGCCGCACATCGGTGACGCCGAAGACGATGATTGGCAATCCGGCCTTGAAGACACCCTCCTGGTAGGTCTTGGAGAGCGGGTTGCCGTTCGGTTCGAGCAGGAGCCCGGTGCCATCGGGCTCCTCGGGGGAGACGACGATCGCCAGCTGGGCCTCGGGCATGTACATCTTGGAGACGAAGCCCAGGGTCTCAGTGTAGAAGGTGTGAGCCTCGGACGGATTGTTCACGGGTACGCTGGTGAGCGCGATCTTCATGGTCAGTCCTCCTTCTCCTTGGTCTTTGGCTCGCTGTCCGCAGGCGAACCTGTGCCGTCCCGCACGCGGCGCTCGGTCTCGTCCCGCGCGAGTTCGGCGGCGAGTGCGTCCAGGCGCGGGTCCCAGAACCGGTGGTAGCGCGCCAGCCACCGCTCGATCTCGCGCAGGGGGGTCGGGTCGATCGCGTAGAGGCGCCGGGTTCCGACCGCCCGGACGGTCGCGAACCCGTTGTCGCGCAGCACCTGCAAGTGCTGCGACACCGCCGGTTGGGAGATCCCGAACTCCCCCTGGATAACCGCGCCGAGTTCGCCCGCCGACCGTTCCCCCTCGGCGAGCAGTTCCAGGATGCGCCGCCGCGCCGGGTCACCGAGGACATCGAACGCGTTCATGGATGATATTGTATCAGTAGAATCTTATATAAGGCAAGCATGATAATCCGGAGGGGGTGGGCGGGCGGCTGAAGCCGCCCGCCCACCCTAGACCGCGCGGGCGGCGCGTGGTACCGTAGCGTCCGGTGTAGGCAGCAGGGACCAGAAGAAACAGGGGGCGAGGATGACCCGACCGCGCGTGGCGCACTACGGCAATCCCGGCGCGAATACCGAGGAAGCGGCGCTGGCGATCTTCGGGCCGAGCGAGACGGTCCCCTGCGCCACCTTCGCCGCGATCTTCGAGGCGGTCGCGGCGGGGACGGTCGAGTTCGGTGTCGTGGCGGTCGAGAATTCCCAGGCGGGGTCGATCAACGACACCTACGATCTCTTGCTGACCCATCGCGAGGCGGTGACGATCCGGGGCGAATTCGACCTCTGGGTCCACCACTATCTGCTGGCCCTGCCGGAGGACGAACTGTCAGCGATCACGGTCGCCTTCTCGCACCCGCAGGCGCTGGCGCAGACGCACGGCTTCCTGGCGCGGCACGGGATCCGGGGGGAGATCGGCGGCGACACGGCGGGGAGCGCGCGGCGCGTGCGCGAGGAGGGGGCCCGCGGCCAGGCGGCGATCGCCGGGTTGCGCGCCGCCGAGCTCCACGGCCTGCGCGTGCTGGCCGAGCGGATCGAGGACAACCCGTACAACTTCACCAAATTCCTGGTCCTCGCGCCGGTGGGGGCGCCGGCCGATCCCGCGCGTTTCGCCCTGCCGCCGGTCGCGCCGGGGACGGTGAAGCGGTCGCTGGTCTTCTCGGTGCCGAACACGCCCGGCTCGCTCTACAACGCGCTCGGCCCGATCGCCACCAACGGCCTCAACCTGACGAAGATCGAGTCGCGCCCGGCCCGCGAGCGCCCGTGGGACTACTACTTCTACGCCGATGTCGAGGGCGACCCGACCGATCCGCGCTACCAGGCGTCGATTGACGAGTTGCGCACGCACTGCCTCTTCCTGAATGTCCTCGGCTCGTACCACGTCCTCAGTTCCGCCCGCGCGGAGAGCGCGACGCGCGGCTGAGTGGGGGCGACAGCGAACGATGGCGGGCGAACTGGCGCTCATGGTGCGGCAGGCGGCGACCCTCTTCCGGCTCGACGGGGCGGGGCGGTTGCTCGCCGTCAACGAGCCGGGCGGGCCGACCGCGCCGCGCCTCTTCATCGGCCGAACGATCGAGGGAACCCTGTGGCACTGTCGCCACGATCTCCCCGCGCCCCTCGTCGCTGAGATCGACGCCTTACTCGCCGCCGAGCCGCCGCCCGCCGATCTGCGCGACCCGCTCCGTTGCGAGGGGCGGCTGCGGGCGATCCTTGCGGCGCACGCGCCGATCGCGAGCGTCTGGTCCGGCCCGGCCTGGTGGTGCCCGGAGGGGATCGTCGCGCCACGCCCGGTCGAGGCGGTGCGCTTGACCGATGGCGCTGCGCTGCGGGCGCACTTCCCCGGCTGGGCGCGCGATTTCGCCACGAGTCAGCCCTGTTGCGCCGTGCTCGACGGGGAAGAAGCGGTGGCGGTTTGTTGCAGTTCGCGGTGGTCGAACATCGCGGCGGAGGCGGGGGCCGATACCCTCGAACGGTATCGCGGGCGCGGGTACGCGGCGGCGACCGTCGCCGCCTGGGTCGCCGCCGTGCGCGCGACCGGGCGGCTGCCGCTCTACAGCACCTCCTGGGACAACGTCGCCTCGCAGGGTGTCGCGCGGACCCTGGGCCTCGTCCTCTACGGGGCCGACCTATCGTTTACCTGAGTGCCGCCATGCGGCGGGGAGGCCAGAATGGTTGAATCGCCGGAGCCCACGCGCGTCGCGGTCGTGCAGGCCGCGCCGATCATCTTCGACCGCGACGCGACGATCGACAAGGCGGCGGGGCTGATCGCCGAGGCGGCGGGCCGGGCGCGGCTTGTCCTCTTCCCGGAGGCGTTCGTCCCGGCCTACCCGCGCGGGCTCAGTTTCGGCGTGGTCGTGGGCAGTCGCAGCGACGAGGGGCGCAAGCTCTTCGCGCGCTACCATCGCAACGCGGTCGAGGTGCCGAGCGCGGCGACCGACCGGCTGGGCGCGGTGGCGCGCGAGGCCGGGGTCTGGCTGGCGATCGGCGTGATCGAGCGTGACCCGCTCGGCGGCACCCTCTACTGCACCCTCCTCTACTTCGGGCCGGACGGCGCGCTCCTGGGCAAGCACCGCAAGCTGAAGCCGACCGCCGCCGAGCGGCTGGTCTGGGGCGAGGGGGACGGCAGCACCCTGCCGGTCTTTCGGACGCCGCTCGGGCGCGTCGGCGGGCTGATCTGCTGGGAGAATTACATGCCGCTGGCGCGCACGGCCCTCTACACCAAGGGCGTCGAGATCTACCTCGCGCCGACCGCCGACGCGCGCGATGCCTGGCAGTCCACGATCCAGCACATCGCGCTCGAAGGGCGCTGCTTCGTCCTCGCCGCGAACCAGTACATCACCAAGGGGATGTACCCGCGCGACCTCGGCCCCGAGGCGCTGACCGATCTGGAGCAGGCCCCGGAAGAGATGAGCCGGGGCGGCAGCGCGATCCTCTCGCCGCTCGGCGAGTATCTCGCCGGCCCGCTCTATGGTCGCGAGGGGATCATCTACGCCGACCTCGACCCCGACGCCCTGGCCGGCGCGCGCTTCGACTTCGACCCGATCGGCCACTACGCCCGCCCGGATGTCTTCTCGTTCTCGGTGGACGAGCGGGCGCAGCGGGGGTGAGGGCAACGCGCCGCCTATGCCGTTCGCCACGCTCGCCGCGCGCGGGCCGGGACGCCGTCACCCCGTCGTGACGGTCGCCTCCCCGCCCTTCTCGAAGGCGATCCGCTCTGCGCCGCAGCGACGCGCGAGGCGGCGGAACTCGCGATGAGGTTGGACACCGCGTCGAGGCGGCGATGCCGCTCGAAAGGGGGCGTAGCCCACCCCGTTCAAGGCGATCTCGAATACCACCGGACAGCCAGCGCTCTCGCTGCCGCTCGCGCGGGGCGGCGATGGCCTGTTGGCGCTGGTTGTGCAACTGGAGGGGGCGCGACCGTGGGCGGGACGGTTCCCAAATTGACGCGCGGCGTAGCGAGGGGCGATCGTTGATGATGCGGCTGAGTACGCTCTGGCGGGTGGACGGCACGATCGGCGCGGACGGGGGCAGCCCGGTCGCCGAGGCGATCCTGGCGCGCTGGGATGCTGATACGGGTTCCGCCAGATTCTTCCGGTCGAGCGCGAATTTCCTCTATCGCTGCCGGCGCGCGGGCGAACCGCACTTCCTGCGCTTCGCCGATAGCGGGGAGCGGGGCCGCGAGGCGATCGCAGCGGAGTGCGCGCTGCTCCGCTGGCTGGCGGGGAAGGGGATCGCGGTCGCCGTGCCGGCGCAGTCGCGCGCGGGCGAGATGGTCGAGACAGTGGAAACGGCGTGGGGGACGTTCCACGCCGTCCTCTTCCCCGCGCTGGCGGGCAAGGGTCGGGCGGTCGCCGATCTGGACGAGGCCGGGTTCCGGTGCTGGGGGGCGGCGCTGGGGCGCTTGCACGCGGCGACCCGCAGCTACGACGACCCCGGCACGGCGGCGCGACCGACCTGGCGTGGGTTACTGGCATTCATCGCGGGCCAGATCCCGGCTGAGGCAACCGCGCTGCAAGGGGAACTGGCGGCGGTCGAGGCGACGCTCGCCGCCCTGCCGACGACGCCCGACACCTATGGCCTCTGCCACTTCGACTTCGAGCTCGACAATCTCGTCTGGGATGGCGAATGCCCGAGGATCCTCGACTTCGACGACTGCGCACACCTCTGGCGCGTGGCGGACATCACCCTCGCCCTCGGGGACTTCTTCGCGACCGGCGCGGGGACCGCCGCTCCGCACTTCCGCGCCTTCGTGGCGGGGTATGGCGAGGCGCACTCGCTCGATGAGGCAGCGTTGACGCAGATACCAGTCTTCCTGCGGCTGGCCGATCTCTTCGACTATGCCAGGATCGAGCGGGCGACCGATCTGGCGATCATACCGGAACACCCGACATGGCTGGTGCAGTTGGATGGCAGGCTACGCCAATGGGCGGCGCAGTACCAGGCAGGAATCGAAGGGCAACGGGCGTGAGATTGATACGACGAGTGGCGGTAGCCGGACGGGTGAGAACGCGGCGGGACAACCGCCCACCATGACCCGGATCACCCAACGCCCCCGGCGATCAGTGATCGCCGGGGGCGCTGCGTATCATTGCTGAATTGGGCCGGGGCTTACCGCCTCGGGGCACCCTGCTTCTTGGCGCGGGCGCGGTCGTTCTCTTGCAGGAGGCGCTTGCGCAGGCGGGCGTGCTTGGGGGTGACTTCCAGCAGCTCGTCCTCGGCCAGGAAGTCGAGCGACTGCTCCAGGCTCAGCTTCAAGGGCGGCGTCAGGCGCACGTCGATGTCGCTGGTGGAGGCGCGCATATTGGTCAGCTTCTTCCCCTTGCAGACGTTGACCGTCAGGTCCACGTCCTTGGCGTTGAGGCCGGCGATCATCCCCTCGTAGACATCCTCGCCCGGCTCGATGAAGGTCATCCCGCGCTCCTGCGCCGCCGCCAGGCCGTAGCTGAGGGCCATCCCCGTCTCGTGGACGATCAGCGCGCCGTTGCGGTTCGTGCCGATTGGCCCGGCCCAGGGGCGGTAGCCGAGCAGGAGACTGTTCATGATCCCCTCGCCGCGCGTGGCGGTGAGGAAGAGGTTGCGGAAGCCGATCAGGCCGCGCGTCGGCACCTCGAACTCCAGCCGGGCGCGCCCGTTGTCGTCGTGGACGAGGTTGGTCATCGTGGCGCGGCGCGGGCCGAGCAACTCCGTCACCGCGCCGATCGAGTCCTCCGGCACGTCGATCGTCACCGTCTCGAACGGCTCGCAGCGGACGCCGTCGATCTCCTTGGTGATGACCTCGGGGCGGGAGACCTGGAACTCCGAACCCTCGCGGCGCATCGTCTCGACGAGGATCGAGAGGTGCAACTCGCCGCGCCCGGCGACCTCGAAGGTGTCGGCGGAATCGGTGTCGTGGACCCGCAGGCTGACGTTCGTCTCGACCTCGCGGTCGAGCCGCGCCTTCAGCTGGCGCGAGGTCAGCGGGGTGCCGTCGCGCCCGGCGAACGGGCTAGTGTTGACGCCGAAGGTCAGTTGCAAGGTCGGCTCCTCGACCGCGATCGACGGCAGCGAGCCGGGATTGGCGGGGTCGGCGACCGTGTCGCCGATCGTCCCCTGCGCCACCCCGGCGAGGGCGACGATGTCACCCGCCGCGCTGGTCGCCACCTCGCGCCGACCGAGGCCGTCGTAGGTCGCCAGCCAGGTCAGCTTGCTGGCCAGGGAAGTGCCATCGGGCCGCACGAGCATCACCTGCTGCCCGGAGGCGATCCGCCCCTGGGTAATCCGCCCGATCGCGATCCGCCCGCGATGCGAATCGTAGTCGAGGGTGGTGATCAGCAGGCGCAGCGGCGCGTCGAAGTCGGCCTGCGGCGGGGGGACATGCTCCAGGATAGTGGAGAAGAGGGGGCCGAAATCGTCCGCCAGCGCGTCGGGGCTGTGCCCGGCCAGCCCCTGCTTGGCGATCGCGTAGACGACCGGGAACTCCAGCTGCGACTCGTCGGTCGCCAGGTCGAGGAAGAGATCCTGGGTCATCGAGAAGACTTCGGCGGGGCGGGCGCTCGGGCGGTCGATCTTGTTGATCACGACGATCGGGCGCAGGCCGAGGGCCAGCGCCTTGCCGAGGACGAAGCGCGTCTGCGGCATCGGCCCCTCGACCGCGTCCACCAGCAGCAGGCAGCCGTCGGCCATATTCAGCACCCGCTCGACCTCGCCGCCGAAGTCGGCGTGGCCGGGGGTGTCGATGATATTGATCTTGATCCCCTCGTAGCCGATCGCGGTGTTCTTGGAGAGGATCGTGATCCCGCGCTCGCGCTCCAGCTCGTTGGAGTCCATGATCAGGGTCCCGGCGGCGTCGGGGTCGCGGAAGACATGGGCCTGCTTGAGCAGGCCGTCCACGAGGGTCGTCTTGCCGTGATCGACGTGCGCGATGATCGCGACGTTGCGGATATCGGTGCGAACCCCGGCCTGGGTCGGGGCGTCCTGGGTGATCGTCATCGGTGCTGTCCTGCCTTGGTGTAGGCCCCCTCGAACCCCCGCGCCGGGAAGAGTGAGCGTCAACAGTCGGGAGTTCGGGGGTGACGACACGCGCATAACGGCCCGTGCGTCACCACACGGGCCGCGTGGTCGTTGGATTACGCCTAAGTATAGCAGTTGTGGCGCGGAAAGTCGAAGCGGTGGAGCCGGGGCGGACAGAAACGGGGGAGGGTTTTACCCCTCCCCCGTTCGGTTGGACTTGGCTCAATATGGCAAGCCGCACCCGCGACCTACTGCTCTATACGGCGTCGTTGCGCGCTTACCGCGCGAAGACGATCAGATCACCGCCGCTCAGCACCGCGATGCCGACCACATCATTGATGGCGATCTGGTTCTCGTTCAGGACATCGTTGAGCAGTTCCACCTGAACATCAGTCAGGGTGATGTCACCGATCCTGACGACGTTGATGTCACCCACGGTAATGTCGTCGATAATATCGTTGTTGTTCAGCACGTTGTTGAGGATTTGCAAGCTGTTCAGCGACTTGCTAACGTTGACCAGCCCCACCTGGATCCCGGACGCGTTGACTAGCCCAAGCTGGGTGACCGTATCTTCTATGACGGTATCGGCAGCAGCCGATTGTGGACCATTACTGGCCGGGGGTGCCGCCAATGCGCCCACCGCGCTGGTCCCCAACAGTGTACCGGCAATAGCCAGGGACGCGAGTCCCTTCTTAGGTGAATATGGCGGTGATCGGCGGTAGACAAAGGTGAACGAGTCTGTGAACAGGCCAATAGGCTTGATTGTTTACCGGTTTGACCGTACATGCCTATGGCCGAGGCGTCCCCACCCCATCGAGCGGGGACGTGCAACCTTTCGCTGCTGGTCGAAGGCCCGCCCGATTGTGGATGATGCGTTGGCGGCGCTCCCCTAGCGAGGGTGCCGACGATACGCTAGGCTTGCCCTTGATGGCCCGATGTGGGCCCGCCGGACAACCGCACCGAGAAGGAAGCGATGCCAATGGCCGCGCGCGATACTGTGATAGATGGGGAAATGCCGAATGCCGTGTTGGGCTCGCGCGAGTGGCGACCCGATCCGACCGACCCGCCGATCGCCTGGCGGGTGAACGCCGAGGCGGTGACGCTGCTCGGCTGGGGGGCGGCGGTGCTGCTGCAACTGGCGCACCCGCTGGTGGCGGCGGGGGTCGCGGGGCATAGCGTCGCGGTCAATCAGCCGGAGCGCCGACTTCAGCGCCTGACCCAGACGATCAGCGCGATGCTGCTGATCACCTTCGGCACCGAGGAAGAGCGCCAGCGGGCAGGGGCGGGGATCAACCGGATCCACGACCATATCCATGGCGAACTGGCCGAGGCGGTCGGGCCGTACCCCAGCGGGACGCGCTACTCCGCGCACGATCCCGCGCTGCTCGCCTGGGTCCAACTCACGCTCGTCGCGCTGCTGCCGCGCGCCTACGAGCTCTTCGTCGGGCCGCTGACCCCCGCCGAGCGCGACCGCTACTGCCGCGAGGCGACCGCGATGGGGCCGCTGCTCGGCATCCCCGAGGAATTGATGGTGACGAGCTACGCCGAGGTCGAGGCGGCGAGCGCGGCGCGGATCGCCGACGGGACGGTGACGGTCGGGCCGACGGCGCGGGAGTTGGCGCGCGATGTCGTCGCCCCCCGGCTCCCGCGCTGGGGGCCGCTGATCAGCCCGCTGACCAGCCTGCCGACGATCGGCCTGCTGCCGCCCGCCGTGCGCGAGGCGTACGGCTTCCGCTGGACGCCGCGCCACGAGCGATCGCTGCGCCTCTTCGCCGCCGTCACGCGCGCGGTCCTGCCGCGCCTGCCGCGCCTCCTCCACCACTGGCCCGCCGCGCGCCGCGCCCGCCGCGCCCTGGCGGCGGGGACGCCGGGATACTGAGCGGCGGATGGCCTTCTCCCCGCCGCCCCGGCGGCGGCCCTCCCCTACAAGGGAGGGTGGGGGCAATCCCCCCATCTCGATGGGTGATAGCGAAAAGTTTCGCGACCTGCTGTTTACGAATAAGCGGGGTTCTCGCTGATCGCCCCATGCCCATAGGCTATAGCGAAATACGTCAGGAAACGGCCAGGTGCGCGACACCTGTTAAGGGCGCGAGGGGTTGCGGCTTTCTTGGCGGTCGTCGGTGCTGCTATTCACCCCTCGTCCACCAGATGCCCCGCCCCGCGCAGGGCGTCGACCGCGCGGGCGAGGTCGGGGGTCTTCAGCAGGACGTAGTCGGTGTCGAAGGTCGAGAGGGCGAAGATCGGGATCTCCTCCGTGGCGAGCGGGGCGAGAACCGCCGCGAGGACGCCGGTCATCTCGAACGGAAAGGGGCCGGTCAGGCGCAGGAGGCACCAGCCGCGCTCGGCCCGCACGTCATCCGGCACCAGCGGCGCGGGGCAGACGATCGAGAGCTCGTCGTCGGTGCGCGTGAAGGTGTACCAGTGGCCGGCGAAGGCCCAGGTGGGGATCGTCACCAACTCGGGCGAGAGCCGACAGACGGCGAATTCGCCCGCCAGGATGGTGAGGTGGAGTCGTCGCGCGCCGGTCCCGCTCATCGTCTTCCTCCCCCACGCATGATGGCGTATTCATCGTGCCCCTGATCGCCCCTTGTACTCGCAACAGTCTAACGGCTGGCACCCCCCGGCACAATCCGCGCGCCACAAAACTTTCCGCCGCGCCGCGCATTACTCCCCGCAACGGGGGGTGGCGACGCGGCCCTGTCGCTCCGACCGGCCGATGGGGCGAGCAATCTGAGAAAGGCGGGGTCGTCATGCGGGAAGAGCGCGAGCGGCGGGCGGATGAAGTGGCCCAGGCGGGGCGGGGCGGCGACGCGGCGGCGGGGGCAGGGGGCGCAGGCCAATCGGGGAGTCTCAGTCGCCGCACCTTCCTCACCGGCGCGACCGCCACGGCGATTGTCGTTGGCACCGGCGCGCTGGCGGTCGCGGCGCGGCGCGGCGGTGTCGGCGGGGGAGGGCCCTCCCTGGTGGTGGCATCGCCGACGCCGAGGGGCGCATCGCAGATGCCGACCGTTGGCGCGACCGCCGGACCGTCGGCCCCACCGCCGACCGCGACGCCGGGGAGCAGCGAGGCGGCGAGCAGCTACGTGGCGACCGCGCCGCGCACCTTGCGGTCGGGCGGCGTGGAGATGGTCTCGTTCGCCCTCGCCAACGGCGACCGCCCGACGACCACGAAGGTCGCGGTGGTGCTGGTCAAGGATGGCAAGACGGTGGCTTCCGGCGAGGAGTGGGTGGCGGGGCGCGGCGGGGTGCCGCTGCGCCTCCCGACGCTGGCGGCGGGCGACTACACCCTGCGCGTCAGCGGGCGCGGTTTCGCCGACGAGGGGACGGTGCGCGTCGAGGCGGGGACGATCCTCTTCCTGGAGACGGATAAGCCGATCTACAAGCCGGGCGAGACGGTGCGAATGCGCGTCCTGACGCTCGACAGCGCCTTGCGCCCGGTCGCGGGGACGGCGACGGTCGAGGCGGCGGATGCGAAGGGGATCAAGATCTTTCGCAAGACCGTCGCGATCGACGAGTGGGGGATGGGCACCCTGGAACTGCCCCTCTCGACCGAGCCGAACATCGGCGTCTGGAAGCTGCGCGCCATGACCGGGACCGGCGCGGGGAGGAGAAGCGCACAACTCGATATCCGCGTGGAGCGCTACGTCCTGCCGAAGTACGGGGTCAAGGTGACCCTGCCGAAGGGGTGGGTGCTCGTCACGGAGCCGATCAGCGGGACGATCGGCGCGGAGTACTCGTTCGGGAAGCCGGTGCGCGGCGAGGCGACGATCGTCGCGCAGCGGTATGGGGGAACCTGGCAGGAGTACGCGCGGCTAACCCGCCCGATTGACGGCACGGCCACCTTCGAGATCCCCGCCGCGCGCTACAGCGCAGGGTCGCCCGGTAACGGCGGCGCGGGCGCGGTGCGCCTGGAGGTGACGGTGCGCGAGGCGGCGACGGGGTACGAGGAGGCGAGCAGCACGCTGGTGACGATCGCCGCCGCGCCGGTGGCGGTGCGCCTCATCTCCGAGAGCGGGTCGTTCAAGCCGGGGCTGCCGCTGGGGCTGCTGATCCTGGCCGCCGGGCCGGACGGGCAGCCCGCCGAGGCCGACGTGGCGCTGACCTTCAACTACCAGGACGCGAAGTATGGTCGCCTGCCGAGCGAGACGCGCCAGGTGACGACCAAGAACGGGGTCGCCGCGCTGACCGTCACGCCGCCCGCTGGCGCGGTCCTGCTGCACACGTCGAGCAGCTTCACGGCGCGCGGTGTCGGCGGCAAGATCAACGGGACGATGCTGACCCTGCGCGCGTCGTACTCGCCGAGCGGCGCGTTCCTGCGCGTCGAGGAACTGAGCCAGGGTGTCTTGAAGGTCGGCGAGCAGGCGCGGTTCCGGGTGACGGCGACGAAGGAGGCAAAGTCGTTCTACTACGAGATCCTGTCGCGCGGCAAGGTCGTCTACTCCGACGTGGCGCGCGACCGCGAGATCGTCGTCAACCTCGACCCGGTGTTGGCCCCGGAGTCGCGGATCGTCGTCTACCAGATCCTGCCCGATGGCGAGGTCGCGGCCGACTGGGTCGGCTTCAAGGTCGACGGGTCACTGCCGCAGCGGGTGACGGTCAGCCCGGAGCGCGGGGAGGTCGCGCCCGGCGAGGAGATCGCGGTGGCGATCCAGACCGAGGGGGTGGCGCGCGTCGGGCTCGCCGCCGTCGATCGCGCGGTCTTCATCCTCGCGGAGAACCGCTTAAACCTGCGCGCCGTCTTCGACGAGATCGAGCGCCTCTACGGCGCGCCGCAAGCGGAGGCCCACGAGGCGCAGCCGGTCCCCGGCGGGCCGCAGCCGCTCCCCGCGCCGGAGGCTCCGGGCGGGGTCGCCGCCCCGCGCATCGCGGTGGCCCCGCCGGTCGGGGCGAATTCGAGCGTCAGCCCCGGCGCGAAGGAGGCATTCGCGGGGGCGGGGCTGATCGTGTTGACGAACCGCACGGTCCCGGCGGGCAAGGCGTTGCAGGAGACCCAGCGGGCCGCGGGTGGTGCCGTGCGCCAGGCGGGGGGGGCCGCACCGGAGGCGGGGGCCGTTGCGCCCGCCGCCCCTGCGGCCCCCCCCGCCGCCGACAATTCCGCGCAGGCCGGGGCGCTGGCCGAGCCCGCGCGCGTGCGCCAATTCTTCCCCGAGACCTGGGTCTGGAGCGAACTCACCACCGATGGGAGCGGGCGGGCGACGCCGCGCCTGATCGCGCCGGACAGCATCACCACCTGGGAGTTCCGCACGGTCGCCCTCTCGAAGGAGAAGGGGCTCGGGATTGGCCAGGCGACGCTGCGGGTCTTCCAGCCGTTCTTCGTCAGCGTCGATCTGCCGTATGCCGTCAGTCGCGGCGAGGAGTTCCCGGTTCGCGTGGCACTCTACAACTACGACACGACCGCGCAGGAGTTCACGGTCGAGCTGGCCGCCGCCGACTGGTTCGACCGCCTCGACGCGCCCTCGCGGGTGGTCACGGTGGGGCCGCAGGCGGTCGGCGCGGCCGATTTCACGATCCGCCCGACCGGTCTCAGCGTCGGCAAGGTGCGGCTGACCGCGCGCGGGCGGACGTGCGCCGACGCGATCGTCAAGGAGTTGATCGTCGAGCCGGAGGGGGTCGGGCGCGAGCAGGTCGAGAACCTGATCCTCACCGTCGGCACGCCGAAACGCCTGGAACTCGCCACGCCGGACGGCGCGATCGCGGGCTCGCCCCGCGCGATCGTCGCGGTGACCGGCAGCCTCCTGGGCCAGACGATCGAGGGGCTGGACAGCCTCTTGCAGATGCCGTACGGTTGCGGCGAGCAGAATATGCTCCTCTTCGCGCCGGATGTCTTCATCGCGCGCTACCTGCGCGAGACCGGGCAGGACAAGCCCGAGATCATGGCGAAGGCCGAGGCGCTGATGCTGACCGGCTACCAGCGCCAACTGACCTACCGGCGCGCCGACGACTCGTACTCCGCGTTCGGGCAGAGCGACAAGAGCGGCAGCCTCTGGCTGACGGCGTTCGTCCTCAAGACGTTCGCGCAGGCGAGCGACTTGATCTACATCGACGAGGCGGTGCAGACGGCCGCGCGCGACTGGATCCGCGGCGTGCAGGGGCGCGACGGCGCGTTCGAGCAGGTCGGGTTCGTCCACCATCAGGCGATGATGGGGGGCGTGCGGGGGAAGACCGCGCTGACGGCCTACGTCGCGATCGCGCTGCGCGAGGCGGGCGACGACGCGACCTCGGCCAGGGCGGTCGGCTGGCTGGAAGGGCAACTGGCGGGCCTCACCGATCCGTATGCGCTGGCGATCGCCGCCTACGCCCTCGGGCTGGCGGGGAGCACGCGGGCTGGGGCGGCGCGCGATCAATTGCTGGCGATTGCTCGGCAGTCCGACGACGGCCTCTCCTGGGGCGACGACCCGCAGCCGCGCCCGCTCCCCGCGACGCCGCCGCCCGGCGAGGTGGCTCGCCCCGCCCCAGCGCCCCCCCATGATCGCGGGCGGAGCGCGGCGACCGAGACGACGGCCTACGCCGCGCTGGCGCTGCTGGCCGGTGGGGATAGCCTCAACGCGGGGCGGGCGATCCGCTGGCTCGCCGGGCGACGCGGGGCGAAGGGCGGCTTCGGCTCGACCCAGGACATGGTCGTGGCCCTCCAGGCGCTGACGACCGCCGCGCCGTCGGCCCGCGCGGCGATCGACGCGACGGTGACGATCACCGCCGACGGGTTCCGCAAGGAGCTGCGGATCACGCCGGAGAACGCCGACGTGGTGCAGATCGTCGAGTTGTCGGGCGCGGTCGGCGCGCTAACGCTCGCGACGAGCGGGAAGGGGCAGCCGGTCGCGCAGGTGGTGCGGCGTTTCAATCTCCCGGCGGCGGAGGTCGTGGCAGGTTCGGCGTTCGCGCTCGATGTGCGCTATGGCGCGGAGGAGGTCGCGACGAACGACCTGCTGACCGTGACCGCGACGGTGCGCTTCACCCCGCCGGCGCCGCAACTGGCCGGGATGGTCGTCCTGGACGTGGCGGTGCCGACCGGCTTCGCGCCGGAGACGGCGTCGATCGAGGCGCTGGCGAGGCGAACGCCGAAGCTGAAGCGCTGGGATATCGCCGGGCGCAAGGTGATCTTCTACATCGAGGAGATGGAGCCGGACGAGTCGCTGACGCTGACCTTCCAGGCCCGCGCCCTCTACCCGGTGCGCGCCCAGGCGGTCGCCTCCCACGCCTACGCCTACTACCGCCCCGAGTGGCGCGGCGAGAGTTTGGGGGGCAAGGTGGTGGTCAACGCGCGGGGGTAGCGATATCGGATAAGGGCGCCCACGCCTCCGAACTGCGCGGGGCGTGGGCGCCCTGTGTACTATTCACGACTCTCGGGCAAACCGTGGATATCGCGCGTGGCCGAAGGACGATAGTGCGTCGCATGATCATACCGCCGCCGCACGGCTGCAGCAGTGAGTGGCCCGCCGTGTCCGACATAAAGTGTGCCGAGCGGCAGCGCCAGAACTTTCTGGAGACTCGCCGTGAGTTGCGACCGATCGGCCGCATAGAACGGCGGATTGGGCCGCTGTGGCGCTAGGCGCCCGCCCAGGAAGCCGCCGCGCAGGAGATCGCCGGCGATCAGGGCGCCACCCGAGAGGGGGAATGCGACCGAGCCGGGGCTGTGTCCCGGCACTGGGATGACCGTCGCGTCGAGCCCATATGGGGCGGGATCGAAATCGTCAGCGAAAGCGATGTCGGGTTCCAGCGTGGGTCCTGACCAAGGCAGGAAGGGCCGGAAAATGCGCCCTTCGAATCCGGTCGCCCGCATATCAGGGTTGCGCCCATTGCGCGGATAGCCCGCGTCGGCCCGATGCACCGCGATCGGTGCCCCGGTCGCGCGCTGCAAGGCTGCTGCTGCGCCGAAATGGTCGACGTGACCGTGGGTGAGGAGGATCAGGCCGATATCGCGTGGTCGTACCCCGTGGCGTTCCGCAGCGAGCAGGATGCGCCCCTCATCCCCAGGCGCGCCAGCGTCAATCAGCACCCAGCGGCGGCCGCGCACGAGATATGCATTCACGATCGGCAGTCGCAGCGTCAGGATTTCCGGTGTTGCCCCGTTCATTGATGATCTCCCTCACTCTCGCCCTGCGCGCAAGCCGTCGATCAGCGCCTGGAACCCCACCGTCGCCGCCGCCTCGGCGCGTTCGCGCCCCACAGTCGGGATCGCGATGTGCAGTGCCACAATGCCGTGGGCCAGCGCCCAGAGGGCGTCGGCATCGGCGGGTGCCGCGCCGGGCTGCAGGTATCCCGCGTCGATCGCCTCCGCGAATGCCTGTTGAAGGATACCCAGCGTGTCGACGCGAGGCCGCTCCTCGCCCGCGCGACAACTCAGCAGGAAGTCGCCCCGCTGCATGAACATGAGTTGGTAGTAGATTGGCTCCTCGATGCCGAAGGCCACATACGCGCGGCCCAGGGCGAAGATACGCCCGAGTGGATCGGCGGTCCCGGCTGCGGCCTCCGTCAATCGCGCGCCGAATCGGCGAAAACCTTCGTCGGCGAGCGTGAAGATAAGATCATCCTTATCGGAGAAATAGAGGTAGATAGTCGTCGCGGAATAGCCGATTCGCTCGGCGACCTGCCGAAGCGAGAATCCTGCATAACCTTGTTCGACGAAGAGGGCGACCGCAGCGTCGAGAATCGTCTGGCGGACCTCTTGTCGCTCATGCTCGCGGCGTTGCCGACTTGCGGTGCGCACGCGCTCGGAACGAGTCGATGGCATCGGATCCTCCTCTTCACCCATGTCGCGCGATTCTTCCGGTCAGATGCCTCTGGTCTACCCACGGCGCTCGGATCTCTCACGATACGGCATCGTGCGGGTCTTTCGCTCGCGGAATCAGAGGTAGTCAAGTGGGTCGCCACACCTGGCGTATCGGCACCGACCTTGGCGGGGCTGACGCCGATCATCGGTCGGCGCGTGGCTGCTACCTCGCAGCCACATCCAGCCGCAGTTGGCGACGGATGGCTGCCTCGAACAAGGGTTGTGGGAGGATAGCTTTAAGGAGCGGGATGAATCTTGCTTGGGCACCGATCGGATAGCGCAGTCGGGGTGCGGGATCTTCGACGATGCGCACGACGGTGTTGGCAACCGTATCAGGTCGGAATTTGCTGCGGAGTCCGCTAGCCTTGAAGTCTGCGACGATCGGCGCGCGGATCGCGTCGTAGGCTGGGTGAGTGGTCGTGCTGGCCCGGATGGAGCTATCCAGGGTTTCGGTCTTCACGTTGCTCGGCTCCACGAGCGAGACGTAGATACCGAAGGACAGCAATTCCTGGCGGAGTGACTCGCTGTAGCCCTCCAGCGCGAATTTGCTCGCTGCGTATGCGCTGGTATAGGGGAGGGCGGCAAGGCCACCGAGCGAGCTGATATTGACAATTTTGCCTCGGCGCTGACGCCGTAATGTCGGCAACACGGCAGCCGTGACCCGCACTGCCCCGAGGAAATTCGTATCGAGTTGCGCGCTGAACTCTGCGAAGTTCGTTTCCTCGGCGCTGCCAAGCAGCACATAGCCAACATTGTTGATCAAGGTATCGATTCGCCCGGCGCGCTCTAGGATGGCAGCCACACCCGTCGTCACCGACGTACCCACAGTTACATCCATGGCCACCATCTCAATGCCCTGGACGCCTGCTCTCGCCGGGTCGCGGCTGGTGCCGAATACTCGATGGCCGTGTGCAGCGAGCGCCGTCGCTGTGGCGCGACCGATCCCGGTCCCGGCTCCGGTGATTAGCACGACTTGCGATTCGATCATTTCCACCTCCCGCTATGTTGATAACCATATCTTTATTAACACCGTTATTACAATAATAAGGACGTTCTTTGCATATGTCAAGGGCTGGCCGTTGAGCCACATCCTCCCCGTATCGTGCATCGTGCGCGCCGTGCGGCGGGAGGGGGGGCGGATCGAGTACCATTCCCCCCCGTGACAATAGATAAGGAGGATCGCGGGTATGACCGACGCGGTGGTGGGGTTGATGCGGACCCTGGGGTATCTCGGGCTGTTCCTGGTGCTGATCATCGAGAATCTGTTCCCGCCGATCCCGTCCGAGGTGATCCTGCCGCTGGCGGGCTTCCTGGTCGGGCGCGGGGAGATGAACTTCTGGCTGGCCGTGCTCGTGGCGACCGCCGGGGCGACGATCGGCGCGCTGATCCTCTACGCGCTCGGTCGCTGGGGCGGTCGGCCGATTATCCTGCGCTACGGGGGGATCCTGCGCGTCGACGCGGCGAGCCTCGATCGCGCCGAGCAATGGTTCATCCGCTACGGCGACTGGGTAGTGCTGGTCGCCCGCGTCATCCCGCTGGCCCGCAGCATCGTCTCCATCCCGGCGGGGACGATGCGGATGCCGCTGCCGCGCTTCCTCCTCCTCACCATCGTCGGGACCGGGCTCTGGAATATCCTCTTGATCGGGGCGGGCCAACTGCTCGGCGAGAATTGGGAGGCGGTCAGCCGCTGGGCCTCGACCTACTCCGACGTGGCAGTCGGGCTGCTTGGCCTCGGCGTCGTCGCCGCCGGCGTCTACTATCTCTTCCGCCGCCGGATCAAGGGGCGGCAGGCGGAGGGTGCCGACTGATGGCGTTGGCGGGGGGCTGGCGCTGGCTGGCGGCTTCAGCCGCCAGCCCGTCCATAAAAGCAGGAGCCCCCGCCGCCAGAGACACTTCTGGCGGCGGGGGCTCCTGCTTTACAGGTTAGCGTCGCTGCGCCCTTAGCGCGGGTCTTTCGGGAGGCGCTTCAGCGCGTCGTAGACCGGGCGCTTGCTGTAATCGGGGCTGACGATGCTGTAGTGCGAGGGGCCGTCGTACCAGTTGCCGATGACCGACCAATTGAGGTTCCAGAGGAAGGTCACGCCGATGTAGGGGTTGCGCGCGCGCATCTGGAGGATGGCATCGGTGACATACTTGGCGCGCATCTCCTCGGTGACGGTGTTGAACTCCTGGTAGCCGTCCGGGCGGAAGTCGCTCCCCCAACCCCACTCGCTGAGCCAGACCTGCTTGTCGCCGTCGCCGTACCGCTGCATGATCGCGTAGTGTTGCTCGAAGCGGCGGAAATAGAAGCTGTCGTGATTGAAGAATTTGGGCTCCGGCCCCGGCCTGCCCTCCGACCAGAGGGTGTCGGGCGGGTTGCTCATTCCGTAGGGGTGCGAGCCGAGGACGTCGAAGTAGTGGCGCACCTCGCCGTCGTTGATCTTGTAGAGCTGGTCGAGGTAGACTAGATCATCGACCGCGATTTGCGGGTTGTTCACACCGGTCGGCGAGAGCGCGCCCATCACCACGATTGCGCTCGGGTCGATCCCCTTGACGCCGAGGTAGCCCGCCTTCAGCAGCTGGACATAGAAGGCCGGGTTGATCCGCCCGCCGGTCTCGGCGGCGAGGTTGGCCTCGTTCCAGAGCTCGTAGGCGAGGACTTTCCCCTTGTAGCGCGTGGCGAGCGCCCGCATGAAGTCGCCGAAATCCTGCGAGTTGCTCGGCGTGCCGTCATCGGTGCCGGTTGGCGTCGCCCAGCGCGGCGACTTCACCACCGAGAGCATGATGTTGATCTGGCTGCGATTGAGGCTGTCGATGACCTCGTCGAGCTGCCCCCACTCGTAGCGGCCCTTGCTGACCTCGACATCGCGCCAGACGATTTGCTGCTTCGTCCAGGTGAAGCCGATGTCATTGACCATCCCGGTCAGGCGATCGAGCGGCTGGCCGTAATACTGGGCCTGGATCCCCAGGCCGACTTTCGGACCGAGCAGGTAGGGATAGCCGGTGGCCGAGAAGCGGTCGGTCACCGTGACGCCGGGCGGGGGGGCGGTGACCGGCGGCGGCTCGGCCGCCCGCGCGGCGAGCGGCACCCCGGCGCGGATCATCCGCTCGCGCCCGAGCTGGCCGAGCAACACGACATAATCGGTGCCGATATTCTCCGGGTGGTACTCGAAGCGGGCGCGCTCGAAATACTGGACCTGGTAATCTTTGCCGTCGGCCGCGTTGCGCTCGGTGATCAGCTCGGAGATCGGGTAGCCGAAGGTTGGCAGCCCACCGAACCGCTGCCAGTAGTCGATGAAGGTCGGGCCGACGTTGTGCCCGGTCTCGGCGACCCAGGTTTGCTGCGGATTGAAGCTGCGCTGGGCGGGCTGGAAGTTGGAGTCGAGGAGCCGGGCATTGGCGAGTTCGCGACCGACCTGCGTCAGCAGCACGTCATAGGGGCGGGCGTTCTCGGGGTGCAGCTCGAAGACCGCGCGCTCGAAATATTGCACCTGATAGAGCTTGCCGTCGGTAGAGGGGAACGAGAAGACGTTGGTCAGGGGATAGCCGAAGACGAACAGCCCCCCCTGGGTGTCCCAGAACTCGCGGAAGCGTCCGGAGATGTAGTGCTCCGTCTCCGGGAAGAAGCGCGCGTCGCCCGGTGCGGCGACGGCCGGCGCGGCCTTGACCGTGCCGCCCAGATGTGGCAGGAAGTTGCCGAGGACGATGACGAGGGCGAAAACCATACCGACCCAGCGGCGTACCCGACCCACACCTTTGACACTCTGCACGAAGTTTCACTCCTCTTGCTACTGTCCCCCGACCCCTGCTGCCGCGACTCGCCGACGGCGCAACGCTCCCGTCGCGGCGCGCGCGGGTCCGGCCCATCGGAAGAAGGGCGACGACGGTGAACCGATGCCATGTCCCCGAAGTATAACGATCCCCTGCGTGCCATGCCCGCCGCGCGTTGCATCCTCGTAGCGGCGATCCTACCGATACTACGCACGGGATGGTGACGCGGATGGTGCGGTGCCCTCAGCAGGTGAGACGAATGGGGCGGGCACGCGGTTGCGCGACGGCGTGTGTTCGTCTGGCGCGCACACCGGTTCCTGTATACTGCGATGGGTTGGCAGTACCCTGAAGGGCATAAATCGGCAGTCGGCAGTCGGCAGTGACGGTCCGCTTGCAGGCGTAGCGCCAGACTACCACCGCCCAGCCACTGCCGACTGCCGACTGCCGACTGCCGACTGAAGGAGCGCGACGATGCAGCCTGGGCCGCGCCTGATCCGCGATTTCGCCGCGTTCCCCGTGCCGTCCGCCGTGCTGGTGGTCATCGCGCACCCGGATGACATCGAGGCGCTCTGCGGCGGGACGGTGGCGCTGCTGGCGCGGGCGGGCGCGCGGATCAGCTATCTGGTCCTGACCTCCGGGGATAAGGGCTCACCGGACCCGCTGATCGACCCGCGCGCCCTCGGCGCGATCCGCGAGGCGGAGCAGCGGGCGGCGGCGGCGCTCCTCGGCGTCGAGGATGTCGTCTTCCTGCGCTATCATGACGGCGAGGTCGCGGACGATCTGCCGACCCGCGCGGCGGTCGCGGCGCAGATCCGGCGCGTCCGCCCCGACCTGCTGATCGCGTTCGACCCCTGGCACGATTACACCTTCCACAATGACCACCGCCAGGCTGGCCTCGTCGCCCTGGCGGCGGCGCGGATCGGCGCGCGCCGACCCGGCCCGGCCTGTGGGATCGACGGCACGGTCGTCGCGCCGGATGCGCCGCCGCACAGCGTCGCCGAGGCGTGGTTGTTCCTCACCGGCCGGCCGAATCTCGTCTTCGACATCGCCCCGACGATCGAGGAGAAGATCGCCGCGCGGCTCGCCCATGCCAGTCAGGCGGCCGATCCCGCCGGGGTCGCGCGCGGCGTCCGCGCCCGCGCCGAGGCGACCGGCGCGGCGCACGGGCTGGCGCTCGCCGAGGCGTTCCACGCGCTGCGGCTGCCCGCCGATGAGTCGCTGGCGGAGCGTCTTGACGAGTGGGCGTAGTGGGCCGGTGGGGCCGGTGGGCCAGTAGGGGACGGAGATGAGCGTATGCGTATGCCCTTCCCCGATCTTAACTGGCCCACTGGCCCACTACGCCCACTCATCAAAGCGAGGCGGGGGCCGATCGGCCCCCGCCCCGTCTTTGTCCCGTGATACTCCCGGTGCGTCGATCAGGCCGCGTGGCGTACCAGCACCGCGTCGTCGTCGTCGTGGCCGGCGCGGGCGCGGCGACGTTCCTCCCAGAGAGTAGCGAGGGCCGCGTCGATCGCCTTCAGGCGGTCGCGCTGGTCGGTCGTCCAGCCGTCGGTTGCGCGGCGGTAGAGGTCGCTGCGCTCCGCCGCGAGGGCGTTGATCCGCTCGGCCAACTCGTGGGAGTTGGCGATCGGCCGGGGGGGAGTCTGCACAGTCGCCGTCATTGGCGTTACCCTCCCCGATCGCGCGCGGGCCAGACCTGGCTCGCCACGACCGGTTGATGAAAATTCGCTGCGGCGTGGTGCCGCTTACTTGCTATAACGCCCGGATACGCGCGGATGTTCCGCAAAATACAGGGATTGCACAACTCTTGGCTGATTTCTGCGGCGCGGCGCGCGCCCCTGGGACGCCCCGGCGAAACCGGCGGGCGGCGCGAGAACCGTCGCCCGCACGATGGCGACGCGAGGCGCGTGACGCCATATATGTTAAGTAGTACGGAGGAGGCGGGCGGGCGGATGCGCGCGGTGAGGGCTTTAGTCTCGCCGTATCAGGCGACCGCCGGGAGGGGAGTGGGCTCATCGTCCTTCGCCACCTCGGGGAGGTAGCGCTCCGCCACGCCGAGCGCGGTGAAGGAGAAGGCGAGGGCGATCAGGAAGATGAGCGCGCCGATGGCGGCGTAGACGAGCGCGACGTTGCCGGTCCGCTCGATGGCGAGGCCGCCGATCAGTGCGCCGAGCGGGCTGACCGAATTCGCCATCACCATCGCCACGCTGATGACCCGACCGAGCAGTTCGTTCGGCACGATCGCCTGGCGCAGGCTACCGGTATTGATGTTGAAGAGGATCCCCAGGCCGGACATCACGGCCCAGAGGCCCACGGCGACCGGATACCAGGGGACGTAGGCGAGGGCGATCGAGAGGAGGCAGAGCGCCATCAGTGCGCCGAGGGCCACCCGGCTGAACGGCCAGCGGCGGCGTAACGGCCCCGCCGCCAGCGCGAGGACGACCACGCCGACACTCCCCGCCGAGTAGAAGAGGCCGACCTGGGCGTCTGTGGCGGACAGGCGCTCCTTGGCGAAGAGGACGAGTTGGGTGACCTGGGTGGTGGCGACGAAGTTGACGAGCAGCATCATGATCGAGATCGCCCGCAGCACCGGGTGGCCGAGGACGTAGCACAGCCCCTCGACGATGTCGCGGCGCAGGCTGGTCGAGGCGCGACGCGCGACCTCGGCGTTGAAGCCGCGCCGAATCAGGGCCAGGGCGAGCGCCGAGAGGATGTAGGTGAGGGCGTCGAGGATCAGCACCGTCGCTGGCGACAGCACGAGCAGGAGCGGGCTCGCCAGCAGCGGGCCGATGATCGCCGCCGCCGAGTAGCTGGCCTGGATTCGCCCATTCGCGGCGACGAGGTCGCCCCCCGCCACGAGGCTGGGGATCGCGGCGAACTCGGCGGAGTTGAAGCAGATCGTCAGGGTCGAGTTGAGGAACCCGACGAGGTAGAGCCACCAGATCGGCAGGGTTCCGGTCGCGGCCAGGACGGGGACCGAGGCGATGATCAGCGCGCGACCAAGATCGGTGGCGATCATCAAGCGCTTCCGATCGACCCGATCGACCCACGCGCCGATGACCAACCCGAAGAGCGGGTAGGGGAGGAAGCTGGCGGCGGTCGCCAGGGAGAGATCGAGAGCCGAGCCGGTCAGCCGGAAGATCAGCAGCGGCAGGATGAACGGCGTGACCGAGCTGCCGAGGTTCGAGAGGGTCTGCCCGGTCCAGAATTTCCAGAAGTCGGCCCCCAGCTCGCCTCGGGGTGCTTCGGTGGTGCGACGATCCGTAGCCATGCTGCCCTCCTGTGGCTCATGAGCAAAGCGCTGGCGAGTGACCCTCCCCACCATTGCAACGGCGACCCTCCCCTGAAAGAGAGGGTGGAGACGGCCTCGGCAACCCGACGAGTGCTGGGGAAACGGACCGCTCAGGGCGGCGGCTGATCCTCCGGCGGCAGGGTGGCGTAGAGGCCGAGCAGCAACTCGTAGTGCCCTATCGCCGGATCGTCGTCGCCCTCGGGGTGGCGCGCGGTGTACTCCCGATTCAGCGCACGGATCTTGTCGTAATATTCCGTCGCCTCGGCGGCGGTGAGCCGCAGCCACATCCCCCTCAGGGTCAGCCCCCCCGGCCCGCCGGTATCCGGATCGGGATCGATCAGCCCGGCGCGGACGCCGCGCTTGATCTCGCTCTTGGTGTGATCGAGGACGACCGAGAGGAATGTGTCGAGCGCGTCATCCGGCGAGGGCGCGCTCGGCGAGAGGAGCGCCCGATCGACGGAGAGGCGATAGGCGGTCACCCCGTATTCCTTCTCGACCGGACCCGCGCCCAGCCGCACCCCGGCGACCCGGATCAGCCCGCGCTCCTCCAGGAGTTTGATGTGGTAGTAGAGCTTCGTCGGCGCGAGATCGAGCTCGGCGGCGAGCGCCTTGACCGTGCGCGGCTCGCGCCGCAGGAGCGCCAGGAGACGCAGGCGCAGCGGGTCCGCGACGACTTGCAGCGTCTCCAGATCGGCGATGATTCGCACCTCATCGGGATGAGCCATCTCTTTGTCCGGCATCAGGGCCTCATAGCGGGTATTTGAATTTACTTGAATAGGTGTACGGCGTGGTATGGTGGCTGTCAAGCGAGGAGTTGGCAGTACCCTGAAGGGCATAAATCGACAGTCGGCAGTGGCTTGTTGCGGCGTTGCCTTGGTCACTTGGCATCGAGCCGGGAATAGCTCTCTACGGACTACGGACTACGGACTACCGACAAGGAGGGCGGGCGATGGCGGGCGCGACAGGGAAGATCGACGTCTATCTGGAGATCGGGAAGAAGCGCACCTTCGCCGGGACGCTCGATTGGCCGGGCTGGTGCAGGGGTGGCAAGGATGAGGAATCGGCACTACAGGCACTTGCCGAGTACGGGCCGCGTTATGCCCGCGCGCTCCGGATGTCGGGACTGACGTTCGACGCGCCGGATGATCCCGCCGCCTTTAACGTGGTCGAGCAACTTCAGGGCAACGACGCGACCGATTTCGGCGCGGCGAATCTCGCGCCGACGGTCGATGCGCGCCCGTTCGACGGGGCGGAACACGAGCGTTCGCGACAGCTGCTGCGGGCGCTGTGGCGGGCGTTCGACGAGGCGGTGCGGGCGGGCGAGGGGAAGGAGTTGCGCAAGGGTCCGCGCGGCGGTGGGCGCGATCTCGACAAGATCGTGCGGCATCTGCTCGGGGCCGACGCGAGCTATCTTGGCCGGCTCGCCCGGAAATTCCGCCATGACGAGGGGGCGGAGCTGACTGGGGAGTTGCGGCGCATCCGCGAGGCGATGCTGGAAGCGCTGGGGGCGGGGGTGCGCGGGGAGATACCGACGCAAGGGCCGCGCGGCGGTGCGCTCTGGACGCCGCGCTACTTCGTCCGTCGCGTGGCTTGGCACACGCTCGATCATGCGTGGGAGATCGAGGATCGGGCGGTGTGAGGGGATGGCGGTGGAGGGGCGGGACTCGATCTGGCGAGGCGGTGGACCGGGGGTTGAAACCCCCGGCCAGGGGCGCGGCCACAAAGTACCCATGAAGGGCATAAATCCCCCTGCGGGGACTGGGTTCGATCGCGGCGTGGTGCCCGTCAGGATAGACGATTGCGTTGCAGCATTTCAGCCCGCGTCGTCGGTTTGTCACCTGCGGAGTCACAGGGCTTCATGGCCGCCAGCCCGTGAGGCAGAGTTTATGGTCATGGCGAACGTGATCGGGCTACCGGCGCTCCTAACCCGCGCAGGCGGGCAGTGGGCCGTTCATCGGTATTCCGTGGCGCGCACGCCCCCAGGCGCGGTCGTGGCCCCTCGAGGTTCAACCGCCTACCATGACTCAGTTAAGCTCGCCACCACCATCAACCGCCAGCCAGCGTCTTATGGTGATGCCCGCTGTGTAGTCTCTGTGACCGCTGTGCTATCCTCGCCGCCGAGCGCGCCGCGTTGATGGTGCTCCGTGTTGTGCGGGTTGGCGAGGGCAAGTGGCCGGGGCGAGGGCAAGCGAGCACGGGCGGGCGAGGCGGCGACCGGGCGGGGGGCGGCGGGCGCGGCGGGTGCGCGGCTGGCGCGCGATCGGGGCGCGGCTGCGGCCCGGCGAGGTCGAGGTGCTGATCCTGCTGGCGCTCTGCGGGCTGGCGCTGCTGGTCCGCTGGCCGTACCTACTGCGGCTGCCGCACTTCACCGATGAGGTGGGTGAAATCCGCTGGGCGCTGAGTATCTGGCGGGGTGAGCAGTTCCCGCTGACGGCGCAGGAAACCTATCTCGGCGCGACCCATGCCTATATCCTGGCGGGGTGCCTCTGGCTCTTCGGGCCGTCGGTGGCGCTGCCGCGCGTCGTCATCTGCGTCATCGGCGCGCTGACCGTCGCCGTGACGTATCTGCTCGGGCGGGAATTGGCCGGTCGCCAGGCCGGCTTGCTGGCCGCCGCCCTCCTGCTGACCTTGCCGCAGCACATCCTCGTCAACAGCCACGTCGCCTGGCAGAACTCGACGACGCCGTTTTATACGACGGTGGCGTTGTGGGCCTTTACGAAGTCCGTAGTCCGTAGTCCGTGGCCCGTAGTAGGGTCGCGGCAAGCAGAAGGCATTCGCTCTCTACCGAACTCTCTACGGACCACGGACTACGGACTACGGACTTCCCCGCCGTGGTTCGCCCTCGCCGGCTTCGCCTTCGGCCTGGCGCTGGAGACGCATCCGGGGGTGATCGTGCTGGCACCGGCGCTGGTAGGGGCGTTCGGCTGGCGGATCTGGCGGGCGCGGGCGTGGGGAGTCTTGCGGTCGCCGGGACCGTGGGCGGGGCTGGGGGCGGCGCTCGTCGGGGTCGGGCCACTGCTGTTCTACAACCTGGCGCGGGGGTTGGTCGGGGTGGAGCGGGTGCAGCAGAGTCGCGGCTACGCCTTCGAGTCCGACCACAGCCTCGGCTCGTATGGGCGGAACATGAAGAACCTGCTGCTCGAACTGGCGCGGATGCTCAGCGACCCGTTCCACGTCCCCGAGCGGGCGATCGCCTACCTGGCGTCGCCGCACCTGGTAACCGTCGCCGCGCTCTGCCTCGCGGGCCTGTGGACCCTGACGCGCCGGGGGCAGCCGCTGCCCTTGCTGGCGCTCGTCTGCACGGCGCTGATCATGCCCTACTTCAATCATGCCTACGGGGTCGATGGCGACCGCCCGATCGTGACCGGGCGGTACGTCGCCTTCCTGTTGTCCCCGCTGCTGGTGGCGGTCGCGACAGCGCTGGTCGCGCTGGTCGAACGCGGAATCCCGTCACGGCGGGAGCATCCGCGGAACGGGGAACGGGGAATTTGGCGCGGGGGCGGGGGACGGGCGGAGGCTTCCGCAACCGTTAATCCCCCGCTCCGCGTTCCGCGTTCCGCGTTATCACTGGTTTCCGCAGCCTCTATCTCATTGCTGGTCCTTTATCCGCTGGTGCCGCTGGGGCGCTATTATCGGGAGGAGGCGCGGCGCGACCCGGCCAACGCGACGTTCATGGAGACGCTGCGGATCGTCCGGGCGGCGCGCGGGCCGGGGACGCCGATCTTGCTGGACCGCAACGGGCTGGTCAACGTGGACCTCCGCGACGGCGCGAGCGCGTTCGACATCCTCGACGTGCTGCTGACCCTCGATGGGGTGCCGCACACGGTGACGCGGACCCCCGGCGACGATGCCGCCCACCTCGCGGCGGGCGTCGCCCCGGGCGACACGGCGGCGCTGCCGCTGGTGATCATGATGCGCGACGAGTGCTGGGCGCTCCGCGACCGCGTGCCGCTCCAGCGGATCAGCGGGCGGCTGATCCTGCGCGAGCTCTACCCGACCGTGCCGAGCTACTACGGCGTCTATCGCTATGCACCACCGGGGCAACAGGGCGGCTGCCTGCCACCCAGCGGCGCGACGCCAGGGGATTAGGAGGCGGGGCGCTGCTACCTGCGCGCCGGGCGGCGGTGCTGACGCCCGGCGAACACGTCGCCACACGCGCGACTGGCCTGCGGCGTGGCGCGGTGCCACGGGTCGCAGGCCAGCAGTGATCCATTCGACCGGGGCGTTGCCGGGGCACTCTGCGACAAGGCGGGAGGATGGTGCCGCGCTAGCGTGTGGAGGTGGTGAGGGTGGGGGCGGTGCCGTAGCGCCACTCGAAGTAGTGGCGACCGACGTTGCCGGACTCGATCTGCCAGCCCTCGCGCGCGGTCGGGACGAAGGTGAGGACGCGGCGCTCGAACGCCTGCACGAGAACCCAGACATCCTCGCCCTCGATCTTGGCGCTGGTCCAGTACGGCTCGCTGAGCGGGTAACCGACGGCGTAGAGCCACTCGACCGGCTGCGTGCCGAGCCAGCGCCAGAAGACGTCGGCGACGTTGTGGCCGAGGGTCGGCTCGTAATGGCCGTAGCGCGCGGCGCCGTCGAGCCAGGGCTCGTTGCCGACCGCGCCCTTGGCGTCGATCGTCGCGGTGACGCTGCCGCCGGTGCGGTCCCGGGCGCTGTGCTGCCCCGGTTCGAGCGACGCGACCGTGCCGAGGGCGGCGTAGGTGACGGCGATACTCCCCGGTGCCTCGCCGGCCAGCGGCAGGGCGGGCGACGCGAGTGGCGACGCGGCCCCCGCGCCGGTCTGCACCCGCCCCGCCAGCATCTCGCGGACGAGGAGGCCGTTGGTGATGAACCAGGGGCTGGTCCGATCGCCCTGCGGGTCGTTGATCTCCATCCGGCTCTTGTCGAAGTAATAGACGGTGCGGACGCCGCCCGCCGCGCCGTCATACGGCTCCTGGCGGATGGCGAGGACGTCCGGCCCCCAGGTCCAGGTCCGCTGCGCCGCGCCACTCCAGATCTCGTAATCCGCCGCCCGCCAGCGGGTGATCGCCGCCGGATCGAGCCGCGCCACGCCGCTCGGCAGCGGGGTCACCGCCGCCGTGCTCGGGGTGGGCGTTGCCTGCGGTGCCGGGGTGGCGCTCGGCGCGGTCGCGGTCCCCTTTGTGGTGAAGCTCCAGGTGCGATTAAACGGCTGGCCGTTGGCGGTGCCATCGACCGCGACCGTGTAGACCGTTCCCGGCTTGAGCGGCGCGATCGCCGCGACGACGTAGGTATTCTTGGTGATGAAGCCGGTGCCGACCTTGGCGACGATCGGGACGGCCTGCCCGCCGGTCGTCAGCTTGGCCCCGCCGAAGGAGACCGCGCCCGCCCCGTTGTACCTGAGGGTGATCGGGTAGCCGGTCGGCAGCTTCTGGTCGGAGAGCGGGCTGCCGCCCTCGCCGTCGAAGCGCAGGCCGATCCCGGTGGCGTCGGGCGGCGGCCAGGGCGCCCAGGTCGGCTCGATCTGGCTGAGCCACTTCACGGTGCCGAGGTCGATCACCTCGATCTTGATCTTCCCCTCGTTGACGACGCCGAAACCGACATCGGTGTAGCGGGGGTCGATCAGGGTCAGGCGGTGGTTGATCACGTCGAGGAACCACTCGATGCTGACGAGCATACTGCCGGAGACGCCGACGTTCTCGTTGATCGAGCCGCTGTAGCCCGCCGCGCGGGCGCGGGCGGCGAAATCGGCCCCAGTGAAGCCCGGCTTGCCCGGGTCCTCATAGTGGAGGCCGTTGCCGGCGAGGGCGGGATCGCCGAAGTTCAGCTTGTAGTAGTTGGCGTGGGCGGTCGCGGCGGCGTCGAGCGCGGCGTTGCGCTTCAACGGCGGCACGCCGATCGCGGCGCGGGCCTCGTTGATCCGGGCCAACCCGCCGCCGATCTGGTCTTCTATCCCGGTCGCTCCGGCGTTGGAGGCGAGGCCACCGGTCCCGGTCGCCCCGGCGGCGGGGGTGAAACCGATGGTGAGCGGCACGAGAATGATGAGCGCGACGAGCAGCAACAACAGGCGCGGGTCGCCGTTGCGTCGGGATGGCGGTCCCTGGCGCACGGTCATCGAGCTTCCTTCCCTCCTGGCCGCGCGCGCGGCCTTTGTCTCTCTCACGGTCTTGGCGAACCGTGGGTACACTACCATATCAAGCCGGTGAAATCCGTATCCACACGCGAGATTCGGGAGCGAAGTACCACGGAGGGAGCTGACGCCGCGCGAGCCGATCCACAATTCCCCGAACGGACATGGTCGAGCGCCATTCCCCTGAACTGCCAGTGCCTGTGGAACGGTTGGCGGGGCGGGCGGTTGCGCGGGAGCGCGGGGGGTGGGTCGAAGGTCGCAGGCCGCAGGTCGAAAGGGGAGCGGCCCTCCTGCCCCACCGATTCTGGAGGTGAAGGGACGTGCAGGGCGGTAGTGGGCGAGCATGGCGGCGTCCCTGGCGTGAGGGAAACGATCGAGGCGGGGGATACCGACCACCGTTGGTTGTAGGGGCGTATGGCATACGCCCGACCCACGCCGGGGTGTCTACGAACCGTTGTGGGAGGACGACGGGCGGGCGTATGCGATACGCCCCTACAACCGACCGCAATGCTTACCCTCGTGGGTAGGCGCTCCTCTGGCCGATCCCTCTCCCCGCGCCTCCCCTCCTCCTGTTCCGGCCCTCTCACGACTCGGGACTTACGACCCCAACTCCCCCTCGACCCGCCGCAGCAGCACCGCGTTGACCACGACGATGATCGAGGAGGGGGCCATCAGCAACGCCGACCGCTCGGGGCGCAGTATGAGCCCGAAGGCCGGGTAGAAGACCCCGGTGCCGATCGGGTAACTGCCCAGGTCGGTGGTGCTGCATCCTTGCGACGTTACTGGCCCGGATACCATTGCGCGCGCCAGGTTTTCATCTGGTCGATCTCGCGCCCCTGGGAAGCGATGATCCGCCCGGCGAGATCCTTGATCTCCTGGTGCTCGGCCTTCGTCTGCGCCTCTTTCGCCATCATGACCGCGCTCTCGTGGTGCGGGATCATCGCGTCGATGAAGGCGCGGTCGAAGGGGGTGGCGTTCGCCAGGGCGGTGAGGTCGGTGTCCATCCCGCCCATCTGGTGCCCGCCCATCCCCGGCGCGATCTGGTCGCTGCCGTACCACGCCTTGCGCCAGCCCTTCATCTGGGCGATCTCGCCATCCTGGTCGGCGACGATCGCGCTGGCGAGGGCTTTGAGCTCCGCATGCTCGGCTTTGGTCTGCGCCACCTTGGCCATCTCGACCGCCGCCTGATGGTGCGGCACCATCCCGTCGATGAAGTTCTGGTCGTAGGGGGTGGCATTGCCGCCGCCGTGATTCATCCCGCCGTGGCCCGACCCGCCCATCCCGCAGGCGGCGAGGACCAAAGCCCCGCCCGAGACGGTGAGGCCGACCAGGAACGAGCGTCGTGTGTGTATAGCCATGAGAAGGTGTCCTCCGATGCGCGTGGTGTCAGGCGCCCCAACCGGCGTGGGGCGCGACGAAGCACGGTCGCGGGGCGACCGTTGGCGCGGCGTGCGGGGGAATCAGATGATGAAGATTTGCAGGAGGGCGCGACGTTGTGTCGCCGCGAGCGGCGGCGGGGATGACGGAGCGCGCCGGGTGGCGACCATCGCGCCCCCTATCCTCGCCGCCGGACGGCCGAAGAGGAGCCCGACGATGCCGAGCAGCAGGAGGAGGGGCAGGGTCGCCTGCCCCACCGGGCAGCCAGCGAGCGTGCTGCTCGGGGCATTGTGCTCACTGTGACCGTGGCCGTGATCGGGCATGGCAGTAAGGTCGGCGAGGGCGGCGGGGATGGCAGTGATCCCCTCGTGGTGCGACGCGCCTATCCCACCGTGGTGTTCGCTCGTCATCAGGGCGAGGTGCAGGACGACGAGGGCGAAGACGAGCAAGCACCACGGCGCAAGCGCTTGAATGCGCGCACGCCCCGCTGTGTTCCCGGCCCGATACGTCGTCATCGTCCCTGCCCCGCCAATCATGCCGCCCATCCGCCGAGGGATCATATCCCCGGGCGCTAACGATAGCAGCCGCGCTAGGTGGCTGTCACTGACGGTGAACGCGCAACCCGGCGCGGAAAATTCCCGAGATATTTGGCTCAGAGGGTCGGCCAAGCCAGTGATCGCTCGCGAGCGGCCTCGCCTCAGCCGGAGGATCTTCGCGCCCTGGTAGCCCAGATCAGGGCTTATGCGCGAGGCGATACTAACGCTGGCGGGCGGTTTCAACCGCCCGCCGCGCTCGCGCATAAGCCCAGCGGTCCGGATGACCCCGACTTGCGGCCTCCCGTATCCCCTGCTATGATTGTACGTACACCACCGAAGCGACGGCGGCGATAGGGCGTGGAGTGCGAGATGCATATCGACCAGACTTGGCGGATCGTGCTTAACGACTTGAAAGCCAAGGCTCGGGTCAGCGAGCGCGAGTATCGGACCTGGCTGGAGCCGACCCGTCTGCTCGATCTCGACACCGAGGCCGGCACGGCGATCGTTGGCGCGCCCGATACATTCGCGGTTGAGAATCTCGCCAAGAAGTATCGCGAGAAGATCAATGCCAGCCTGAGCGTGCTGACGCGGAAGCCGGTCACGGTCGAGTTCAGCGTCCTCAATGGCACCCTCCCCGGCACCGAGACGAAAGACACCACCCCGGTCAAGGTGCCCACTGCGCGGCCCGACGCTCCAGCGCGGGGGAAGGCGCACCCTGCCCCGTCCGAATCGAACGCGCGCCCCAGCACCGTCGGGGCGCTGCCAGCGCAGCAGTTGGAACTCGGCACGGTCGGCAGCGACGGCCTCACCCCGCGCTACGTCTTCGGCACCTTCATCGTCGGGCCGAGCAATCGCCTTGCGCACGCCGCCAGCCTCGCGGTGGCCGACAATCCGGGCGGGGTCTACAACCCGCTCTTCCTGCACGGCGGGGTCGGGCTGGGCAAGACCCATCTGATGCACGCGATCGGCCACCACGCCAAGGCGCGGCACGGGGCCGAGATGCGCGTCCTCTACTTGACCTCCGAGCGGTTCACCAACGAGATGATCGCCTCGATCCGCTCCAATAAGATGGAGGAGTTCCGGGACCGCTACCGGACGGTCGATATCCTGATGATCGATGACATCCAATTCATCGCCGGCAAAGACTCGACGCAGGAGGAGTTCTTCCACACCTTCAACCATCTGCACCAGCTGGGCAAGCACATCATCCTCTCCAGCGATCGGCATCCGAAGGCGATCCAGACCCTCGAAGACCGCCTCCGCTCGCGCTTCGAGTGGGGGCTGATCGCCGACGTGCAGCCGCCCGATCTGGAGACGCGGATCGCGATCCTCCAGCAGCGCGGCGAGGCGGGCGGGCTGCACGTGCCGCGCGACGTGATCGAGTACGTCGCGCAGAAGGTGCAGAGCAATATCCGCGAGCTGGAAGGGACGCTGAACCGGATCATCGCCCACGCGCAGTTGGAGCGGGTGCCGGTGACGCTGGCGCTGGCGACCGGTGCGATGAACGACCCGCAGATGAACAGCAAGCGCAAATTGATCACCCTGCCGCGGATCCTGGAGGCGGTCGCGCGTTTCTATAGCGTGCCGGAGAAAGACCTGAAGGGGAAGGGGCGCACCAAGGATATCGTCATCCCGCGCCAGGTGGCGATGTACGTGATGCGCGAGGAGACCGATCGCTCGCTGGTGGACATCGGCGAGGCGCTGGGCGGGCGCGATCACACGACGATCTTGCACGGGATCGAGAAGATGGGCGGCGAGATCGAGCGCAACGCCGACCGTCGCCAGGAGATTCTCACGGTGCGCGAGATGCTCTACTCCGCCGATGGGGCCGCCTGAGATCGCCCTCGCATCTGACCACGGGGGGTGGATTATCCGGCCCCCTATCGTGCCGGTGTGTGCCTCGGGCGCCGGATTGCCCGGCACCGTTCGGCGGGCGCTGCGCTCGGTGACTGGAGAAGGGGTTCATGGGGCTCGTCATGCGCGCGGTCGGGTCACTCCACCGCAGGCTGTATCGCCTGAGCGACGGGAAGTTCGGCGGCGCGGTGGGCAAGATGCCGATCCTCCTGCTAACCACGACCGGGCACAAGAGCGGGCAGGAACGCACCTGCCCCGTCGGGTATGTCACCGACGGCGACCGCCTCCTCGTCGTCGCGTCCGCGCTCGGGCAGGCGGCCCACCCCGCCTGGTATCTTAACCTGCGGGCGAATCCGCGCGTCACGATCCGGCGCGGGGCCGAGACACGCCCGATGGTCGCGGAAACAGCTGCGGGGGAGGAGCGCGCGCGGCTCTGGTCGCGGCTCATCGAGGACTACCCGTTCTTCGTCCGCCACCAGCGCAAGACGACCCGCGAGATCCCGATCGTGATCCTGACGCGGGCGGCGGGCTGAGGGCCGAGTCGGCCCATCCCGAGAGGATCCCGCGCGATCAGTTTCAGCGGTGCAGCACTCCCACGGCGGCACGCGAAGAGGCCGACCGGGACGCTCGTGTCCCGGTCGGCCTCTTTTCGCAACAAATAGTCTGTTCTGCTCGCTTACGCGGCGCGGCGGCGCAAGCTGAGGAGCCCACCCGCCAGGGCGACCGCCAGCAGCGTCCCGCCAGCGATCCAGGCCAGCGGCGCATTGCTCTCGGCCATCCCGCCACCGCCGGAGCGCGGCACGGCGGTCGGTGCCTGCGCGGTGATGTTGCCACAGGCGACGTAGACGCTGGCCTCCTGGGCCGACTTGTGGGCGTTGATGGCGTGCGGCTGCCCGAGGATCGCCGTGAGCGAGGCGTTCACCATCGTCGTGGACTGACCGTTGACCAGGTTGGTGAGCGGGAACTTAACGGAGGGGTTGAGGGTGGCGCAGGTCCCCTCATGGATGTGGATCGGCGAGGGGACGCCCGCCTGGAAGCCGGTGACATTGACGACGACCTGGGTCTGCCCGTTGGCCATCTCGGTCAGGGTGGCGGTGCCGTTGATCCCGGAGTTGTTCTGCGGCCCGAGCTGGATCGTGATCGGGTTGGCGGCGGCGGCCGGTCCGGCGAGCGCGATGAACGTGACCATGCTGAGGATCAGCGCGAACAAGGCCCCGAAGTGACGGATTTTCATCGTGATCTCTCCTCTACCTTATGCATCCAGATCATCGTTGTGCCGGGCTGCGTTCCCCTTCTCTCGCATCTCCTTCCCGGTTCCTTCTATCCACCTTACGTCTTGTCGGACAGAGTGGATGGGTCGGAGGAGAAACGGTGACCCCCGTTCCCTGGGAGGGTGGGGGCCACCGCTGCATCGTCGCGATTGTTGTGGGTTGGTTCGACCTAGCTGGGGCGATTGTAGCTGCGGACGCTGCCGCCGCTGACGCTGTTGAAGATTTCGCGCGCCTGTTGCTCTTGTTCGTTGCTCGAAGCGTGGGCGGTCAGCAGGATGCTGCCCTGGCGGACATTCTCCTCGTAACCCTTCGCGTCCGCCTCATCAACGCCCTCAGCCGTGAGCGCGCCGATCAGCCCGCCGGTCGCCGCGCCGATCCCCGCGCCGGCGAGGGTGGTGCCGATGATCCCCGCGCCGACGATCGGGCCGATGCCGGGGATCGCCAGGGCGCTGATCCCGAAGAGCCAACCAGCGATCCCGCCGATGACCGTCCCGGCCACCGCGCCGCTGCCGGCTGCCTCGCCATCGCCCATGCCCGTGTTATCGACCATCTGGCGCGTCTCCGCGCTCTCCTTCGCCACCACGGAGACCTGCTCCGGCGTGAACCCGGCGTTCTTCAGCCCGTTCAGGGCCTGCTCGGCGTGGTTCGGGCCGTCGAAGACGCCCACCACCGTGTGCCGATTGTTCGTCATCTGGTTTGCTGCTGTCACCATATGAACTTCCTTTCGTAATTGGCGTGCATGCACGCCGTGCTTAATTGGGACCCGCAGAGCGCGGGCCGTTTATGATCGGCGGGCGGCCTCGAAACCGCCCCGGATCTCCCGGCGCAACATCTCCCAGCCGTCGCCGCCATCCTGGTCGGTCGCGCCATATTCCTGGCGCACCGCCGGTTCGACCTCAGCGAAGTCACGCCCGGCATAGCGCGGATCGCTGCCAGCATTGAAGCCCACGCGGTACTGCGGCTCGGCCTCAGCGAAGGTGCGACCCGTCTCGCCGCGCCCGGCGACGAACTCGCGCTCCAGTCCGGGGCGGGCCTGCGCGTAGCGTTCCTCGACCGTGACATGCTCCCGGCGCACGGTGCCGGTCACGTGCCCTTCCTCGGCGATGCGCGCCTTGTCGATGACCACCTCGCGCCCGACGAATGCCTGCGTGCCGACGATCGCCTCCCGACCCCTGATGGGGATGCGGGTGATCTCGGTGTCCGCCCCCAGCGTGTCACCGGGGGACCAGGACTCGCCCGGCTCGCGGCGGATAATCTCGACCTCCTCGCGGCGGAAGACGACCGGGACCATCCGCTCTTCCTCGATCGTACGCTTGCGGATGATCACCTCGCCGAGATTCACCTCGCGCGTATCGACCGTCAGGCGCTCCTCAGCCAGGGAGACGACAATCCGCCCTGTCGCCGCGGCCTGCTCCGTCGCCGCCCCGGCGTGGAGCGCCGCGCGCGACAGGTGGAGGTGGATACCCGAGGGGTCGGTGCGGGCAATCGCGGACAGCGGGATCGCGCGATCCAGAACGTAGAGATTGGTCGCATCGCTCGACGCGACCGGGCCGAGTGCCGCGCCGGTCGCGTCGAAGACCGGCGTGCCGGGCGTGATCTCGTCGTGTCCTACGTGTGCGCTCATGCCACCCTCACCCTCTCAGGCTCTTCCGCGCTACCGATTGCGCGCCTTGTTCCAGCCCTCGCGGACTTCCTGGCGTAGGTGCTCCCAGCTGTCGCCGCCGCCGCTCGCGCCGCCGCTGCGGCGCGGGGTGTCGGACTCGTACTCGCTGCGCAGCATCGGCTCGGCGTCCTCGAACTCGCGCCCGGCGTAGCGCTCGTCGTGAGCAGCGGTGAAGCCGGAGCGATAGTGCGGCTCGGCCTGCTCGAAAGTGCGGCCCTGCGAGGCGCGCGTCTGGCTGTGCAGCTGCTCGAACCCGCCCCGCGCCTCCTGGTACGCCTGATCCACGTCGATGTGCTGCTTGCGGACGGTGCCGTGGACCTGCTCCTGGCGGGTGGTGCTCTCCTTGTCGATCACGACCTCGCCGGTGACGACGGTCTCCTTGCCGACGACCGCCTCCTCGCCGCGCACCTGGACGCGGATGGTCCCCTCATCGAAGACATCCTCGCCAGCGCGCAACGGGCGATCCGCGACGTCGACCTCCTCGACGCGGACCTCGTCGCGGCGCAGCGTCACGTCCGCGGTCTGCTCCTCCTCGGTGACCGTCTTGCGGATGTCGACCTCGCCGAGCTCGACCTCGCGCTTGCCGACGGTCAGGCGCTCCTCGGCCACCGGGATGCGCATCTCGCCCTCGCGCACCGCGCCGGAGGTGCCACGCGCCGTCGTGCGGTCGGCCCCGCCCTCGAGGATGTCGGCCTTATCGTCGCGGTCGCGGTCCAGCGCCCGATCGAGGGGGCCTGGAGCCTCGATACCCGATGTCTCGTCGTTCCGTCGATTGGTCCCGCTCATCCGT
>CADCWN010000396.1 GCA_902806415.1 uncultured Thermomicrobiales bacterium | reverse complement strand
GGCGGAGGTGCCCATCAGCTTCTCCAGCCGCTCGTAGGCCCATCCGCGCAGGACCGCCTGCGTGGCGTAGTAGTGGCGCGCGCTGTAGGGAACGAATTCCATGCCGGTCTTCGGGTCGACCAGGATGTCGGTCCCGGTCTCCCGGCCGACATCCACGAGCAGCCGCTTGAAGGGGCGCGAGAAGTCGGGGCACCGGCCGGTGCTCGGTATGGCGAAAAGGGGCGCGTCCTTCGCATTGGTCTCCGCGCAGCGCCAACGCTCCTGCCGCCAGCGCAGGAGGTCGCGCAGCACTCGGGAGGCGCCGAACACGTCGTTCATGTAGACGATCGCCGTGCGCTCGATTTTGTACCTCCCCTGATCGGCGAGGATCGGAATGCTGATGATCTCCCGGCCGCCCTCCATCTTGAAGACGACCTGACGGGGCAGGATCAACTCCAGTTCCTCGCCCGCCCGTATGCCGGTCGTGGTGGCGAGCGCGATGTAGGCGCGCAACAGGTAGCGGACCTCGACGCTGGCTTCCTGCTCCCACTCCCGGCCGCCACCCTCCGCCACCCAGGCATCGGTCATGTGGTCGCGCAGCGCCGCCACCACGTTCCGGAACATGGTGGGGTTCGGCTTCGCCTTCTCGAACCCCTTCTGCGAGATGGCGGGTTTGTCGTCCTCGGTGATCCAGCCCTTCTCGACCGCGCGGTCGAGCACCTTCTGGAGGCTGTGGTTCCAACTGCCGATCGTCGACTGGCCGGGCGTCGCCTCCCTGCCCTTCTCGGGGCCGCGGCGCGCCAGCACCTTCTGCTTGCGCGCCCACTCGTTGAGCATGGAGCGCGTGAGGTCGGCCACCGGCACGTCGCCAAACGCCAGGATGAGCCTTTCTTTGATCGTCGAGATGTGGACGGCGATCGTGTTGGCTTTGCCCGAGCGGGGACCGTGGCGTCGGACCAACTCCGCCCGCTCGTCGATCATGCCGTCGACCACCTCGTCGGCCACCTCCCGGAACGTCCGCTCCGGCCGGGGCGGCGGCGTAGAGGCGCGGGCGGGCTGCGGCAGGCCACTGGCGTGTAGCTGCTCG
>CADCWN010000395.1 GCA_902806415.1 uncultured Thermomicrobiales bacterium | reverse complement strand
TATGCCTGTTGCCCCCCGCTCCTACCTGCTCACCCCCGCCTCGAATCCGGCGATGATCGCCAAAGCTGCAGCGTCGCCCGCCGATGCCGTCTGCATCGACCTGGAAGACGCGGTCGCGCCGGGCGAGAAGGAGGTGAGCCGGGCGAATGTTATCCGCGCGCTGCGCGAGATCGACTTCGGCTCGCGCCTCCGGCTTTTCCGGATCAACGCGCTCGACACCCCGTTCGCCTACCGCGACCTGATCGAGGTCGTGGAGGGGGCGGGGAGCCGCCTGGACCTGGTCATCGTGCCGAAGGTCGATCGCGCCGAGGACGTCCTGTTCGTCGATACGCTGCTGACCCAGATCGAGTGGCGGCAGGGGTTCGCGCCCGGTCGGATCGGGATCGAGGCGCAGATCGAGACGGCGCGCGGTTGTGTGAACGTGGACACGATCGCGGCGGCCTCGCCGCGGCTCGACGCTCTGGTCTTCGGGATGGGCGATTACGCGGCGTCGACCCGGATGCCGCTCGCCGCGATCGGCGAGCCGGACGAGCACGACCGGGACTACCCCGGCCACCGCTGGCACCATGTGATGAGCCGGATCGTCACGGCGGCGCGCGCATTCGACAAGCGCGCGATCGACGGCCCGTTCGCCTCCTTCCGCGATCTCGACGGCTTCCGACGGGCGGCGGGGGTGGCGCGCGCCCTCGGATTCGAGGGCAAGTGGTGTATCCATCCCGGCCAACTCGCGGCCGCGAACGACGCCTTCTCGCCGCCGACGTCCGAGGTCGCTTGGGCGCGCACAGTGCTGGAGGAGTATGAGCGCGCGACCGCTGCGGGGCGCGGAGCGATCACCGTGGCGGGGCGGATGGTCGATGCGGCTTCCCTGCGGATGGCGCGCACGATCGTGGCGCGCGATGAGATGAAGGGCGAGCGGGAAGGCTGACCCTACCCCGTTGCCGGGGGGCGCTCACACGCGGGCGCGCACCTGCCCCGCGTGCTTCTCGGCGTAGAGGGCGGCATCGGCCCGGGCGACCAGCGCGTGCGCCGCGATGGCTACACCGTCATATGCGGCGATGCCGAAGCTCGCCGTCACCGCCGGGCTGCCGGGGGAATCGGCGGATACGGTGAGCCTCCAAACGCGCCCGTATCCGCGCGAGCAGCGCTTCGGCTTGCGCGCCGGTCGTCTCCGGCAGGATGAGCAGGAATTCGTCGCCGCCATAGCGCCCGGGGAGATCCCCCCGCCCGCGCCTCGGCACGGAGCGCCTGGGCGATCGACCGTAGCAACTCATCGCCGACCTGATGGCCGTGGGTATCGTTATACTGCTTGAACCGATCGAGGTCGAGCATGGCCACGGCGAGCGGTCGCTCGTGTCGAATCGTGCGCTCCAACTCCTGTTCGAGTCGCTCATGCAGGTGCCGGTGATTGGCAAGCCCCGTCAACGGGTCGCTCGTCGCGAGTTGCCGCACTTCGGCATAGAGCCGCGCATTCTCCATCGCCGTGGCCAACTGTCCAGCGAGTGATTCGAGGCTCGCGAACTCTTCCAGGTTGAAGGCGTGGTCGCGGCGTTCCATGACCAGGGCACCGATCAAGCGTCCCCGCGCGAGTAATGGCACACCGACCCAGGCGAGCCGCTCCCACTCGCCCTCCGGTATCACGGGCTCGATCGCGTGTCGTCGGCACTCCTCCAGGTAGTCCGCGACATGGAGCGTGCGGCGTTCGCGGATGACGATACTGGTGAGTCCGCGCTGTTCATCGGGTCGAATCTTCACCGACCATAGGCGACGCTGCCCGTCGCCGATATAGAGCGCGGGCGTCAATTCCTGCGCCTCCTCATCCCAGGTCAGCAGCAGGCAGTCGCGCACATCGACCAGGGCCATCAGGTGTGTGGCGGCGTTGTCGAGGAACCGCTCGAAATCCAATTCGGCGCTGAGTTGGCGACCGATCTCGCGCAGCGCCTCGGCCTGGATCGAGCGTCGTTCGATCGCCGCTTCTTGCTCGATGCGACCGATGATCAGCGAGGCTGACGCGGCCAGATCGCGCCCGAACAGCAAATCCGCCGCCGCGAAAGCGGGGGCCGTTGCCGCGCGGCTGAGTTGGAGGCAGCCGATTATCCTGTCCGCGCACTGCAAAGGGAGGGTCAGGGCGTGCCACTCATCGCCGCTCCTGCCGGGATAGGGGCGGGCGGCCATCCGCGGGGCGATCGTCATGGACAGTGGTTGCCCGGTGGCGAGGAGCGCTTGCTCGGACGGGAGGCTTCGGGGAGCCTGGCCGAGCGCGATCTGCCAGGCCACTGCGTCGTCGCCATACCCCGAGAAGATCGCATCCGTGGTCCGCCCTTGATCGGGGGCATAGAGATAGAGCGCCGCGCCGTGTGCGTGGAAGGCGTGCCGTGCCGCGTCGACAGTGGCGCGCAAACGTTCCTCGCGCTCGCCGGGCGTATCGGCGGCGGCGATGAAGCGCGTCAGCGCGCCGCGCTCTGTCCGGAAGCGCGCGATCTCGCGGCGGAGTCGCGCATTCTCGATCCGTGTCGCCGCGAGATCGGCACTGCCGCGCCTGTTGGCGTAGGGGAGTCGCCCTCGTTGAGTGCTCGATAGCTCCAGTCTCATCCCGGCCCGCCCCGTGCAAGGAGTTACCGCTTAAGTCTCCAAAGCGGCATTGCCAGCGACTATCCCCCGGAGGTACCGCTCGGCCATCCCGAAAGTTCCGACCAAGGGTATACCCCAGAGTGTCGTGGCGCTCGGCGGGCGAACTTTACGCGCACCCGCGCCTTTTGCCATAATGGGGTGTGCAGCCGGTCCGGTCGGGCGTTGCCCGGCGGCCACCGCTCCACGAACGAAGCTTGGCGTGAGGAGGGACCGCGATGACGGCGACCGCACCGATGATAGGGGAACTGGCGCGCGAGATCGAGGCCGTCGTCGGGCCGCAGGGGTTGATCTCGCGCCCCGAGCAATTGCGCGTCTACGAGTCGGATGGCTTGACCGTCTTCCGCCAGGCCCCGGCGCTGGTCGTGCTGCCGGTGACTACCGAGGAGGTGCGCGATGTCGTGCGTCTCTGCCGCCGCTACGGGGTGCCGTTCGTGCCGCGCGGCTCGGGGACGGGACTCAGCGGCGGCGCGCTGCCGGTCGAGGGTTGCGTGGTGATCGGTCTCAGCAAGATGCAGCGGATCCATGAGGTGGACCTCGCCAATCAGCGGATCGTCGTGGAGCCGGGCGTGCTGAACCTCTGGGTGACGCAGAAGGTCGCCCCGCACGGCTACTACTACGCCCCCGATCCGTCCAGCCAGCAGGTCTGCTCGATCGGCGGCAACGTGGCGGAGAATTCGGGCGGCGCGCACTGCCTCAAGTACGGCTTCACGGTGAACCACGTCCTCGGGATGGAGATCGTGACGCCCGATGGCGATGTGGTGGAGATCGGCGGCGCGGCGGTCGAGACCCCCGGCTACGACCTCCCCGGCATCTTCGTCGGGTCCGAGGGGATGCTCGGGATCTGCACCAAGATCACCCTGCGGCTGGTCCGTCGCGCCGAGTCGATCCGCCTCTCGCTCGTGGCGTTCGACTCGACCGACGCGGCCGGCGAGGCGGTGTCGGGGATCATCGGCGCGGGGATCGTCCCCTCGGCGATCGAGATGATGGACAACCTGGCGATCCAGGCGACCGAGGCGGCGACCCACGCCGGCTACCCGCTCGACGCGGGCGCGGTGCTGCTCGTCGAGCTCGACGGTCGCGCGGTCGAGGTGGACGAGCAGCAGGGACAGGTCGAGGCGATCTGCCGGGCGGCGGGTGCCACGGAGATCCGGATCGCGCGCGACGCCGAAGAGCGGACCCTGTTCTGGAAGGGGCGCAAGGCGGCGTTCGCGGCGATGGGACGCCTCAGCCCGAACTATATCGTGCAGGATGGCGTGATCCCGCGCACGAAGCTCCCCCAGGTGCTGCGCGAGATCGCGGCGCTCGGCGAACAGTACGGGCTGCGCGTCGCCAACGTCTTCCACGCCGGCGACGGCAATCTGCACCCGCTGGTCCTCTACCCGGACAAGGACGATTACGAGCGGGCGGAGCACCTGGCGGGCGACATCCTCAAGACCTGCGTCGCGCACGGCGGCAGCATCACCGGCGAGCACGGCGTCGGCGTGGAGAAGCAGCCGTATATGTCGGCGATGTTCACCGAGGCCGACATGGAGACGCACCAGATGATCCGCTGCGCCTTTAATCCCGGCAACCTCTGCAATCCAGGCAAGGTCTACCCGACGCCGCGCCTCTGCGGCGAGACGCCGGGCAAATACACCCCACACCCGCTCGAACTGGCGGGCGTGGCCGACCGATTCTGACGGGGAATGAGGTTCACCGCAGCGGCGCGGAGGCGCAGAGGACCGCAGAGAACGAGAGAGATGAAATAGCGATGCCCTGTTAATCGTTCCCTTTCGGCCCTTCTCTGCGGTCCTCTGCGCCTCCGCGCCGCTGCGGTGAAATCGTATTTTTGGAGTAGGCAATGGCTATAGCGGCGGGGACGCTGGCTGAGGCGCTGGGGGCGCGGGCCGTGGGGCATGTCCGGGCGGCGGGCGATGGGGACGCGGTCGCGGGGGTGCGCCCGACGGTGACCGTCGAGCCGACGACCGAGGAGGAGGTCGCGGCGGTCCTGGTGTTCGCTGATGCGGAGCGGCTGAAAGTCCTCATCCGGGGGGGCGGGACGCAATCGGGGTTGGGCCATCCGCCGACCGGCGGCGACATCCTGCTCAGCACCCGCGGGCTCGATCGCCTCGTCGAGCACGAGCCGGGCGATATGACCGCGACTGCGGAAGCGGGGATGACGCTGGCCGACTTTCAGGCGGCGCTCGGTCGCGCGGGGCAATGGCTGGCGCTCGACCCGGCGCTGCCGTCCGCGACGACGATCGGCGGGATCGTCGCCACGGCGGTCAGCGGGCCGCGTCGCCTGCGCTACGGCGGCGTGCGCGACCAGATCATCGGCGTGCGGATCGCCCGCGCCGACGGCACGCTCGCCAAGGGCGGCGGCAAGGTCGTCAAGAATGTCGCCGGTTTCGACCTGCCCAAGCTGCTCACTGGGTCGCTCGGCACCCTCGGCGTGATCGTCTCGGCGACGTTCCGGCTCTACCCGCAGGCGCTCAGTTCCCGCACGGTGATCATCCGGGGGGTGGAGGCCGGGCCGCTCTGCGACCTCGCTGTGCAGCTTAATGCCACGACGCTGGTCCCGTCCGCGATCGACGTCGTCGGCGGCGCGGGCGACGGCCCGTGCGCGTTGGCGGTGCGGTTCGAGGGGAGTCGGGCGGCGGCGGAAGAGCAAACAGAACAGGTGCGCGCCCTGGCCGCGCCGCTCGGGGGTGTGGATAACGTGTTCACCGACAATGACGAGGCGGACTATTGGCGCGAGGCGGCGGGACCCGCCTTGCCGGGGGCGTCTGAGTCGACGGTCCGGCTCAAGGTGAGTTTGCTGCCCGCGACGATCCGACCCTGGCTCGCCACACTGCGCGACCGCGCGGCGCGGCTCGCCGTATCGGGCGCGTGGCGGGCGCACGCCGGGCATGGGCTGGTCGATCTGCGGTTGACCGGTGAGGCGGCGGCGCTACGGGCGATCGTCGCCGATCTGCGCGCAGCGGCGGTCGTGCAGGGGGGCAACCTGGTGGTGACCGACGCGCCGCCAGGGATCCTCGCCGTGGTCGATGCGTGGGGGGCGGTCCCGGCGCTGGCGATCATGCGGCGCGTGAAAGAGCAGTTCGATCCGCACGGCACCCTGAATCCGGGGCGCTTCGTGGGGGGGATATAGGGAAGATGACAACAGGGAACGGACGGGGGCAGGACGACGCGCCATCGCGACGGGTCGCCGACCCCAGCAGCTACCAGCAGGCCGAGCGCGCGACCGGGCGCGACGAGTTGCCGCGTGGCCCCGAACCGGCGCACATGCAGGCCGCCGCGCAAGTCGCGGGGATGGACCGCCCACTGGCGGGGACGCAGGCGATCGGCGTGGGGGTTGGCGCGGCGGCGGCCACCCAAGGGCATGGTCGCTCCGAGGGCGAGGCGCGCGCCGAACTCCGGCGCGCCTTCGACAATCACCGCCCGCCCGAACCGGAACTGATCAACGATTGCGTCCACTGCGGCTTCTGCCTGCCGACCTGCCCGACGTATCTCCTGTGGGGTGAGGAGATGGACTCGCCGCGCGGGCGGATCTACCTGATGCGGATGGCCTCCGATGGCGAGATCGGGATGACCAACGAGTTCGTCCGCCACATGGATCTCTGCCTCGGCTGCATGGCCTGCGTCACCGCCTGCCCCTCCGGCGTGCAGTACGAGAAGCTGATCGAGGCGACGCGCGCCCAGGTGGAGCGGCGCTACGATCGCTCCCCCTACGACAGGGCCTTCCGCTCCCTCCTCTTTGCCCTCTTCCCGCATCCGGCGCGCTTACGCGCGGCGCTGCCGCTCCTCTGGCTCTACCAGCAGAGCGGGCTCAAGTCGGTGCTGCGCTCGCCGCTGGCGAAGCGGGTCATCCCCGCGCGGCTGCTGGGGATGGAGGCGGTGCTGCCGCCGGTCTCCCTCGGCGCGATCGGCGCGAAGTCGCCCGCCTTCAGCCCCGCGCGCGGCACGGCGCGGCGGCGGGTCGGCCTGCTCTCCGGCTGCGTGCAGCGCGTCTTCTTCGACCCGGTGAATGCCGCGACGATCCGCGTGCTGACGGCGGAGGGGTGCGACGTGGTGGTGCCGGAGGAGCAGGGCTGCTGCGGTGCGCTAAACTTCCACGCCGGGCGCGAGGATGGCGGCCTGGAGCGCGCCCGTCGCCTGATCGACACTTTTGAGCGCGCCGAGGTCGACACGGTCGTCGTCAACGCGGCCGGCTGCGGCTCGACGCTGAAGGAGTACGGCTACCTGCTGCGCGACGACCCGGCCTACGCCGACCGCGCGCGGCGCTTCTCCGAGGGGATCCGCGACATCTCCGAGATCCTGGACGAACTGGTGCCGATCGCGCCGCGCGGGCCGGTGCCGCTGCGCGTCGCCTACCACGACGCCTGCCACCTCGGTCACGCGCAGGGGGTGCGCCGTCAGCCACGCGCGGTCCTGCGCGGCATCCCCGGCCTCGAACTGCTGGATATCCCCGAGGCGGAGATCTGCTGCGGCAGCGCCGGGATCTACAACCTCGTCCAGCCGGATGCCGCCGACGATCTCGGCGCGCGGAAGGCCCGCAACATCCTCGACACGGCCCCGGAGATCATCGCCACGGCGAACCCCGGCTGCCTCTTGCAAATCGGGGCGGCGCTCGGGCGACTCGGTGTCACGATCCCGACGGTCCATCCGGTCGAGATCGTCGATGCGTCGATTCGCGGCGTCATCCCGAAGGGGTGGTTCTCGCGCGTCGGCGCGGCGGTGCCGGAGTCGATGGCTGCGGACTAACTATCCTGGTGAGCGGGGTTGGCGGGCGGCTGAACCCCGAGCGGCGTCTCGGGGTTCAGCCGCCTGCGTACTGGCGTGAGGAAGGGGTATGGACGAGATCATTCCCCGGCGGGCTGATGCGATCATCATCGGGGCCGGGGTCGTCGGGACGAGCATCGCCCATCACCTGGCGGCGCGCGGCCTGACCGATCTGGTGGTGCTGGAGCGCAACCGGATCGCGCAGGGCGCCTCGGGCGATGGCGCGGGCGGCTTCCGGCAACAGTTCTCCACCGCGATCAACGTCCAGATGACCCAACTCAGCCTGCCCTACTTCCTCGACGCCCCGCACCGCCTCGGTGCGGAGATCGAATTGCGTCAGCAGGGCTATCTCTTCCTGCTGACGACCGAGGCCCAGGTCGCGGAATTCCGCACCAATCTGGCGATGCAGCGGGGGCTCGGCGCGCCCGTCCGCTGGCTCGAGCGGGAGGAGGTCGCCGCGCTCGTGCCGGGGCTGCGAACCGACGATCTGCTCGGCGCGACCTATTGCTCGGACGACGGTTGGGCGCGCCCGCCCCTCGTGGCAACCGCCTTCGCGCGCCGCGCCGAGGCCCTGGGCGCGCGGATCTTCGAGGGCTGCCCCGTCACCGGGATCGCGACGAATGGCGGGGCGGTCACCGGCGTGACGACGCGGCACGGCGCAATCGACGCGCCAATCGTGATCGATGCGGCGGGGCCGTGGGCGGCGGAGGTCGCCGCGCTGGCGGGGCTCGCGCTCCCCGCCGAACCGGTCTGTCGCCAGGTCTTTCGCACCGCACCATTCGCCGGGGTCGCCGCGGGCGCGCCGCTGGCGATCGATGTCGCCTCGGGCCTCTGGTTCCGCCCGCACGAGGGGGGCTTCTGGTGGGGCAAATCCGACGACGCCGAGCCGCCCGGCCTGATTAAGCACCTCGACCCCGACTGGGCGCGGCACACCGCCGATCTCGCCCGTGATCGCGTGCCGCCGTTCGCGGGGGCGCGAGTCGTCGGCGGCTGGTCGGGCTTCTACACGATGACGCCCGACGCGCACGGCCTGATCGGCGGGTTCCCGCACCTGCGTGGCTTCTACTGCGCGACCGGCTTCAGCGGGCACGGCTTCCAACACAGCCCCGCGACCGGCCTCCTGCTGGCCGAGATCATCCTCGACGGTCGCGCGACAACCCTCGATATCCACCCCCTGCGCCCGACCCGCTTCGCGGAGGGCGAGCCGATCGTGGAACGATACGTGGTGTGAATGACAGGTGTGCAATGAGAGATAAGGCTCAAATCCTTCAGCAAGTCAGTGTTGCGTTATTCAACGGCGATAGGGATGATCCACGACTGGTTGCGCAGCAAAATTATCCTTTTGTGCCTTTAGTCTCTGTAGGTCGCAAATATTCGTTATTCGACTTAACTTTCTTATTCAAGAGAGACGGATTTATCGACCGCTATTCAGGCACACTGCGCTACGTCTTCTATCCCAACTATTACCCGAGGAGATGCCATATCAATCAAGTTGGAAGATGAGTGAGTGCCACATAATGTATTGGGAGCTGTACCCCACATTAGATCACATAATCCCTGTTGCCCGTGGTGGAGCGGACGAAACGGAAAATTGGGTAACCACCTCAATGTTTCGGAACGGCGCTAAAGGTAAGGCACTCCTTGAGGAGATCGGATGGACATTGCGAGCACCGGGTGACTTCGCTCAATGGGATGGGCTGTTGAACTGGTTTGTGGATTACCTTGAGCGTGATGCAACCCAGCTGCAGTATGCTCCCCTCAAGCCCTGGTATCGTGCCGCCAAGCGTGCCTTGAACGCACATTTGTAATCGGAGTTGCTGTGGAGCAATACACACAGAGCCTCAAACGAGCGTCGATCCTGGCCGATTTCGAGCGGCTGCTGCGTGACGCGCTGCGCAAGGATGACGAGTCGGTCGCTGGGGCGCTCGCGGAGCGCTACCTGTCGCGGTATCCCTGGCTGACCGAGGATTTCTATCGCAAGGTCTACCTGCGCGGGCGACGCCGGGCGCTGGAGGCGCGCGTGCGGACCTACGAGCGGCTGCTGGCGGGGCATAACCCGAAGACGGTGCGCTACCTCTCGGAAGGGTGGCGGCATCAGCGCGAGGAGGCGACCGCCGAGTTGCGCGAACTCGAAGGGCAAGCTGTCCTCGATCCGCCGCCGTGGGAGGAGGTCTTGCAGCAGTTCCGGGCGCAATTGCAAGGGTCCGAAGGGCGCGAGGGCGAGCGCGGGTAGGCTGACGAGCCGCCCCGCAGGGGGCCGACAGGAAAGAAGGGGGCACTGTGCTGATCCTATCCGCCGCGGATGTGCGCGAACTGGTGCCGATGGCCGAGGCGATCCGCCTGATGGGGGTCGCGTTCGCCGAGCTCTCCGCCGGGCGGGCGCAGTCGCCGTTGCGGACGCCGCTGCCGGATGCCGAGCGCGGGGCGGTCAGCCTCTACATGCCGGCGGCGGTCCCGGCACTCGGCGGGCTCGGCCTGAAGGTCGTCTCGGTCTACCCCACGAACGCGGCGCGCGGGCTGCCGACGATCCTGGCGCTCGTCACCCTGCTCGACGCGGAGACCGGGCAGCCGCTGGCGATCCTCGACGGCACCTTCCTGACAGCGCTGCGGACCGGGGCCGTCTCCGGCAAGGCGACCGAGTTGCTGGCGCGCGAGGACGCCAGGACGCTGCTCTGCATCGGCGCGGGGGCGCAGGCATTCACCCAGGTCTGGGCGACTTGCACCGCGCGACCGGGGATCGAGCGGATCCTGATCGCCTCGCGCACCCGCGAGCGCGCCGAGCGACTGGTGGCGCGACTGCGCGACGAGTTGCCCGAGTTAGGCGCGCGGGCCGAGGTCGCGGACGATCTGCGCGCGGCGACCGCCGCCGCCGACGTGATCTGCGCCGCGACCAGTGCCGCGACCCCGGTCTTCGACGACGCCGATGTGCGCCCCGGCACGCATATCAACGCCGTTGGCGCGTATACCCACGCGATGCAGGAAGTCCCCGCCGCGACAGTAGCACGGGCGCGGGTGGTGGTGGACTCAGTCGAGGCGGCGCTGGCCGAGGCGGGCGACCTCGTCGCGCCGCTCGCAGCGGGCCTGGTGACGCGCGAGCAGCTCTCGACCGAGCTGGGTCATGTCGTCAGTGGCGAGCGGCCAGGGCGCACGGGTTCCGAGCAGATCACCCTCTTCAAATCGGTCGGTAACGCGGTGCAAGATATCGCCGTGTCGCGCTTCGCGGTCGAGCGCGCCGAGCAGACCGGGCGCGGGCAGCGCGTCGAGTTGTAAGTGCGCGAGCAGGGGGCAACCTTGCCGCACTACTCGCTTGAGTGAGACCAGGAAGGCGCTGGTGGGACGGAGCGCTGTTCCGCTATCATCGCTATACAGTCTTATACTGACTTTGGTTGAAAGTTAGCCCGCGTAGGCGGGCTTCGTGGCCGCAGGCCCGCGAGGCGCGGCCTTGTCCTGGGCGCAGTCACAGGGTTCAGCCGCCAGCCGGGTGCATGCCAAGTTTTCTCCCGAAGTCAGTCTTATACGATCATGCCTGGCGAGATAGATCTTTTCAACCTTCCCACTCCAGTTGATCGCGGCAGCCTGAGACATGTTGACGGTGCTAACCAATCGGCAGGGCTAGATCTTGCAACAGGCGAGAAATCCCGCAGGGTTGATGTTTGTTGTGGTAGGCAGCTGGTTCATTTACCCTTTAGCGGATTCCCCACCGCGTCACCTATCAGAAGCTGATAGGTGCCCCCGAGGTGGTTCAGGATATATGCGAAGCCCCTTTGCGAACGAAAGAGGCGCGTAAGATCACCCTGAGCACCCCTGAGAAAGATGTAATTCTCTGGTGTCTGGAGTGAGGAGAGAGCGCCGGGGATAGGACCGCCGTAGCAGAAGAATTTGGGCCGATCGGAACTGAAACGACCCCCCTGACGGACCTCCACCAGACGCATCGGGATAGCTACCGACGATTAATCGAATGGGCTAGAACGTACAGTACGCTAGGGCGTGTCCGCAGTTGAGGAGGATGGCCGTCGCGGCGAGGTGGACGCCGGCGAGGGAGTTGCGTTTCGTCGTGTCGTCGCGCGTGGCGATCCCCCGGTACTGCTTGCGGCGGCGGGAGCAGTTCTCGCTGCGGTGCCGCGCGCCGTGGGGGTCGCGGTCGCACGCCCGTTGCCCCCTCCGGCTGCGCTTGGGCGGGCTAACCGCCGCCTCGCCGGCCTCCCGCAGGGGTGCCAGCACCCGCGCCTCGGCGGCGTCGCCCCGGTCCGCGAGCACCACCGGCGCGGCGGTCCCGGCGGGCAGCGCGTCGGCCCCGGCGAGAGCC
>CADCWN010000394.1 GCA_902806415.1 uncultured Thermomicrobiales bacterium | reverse complement strand
TAGGAGAGGGGGAAGGGCGTTGCTTGGCAGTACTCCTTACCCTCCCGCTTCAGGGGAGGGTCGCCACCGGGGCGGCGGGGAGGGGTCAGCCCATGTCCACAACGCAACACAGGCTTGCGAGACCCGGAACTCACCCGGCGCTTTCAGGTCGCGCGTTCCGCATCCGAATCATCGAGAAGTGGAGGGTAGCGGGGACGAGCGCGCGGTGGAGGGGCCAGAGGGATGGCGTGAGCCGCAGTTCGACGCCCGCTCCGATCAGCCGTGTCAGGAGATCGCCGACCGGCTCGACGCGCACCGGCGTGACCGGTGTGTACGAGACGAAGTAGCCCGGCCCCCCCTGCTCGTCGTCATCTTCCACGAAGGTGTCGCCGGGCAGGTGATAGCCATAGAGCCGCGTCGCGCGCACGCGGTCGAGCCAGGCGCTCTCAATGGCGATCACCATGCTGGCGACGGTGTGACCGAGGAAGTAGGCGCGATCCTCCGGGGTCGTCGTCGGCAGTGCCCAGAAGCAGACCCGTGGGCAATCACGAGGCAAAAAATAGATCGGCGCGTGCGCCGCGTCGATAGCCCAGACGCGCGGTGTCTCGCCGGGCCGGGTCGCCATCGAGCGCGGGACGAAGCGCGCGATCGTCGGATCCTCGCTGAAGTGGTAGAGGATCACCCCGATCTCCCCATCCTCTCCGTCATCAACGAAATGCCAGATCCCGCAGGATCGCCTCGGCACTCATCCCGCAGCTCCCTCTCCGGCGCGCTCGACACCGGCCCCGTACCAGATCGCGCGCAATTCCTCGGAGGTTGTCAGGAGTTCGGCGAGAGTGCCGGTCGCGGCCACCCGCCCATCCCGGAGGACGATTAGCCGATCGGCGCGCCGAAGAATCGTCCGTCGGTGCGAGACCGCCAGGCAGGTCGTACCCGGTCGCGCCAGCAGGCGATCCCACAAGCGCTGCTCGGTCTCCACGTCAAGCGCGCTCGACAGGTCGTCCACGACCAGCAGTTCGGCCCGCCGCGCGAGCATCCGCGCCGCGCCGACCCGCTGGATTTGCCCGCCAGAGAGGCGCACGCCGCGCGCGCCAACGAGCGTATCCAGGCCGGCGGGCATCGTGGCGAGGTCCGGCGCGAGCGCCGCGATCTCGAGCGCGGCGGGGAGATCGGCCCGATCTTCCGGCTGGCCGAGGAGAACATTCTCGCGCAGGGAGTCGCTGAAGAGGCGCGGCACCTGCGGCACGTAGGCCGCTCGCGGCGGGGTCAGTTGCGCGGCGGGATCGGTGAGGGGGGTTCCGTTCCAGCGGATCTCGCCGCTGTCGGCGGGGAGCAAGCCCAGCAGGGCGCGCAGCAAGGTCGTCTTGCCCGCGCCGATCCGCCCGGTGACGACGACCAGTTCGCCGCGCCGGATCTCGAAGCCGACCCCCGCGATCCCCCGGCCCGACTGCGGATGGCGATAGGTCAGGTCGCGCACGGCAAGTGTGCGGAGCGGTTCGGCGGGCGACGGCGGTGGTGGCGGCGCGGGCAGGGGGCCGCGCAGGTGGAGGGGTGTATGCGCGACGAGGGCCGTCGGCGCGGCCCCGCCCAGCAGCCCGACCATCCGCGCGAAGGCGACCCCGGACTGCTGATAGTAGGCCATGAACTGCCCCGCGCCATAGGTGAACTCGGTCACGAAGTTGAGGTAGTAGACGAAGAGGGTGAAATCGCCGACGGTGAACGAGCCCGAACGCATCGAGTCCGCCGCCAGGAGCAGGATCAACCCGGTGCCGAGCGAGACGGTATTGGCGTTGATCGAGTCGAGGACTTGCGTCAGCGTCCGGTCGCGCACGGTCGTGCGACGGCGCTCGTCGTTGAGCCCGCGCAGGCGCGCGATGACGCAGCGCTCGGCACCCGCGACCTGGATCGCGGCGGTCGCCCCGAAAACCTCCGCCAGCAGACCCGTGACGCGGCTCGTCGCCCCGCGACTGGCGCGACGATAGCGCTCGATCCGCGCGGAGGCGAGGCGCATCAGGGCGAGGACACCAATCAGCGGCACGAAGACGGCCAGGGTCAGCCGCGCGTCCGTCGCCAGCAGGATACCGAGCGCGATGATCGCGAACAGCCCGGTGCCGATCTGGTCGAGCGTCCAGCTGATCGTCTCCTCGACCTGCTCGGCGTCATCGCGGAAGGTGCTGAGGGCCGCGCCGGGCGCTTCGGGCAAGGCCCGCGCGCCCGGCTGGCGCAAGATCTGATCGAAGAGGTTACGTCGCAGCAAGGCGCTCATGTTGAAGCGGTGGTAGGAGTCGGTCTCCGAACCGAGCCAGAGGATCACGATCCGCCCCAGGGTGGTGGCACCGAGCAGGGCGATCAGCGACCAGGGGTCGAGGCCGACCGACGCGGAGCCGCTGAGCGCGTCGAAGAACCACTTCGCCAGCAGACCGGGGAGCAACGGCGCGAGGTGGACGAGGGTCCAGCAGAGCCCGTTCGCCAGGTAGAGCCACGGGCGGTAGCGCATCAGGGCCGCGAGGTAGCGCCAGGTGGTCACGCCAGCACCCCCTCGCCCGCCTTGTCGGCGAGCAGCAGGCGGCTATAGCGCGACGCGGGATCGGCCGCCAGCGCGACCCGCTCCCCCCATTCCACGATCTCGCCGCCGTCGAGGATCAGCACCCGGTCGGCGCTGCGCACCGTGTCGAGCCGGTGCGCGATGATCACGCCGGTGCGGTCCCGCAGGACGGCGGCGATGGCGCGATCGAGCAGCGCCTCGGTGGCCGGGTCGAGGCGCGACGATGCCTCGTCGAGAATGACCAGGCCGGGATCGCGCAGGAAGACCCGCGCGAATGCCAGGAGTTGCGCCTCGCCCGCCGACAACCCGCCCCCATCGGGCGCAAGCTCTGTGTCCAGCCCGGCCGGCAAGCCGCGCGCCCAATCCGCCAGCCCGAGCGCGTCGAGGGTCGCCCAGAGTCGCTCCTCCGGCACGGTCGGATCGAAGAAGGTCAGGTTCTCGCGCACTGTCCCGCCGAAGAGTTGCACATCCTGCGTCACCACACCGACCCGTCCGCGCAGTTCGGCCAGCGTGGCATCATTCGCGCGGACCCCGCCGAGCCGCACCTCGCCAACCGTCGGGTCGTAGAGGCGCGCGAGGAGGCGGGCGATCGTCGTCTTGCCGCCGCCGGTGCGCCCCAGGAGCGCCAGCGTCTCCCCGGCTCCCAGCCGGAAATCGATCGCGCGCAGGACCGGTTCGTCGGCCTCATAGCCGAAGGTGACCCCGGCGAACTCGACCGAGAGCGCGCCCGGTGGCAACGGAGTTCCCGGGCCATCGACCAGACGCGACCGCAGGGCGAAGAGTTCGCGCGTCCGCACGATCCCCGCGCCGGCCTTCTGCAAGTCTTGCAACTGCGTGCGGATCCGCTCCATCGGGCGGCGCAGGAGCTCGGTGTAGCTGAAGATCAGGTAGACGGTGCCGATGGTGATCGCGCCCGCGCGGAAGAGGGCGAGGCCGACCGCGAACGCGACGATGTTCCCGATGGCGAAGGTGGTCAGGGTGACGATCCAGGTCGCAATCGACGCCAGATAGGCCCGCCGCGCGGTCGGCCACCACGAGCGCAGGTGCGCCGTGAACCGCCCCCCGGTGTGCGCCACCGCCCCGGCGGCGCGGATATCCTCGGTCCCGCCCAGGCGCTCGCCGAGGAAACCGAAGAAATGGGCGCTCTCCTCGCGGTAGGCCATTTGCGAGGGCACGGCGATCTCGCGCAGCCAGAGCAGCAGCGCCAGGCCGAGCAGGGCGAAGAGGGTCAGCGCCAGCCCGACGCGCGAATCTTCGCGGAACAGCAGGGCCAGGGTGCCGATGATCAGCACCCCATTGCCAAGGAGATCGATCGCGAACTGCGAGAAGAAGGTCGCCAGCAGATTCACGTCGCCATCGATCCGCTCGACCATCTCGCCGGGGGTCCGCTCCTTGTGGAACGATTGGTCGAGCCCGAGGCAATGCTCCGCCAGGTCGGTGCGCAACGCATTCGTGGCGGTCCAGCCGATGGTCTCGCCGAGGTACTTGGCCCAGGCGACGAAGACCTGATTGCTCAGGGCGATGGCGATGAAGAGGAGCGCCAGGCGGGTCAGCGTCCCGGCTGCCGCGCCGCCGACCGCGTCATCGATAAACCGGCGCAGGATCTGCGGCAGCGCGAGTTGGAGCCCGATCGAGGCGAAGAGCGCCAGGGCGAGCACCCCGACCCGCCCGCGCTGCGGGCGCAGATAGACGACGAGGAGTTGCCAATACTCCCGCAGGGGGATCGCCATTGCCCCTTCCGATCAGTTCAGCTACCGCTATCCGCACCAACGCTCCCCCATTAAACCCGGACTGTCGGTACGGCGTCTATTGGCGTAACGGCCAGCGCGGCTGTACCAACAGCCAGGGTGGGCAACCTCGATTGCAACGTTGGGGCAACCTCCGTGGATTGTAGGCACGCGGGAGGGAGCATCGGAGCGAGAGAGCGCCGCGCATCGCGCAACGGCGATCGCCCTGGGGAGGATAGTGCGTGAACTTCAGCGCAGATCGGTCGTGGCGCGCACGATCAGGTAGCCGACGAGCAGGAGGATGATCAGCAGCACGAGCCCCAGGAGGATCAGGATCTGCTTGAAAAGACCGTCCATCATGCCCCATGGTTATGGTGATCTATCCCGGTTCGCGATCTTCGCGAGGATCCTCTGGCCGCGACCAATCGCCCTCAGCGGCCTCGTCATCGGCCACGAAGTCGCCCGCGTTCTCGTTGAACGCGGCGAGCAGTTCGCGCGCCTCCTCGGCGTCCGAGGCCAGAACGAGGAGATCGTGCGCGCTGGCGAAGGTGACGTAGCCGGTCAGCGGCCCCGCCATGCGGATCAGCGCCGGGATCCCCTCGTTGCCGAGCAACTCTTTCCACATCTCGGCGATCACCGCGTTCGGGGCCGACGCGATCCTGGTGAGTTGCCCGCCCTGATCGCGCTCGCTCATCGTCCCTCAGAGAGTCGTGAGTCGTGAGTCGTGAGTCGTGAGCGCCTTGCCATGATGCGGTATCCGGTGGACAAGCGCATTACCAGTGACGAGTTCTCACGACTCACGCCTCACGCCTCAATCCTGCCGCAGCCGGGCAACCGTGACCCCTTCACCGCCCATGTTGTCCTTCGAGCCCTCGAAACCGGCGACCAGGGGGTGTTGCGCCAGATATTGCCGGATCGACTGCCGCAGCGCGCCGGTCCCCTTGCCGTGGATGATCCGCACGAAGGGGAGCGAGGCGAGATAGGCGTCGTTCAGATAGCGCTCTAGCGACTCCTCGGCCTCGACCGCGCGCGTGCCGCGCACGTCGATCTCGAGCGGCATCGTCTCGTTGCCGCGCACCGTCGAGATGGTGACCGCCGGTGCGCTCCGCGCTCCCGGGGGGCGCGTCCCACGCTCGGCGGCGCGCACCTGATTGCGGCTCATTCGGGTCAGATCGGCCAGCGGGCGGCGCAGGCGGAAGGTGCCGACCTGGACCTCGGCCTCGTCACCATCGAGCAGGCTGGTCACATCGCCCTGCTGCCCCAGCGAGGCCACCAGCACGCGGTCCCCCGGTCGCACTCCCGATTGGGGCGCGACGGCGGCGCGCGGCGCGGGCCGGGCGGCGCGCACCTCGCGCACCGACTGGCCCAGATCGGTCGCGCGCGTCTCCGCCTGGCGCAGCCACTCGCGCGTCACGGCGACCTGCTCGCGATCTTTCGCCAGGCGCTTCAACTCGCCGCGCACCTCCGCGAGTTCGCCCTCCAATTCGGCGAGGGCTCCCTCGCGCGCGGCGGCGCGGTCGCGCTCCGCCGCGGCCAGTTGTTGCTGCGCCTCGCGGCGCGCCTGCTCCGCCTCGCGCCGCGCGACGACGGCAGTCTCGCGGGCCGACTCGGCGGCGTCCCGCTCGGCCTTGATCTGGCCGAGCAGTTCGTCCACCTGCACCTCCTGCGGGGTGAGGTAGCTGCGCGCCAGCCCGACAATTTCCTGCGACAAGCCCAGGCGCGCGGCGATCGCCAGGGCGTTCGAGCGCCCCGGCACGCCGATCAGCAGCCGGTAGGTTGGCGACAGGGTCTCCACGTCGAACTCGACCGAGGCGTTCTCGACGCCCCCCGTGGTGTAGGCGAAGCTTTTCAGCTCGGAGTAGTGCGTGGTCGCCACCGTCAGCGCGCCGCGATCGAGCAGCGTCGCCACGATCGACCGCGCCAGCGCCGCACCCTCGGTCGGGTCGGTGCCGGCGCCCATCTCATCCAGCAGCACGAGGCTATCGGGCGTGACCCCCGCGAACATGGCGATGATATTCTTCAGGTGGGAGGAGAAGGTGGAGAGGCTCTGCTCGATACTCTGCTCGTCGCCGATGTCGGCGAAGATGCGGCTGAAGACGGAGACGACCGAGCCGGTGTCGGCGGGGATGTGCAACCCCGCCTGGGCCATCAGCGTCAGCAGGCCGACGGTCTTCAGCGCGACCGTCTTGCCGCCGGTATTCGGCCCGGTGATCACCAGCACCCGGTAATCCTCGCCGAGCGCGATGTCGATCGGCACCACCGCGCCGGTCAACAGGGGGTGGCGCGCCCCGCGCAGGACGATCCGGCAGGGTGCCTCCTCGTCGGCCACGGTCGGGCTGGCAGCATCGAGATCGAAACTGAACCGCGCCTTGGCAAGCTGGAAGTCGAACTGCGCGAGGCCATCGACCGTGCGCCCCAGCGGGTCGGCATTCGTCGCCACCGCTTCACTGAGGCGGCGCAGGATCCGCTCAACCTCGTGCTCCTCGTCGCGCTGCAGCTGCCGCCAGGTGTTGCTGAGTTCCACCGTCTCCATCGGCTCGACGAAGACGGTCACGCCGCTGGCCGAGGAGTCGTGGACGATCCCGCCGACCGAGCTGCGCGCGTCGGCGCGGACCGGGATCACGTAGCGCCCGTCGCGCATCGTGATGATCGGCTCGCGGATCGCATTCCCGTATTTCTGCGAGGTCAGGAGGGAATTTAAGCGATCGAGGAGGCGATTATGGGCGGTGCGGACACCCGCGCGGATTCGCCCGAGTTCGGGCGAGGCGGAGTCGAGAATCTCGCCGCGCGGGCCGATCGCGCGGGCGATGTCGCTCTCCAAGATCGGGAATTCTTCGACCATGACCAGCACGTCATCGAGACGGGGATACCGCCCGACGGCATCGGGGAGGCGGCGGAACGCGGCGCGCAGATTCCGGGCGGCACCCAGCGTATCCTGGACCTCGAGCAACTGGCTCGGATTGAGCAGCACGCCGATCCGCGCGCCACGGAGCGTCTCGCGGATGTCCCGCGCGCCGCGCACGCTGAAGTCGGGCACCGCCGTCAGCAGCGCCTTCGCCTCATCGGTCAGCGCGAGCGCCCGCCGCACGGTGGGGGCGTGATCGCTCGGCTCCAGGTCCAGGGCGAGTTCGGCGGCGACGGAATAGGTGCAACGATCTTCGAGCAGGTCGAGCACCTTATCGAACTCCAACACCCCCAGGACACGCGCATCCACCAGTCTGGCCTCCCAATCCACAGCCCCCGGCGACTTGCCGGGGGCTGCACACAGCATGGACAAATTGTACCCTACCGGGGCGCGGGCGACGAACGGGGGGCGGGGCCGAGCGCTTTAGAAACCGCCGGGTGCCAGGAGAGGCGGGAGCCCCTGGTGGAGGAACGGCATCAATGGCAGGATAATCGCCGGGGCGACTTTGAGAAAGAGCGGCACCAGCGTCGAGTTGGTCAGCTCGACTTGCAGGACGGCCACCGTCGGGCTGGAGCCCAGGGCCGCCGTGGCGTTGACCAGTTGTAGCAGCAGGCTCGTGACCATCGTCGCGAGGATCGTGGCGAAGATGGCGACCACGACCCCGAGCGCACCACCGGTGAGGTTGTTAAGGATCCCGGTACGTCGCGCCAATTGTGTCAGCGCGTAATTCCGGCCCAACCCGATCGCGATCGCCAGCGAAGCCAGGAACAGCAGCAGCAGGAACGCCGTGAGGTGACCGGTAAACTCGGTCATCTGCGGGAAGAATCGTGCCAATACCACGCTTGTGAATGGCTGGTAGAACCAGGCGGCGAGCAGCATCCCGCCATAGATCCCGACCAGCGTCGAGAAGACTTTCCCCAAGCCACCCAAGAACGAGAGTAGCACGGTGCCACCGAAGAGCGCCATGATCAAAAGATCGAAAAGATTGGTCATTGTGAGTACCCCTTGCCTGACCCGAAGACCGGGATCGGGACCGCCTGATCACGCTGGTACGACTATTGTACTCAGCGACGAACATCACGTAATTCCCCCAATGGTCCCGGCTTTCGCAGGTAAGGCATTACTGTTGCGTGGCACGTCTCCATGCTCCCGAGCCTTCTCCCCGCATTCCCCGCCGCTAGAATCTGACGATCCCGTTGTGACCGCTTGACACGAACATCTGTTCGCTCCTATAATGGAGGGCAAGAGCAGCCGGACCGTCCCGGCACGGTGTGCAGGTCACCCCACACAACGGCACGGACGATGGCTTGGGAACCGTCGTGTACCAGCCCGTACACCAGCGAGAGGGAGCGCAGCGCGATGAAAGATCTATCGGCCAGACAGCAGCAGATCCTCAGCTTTATCGGGGATTTTTACGCGAAGCGCGGCTACCCGCCGACCATCCGTGAAATCCAGGGGCATCTCAAGCCGGCGGCGAGCGGCAAGCCGGTCTCGACGAGCGTTGTCGATTACAACCTCAACATCCTCGAAGACCGGAGCCACATCCGCCGCAACCGACACATCTCGCGCGGGATCGAGGTGGTGAATCCGCCGAGCAATGGGGCGAACAGTCGCGTCGCCGCGATCCCGCTGCTCGGGCAGATCGCCGCCGGTGTGCCGATCGACGTGCCGGACGACCTGGCCGAAGGGGAATTCGCCGAGAATGTCGAGGTGAATCTCGATCTCCTGCCGCCGCGTCTCGACGGGCTCTTCGCCCTGCGTGTGAAGGGGAAGTCGATGATCGACGCGCTGGTCGACGATGGCGATCTGGTCATCCTCCGCCGCCAGGTCGCGGCCGAGAACGGTGAGATCGTGGCCGCCTGGTTGAAAGAAGAGCGCGCGACGACCCTGAAGCGGATCTACCACGAAGGCTCCGAAATCCGCCTCCAGCCGGCGAACTCGACGATGGAGCCGATTTATACCCGCGCGAGCAACGTCGAGATCAAGGGTCGCCTCGTCTCGGTCTTCCGCACCCTCAACTAAAACCTCCACACAGCCATTTTGTCGCCAGCGGGCCGGTCAGATGACCGGCCCGCTCTATTGTCTGCTCAACAAGGCGCAGCGATCGAACGCGGGTACGAGGGTTGAACCACAGAGCACACAGAGAGGGAACGAGAGAAAAATGAGCAGCACGAGGGGAAGGAAGCGGGCGACAAGTATCTGAAGGGGCCGACGACTGGCGTGAAGACGTGTCTCCCTCTATGGTCCCTGACGTCGCCCTCTCCGCCCCGCGCGCCCTGCGCGCTCCATATGTTAATGCTCCCCTCTTTCATCCTTCTCGTTCTCTCGCCCCGTCTCTGTGCGCTCTATGCGCTCTGTGGTTTAAGGTATCTCTCCCACCCCGGTATGCGCGTTGTCGCCCGACCAATGGCGCTGGTATCATCGCCCCTATCGGCCACACCTCCCCCGATCGCCCAGCGAGGACCGGTGGAACGCGCCCCCCGCCATATCGTCATGGTCGCCCCGTTCGGCCTCGCGCCGAAAGCGACGGCCAGCACGCGCGCCCTGCCACTGGCGACCGCCCTGGTCGCGCGTGGCCAGCGGGTGACGCTGCTCCTCCCACCCTGGGATGATCCGGCGCGCAGTGGGCAATCCTGGGTCGAGGATGGCGTGACAATCCGGCACATCGCGCTGCCGCGCCGCTTCGAGATGGCGGGGATCGTCCACCGCCTGCGCGCCGCGATCCGCACACTCGCGCCCGATCTCCTCCACATCTTCAAGCCGAAAGGGCACGGCGCGCTGGCGGCGCTCGGGCTGGAGCGACACTATCCGATCGTGGTCGATACCGACGACTGGGAGGGTGCGGGCGGCTGGAACGACAGCGGCCTCTACAGCGCCCCGCAGCGCGCCCTCTTCGCCTGGCAGGAGCGGTCATTGCCGCGTCGCGCCGCCGCCGCCACCGCCGCGAGCCGGACACTGGAGGCGCAGCTCTGGGGGTTCGGGCTGGCGCGCGACCGCGTGACCTATCTGCCGAACGGGATCATCCCCAAACGGCACGGCGGCTGGGCGCAGGCCCGCGCACGCGCCGCAGGGGTACGGCGCGACCTCGGGCTGGGTGATGCCCCGACTATCCTCCTCTATACGCGATTCGTCGAATTCGACCCGACCCGCCCCGTGGCGATCCTGCGCGCCGTGCGCGAGCGGGTGCCGGAGGCCCGGCTGCTCGTCGTCGGGCATGGCTTTCACGGGGAGGAGCGCGCCCTCCTCGCCGCCGCGCGGGAGGCGGCGGTTGGCGAGGCGATCACCCACCTGCCGTGGGTCGAATGGGCCGATCTGCCGGCGACCCTCGCCGTCGGCGACGTGGCGATCCTCCCCTACGACGACACGCTGATCAATCGGGCCAAGTGCTCAGTCAAGACCCTCGACCTGATGGCGGCGGCCCGACCGATCGTCGCCGACGCGGTCGGCCAGAATCGGGAATACCTCGAACCGGGCAGCAGCGGCGTGCTGACCCCGCCCGGCGACGCGGCGGCGTTCGGCGCGGCGGTGGCCGATCTGCTGGACGCGCCCGCGCGCCGACAGGCTCTCGGCGCGGCGGCGGCGCGGCGCGCCTGGGACGAGTTCGCCTGGGAACGCCTCGTCGCGCGCGCGGAGGCCACCTATGACCGCGCGCTCGCGGCGCTCGCCCGGCAGGCCGCGCGCCGGCGGCGGGGCGGGGCGCGATGACGCTGGTTGCGCGCGACCGGGCCAATCTCGCACCGAGGACGAGAGCAGCCGATCGCCTCGGGACGCCCGCGCGCCTGGCCCTGATTGTCCTGGCGTGCCTCGGCGTCTACGCCCTCTTCATCCCGCGCATTATGGAGGCACTGACCCCGCTCACCGGCGACGAACCGTTTTATGTCATGACCATCCTCTCGCTCGCCCGCGACGGCGACCTCGACGAGAGCAACAACTACGCCCGGGGAGACTATCGCTCGTTCTACCCGCCCGACCCGCTCCCGGCGGGTTGGCAAGGCTGGCCCGCCTTCCCGCGCGAACTCCCGCCGCACCCCGCCAAGGGTGTCCGCCCCGGCCTCTTCTCGAAGCACGGCCTCGGCGTGGCGCTGCTGATCGCCGGTCCCTACCTGCTCGGCGGGCGACTCGCGACGATCATCTTCCTCAATCTCGTCGCCGCGCTCGTCGCGGCCAACATGATCCTGCTGGCGCGGCGGTACGGCCACGGCTGGCCCGCCGCGACCCTGCTGGCCCTCCCGCTCGTCTTCGCCAACCCGCTGATGAGCTACGCCTACCTGATCTTCCCCGAAATCTTCGCCGCGCTGGCCCTCGTCTACACCTTCCGCCGGGCGCGCGAGCCGGAGAACAACGGCTGGCAATGGTTCGGCGTCGGCTGCGCCATCGCCACGCTGCCGTGGCTGCACGCGCGCTTCATCCCGGCGGTCCTCGGGCTCGTCGCGATTCTGGTCGGCGGCTGGTTGCGCGAGCGCTCGTGGCGACGACGCCTGGCGGGGCTGGCCCCACCGGCCCTCGCGGCGATCGCCCTCCTGGCCTACTGGGTCGCCATCTACGGCAAGCCATTCCCCTCGACCGAGGATCACGCGGGCTTCAACACCCCGATCGAGATCGTCAACGCCGGTTTCGGCCTCTTCCTCGACGAGCAGTGGGGCTTGCTGATCCACGCGCCGATCTATCTGCTGACGGCGGTGGGACTCGGCGTGCTCTGGCGGATCAATCGTGCCGACGCGGGGGGTCTCCTGGCGGTGGTCCTGCCGTACCTCGCGCTCGTCGCGTTCTACCGGGTTTGGTGGGGCGAATGGGGTCCGGCGGCGCGCTACCTCGCGCCGATCGCGCCGCTGGCGATCGCGCCGATCGCCTGCTGGGCGAAGGGGGCACGCGGGGCGATCGTCGCGGGTGCGGTGGGACTGCTGGGTGTACCCGGACTGATCATCATGGGCGGCTTCCTGGCCGCGCCGCGACTGATGTACAACCAGCCGGACGGCCACAACGCGCTTTTCACCACCTGGGCGGCGAACGCGGGCGAGATCTGGCCGAAGCGTCTCCCTTCGTTCCAGCCCTACGCCTTCTCCCCGCCGAGCGACCGGATTTTCTGGTCGTTGGGACTGTTCCTGATCGCCGTCCTGCTGCTCGTGATCGGTCTGCTCCCGCCGCGCGCCCCGGGACGGGAGGGCGATACGGCGGCGTCTCCGGGCGACTGAGTAAACCATGGGTCGCTTGGCGTGCGTCGCACTAGGAGAGGCGCGTGCGCCCCGAACGGAGTGGTGACGCAAGGGCGCTCTCCATCACCCGAAAGTCCTGGGCTTTCCCCGCCACAAACCTGTTCCAGTCGAGTCAGGGATGGTGTACAATCGCGGCATAGCTGGCGATGACGCACCAACGTGACCGATCTGCCACGCCGCAGGGAGGGGGCGTGCTGGGAGCGGTTTGTGTCGGGCGTAACGCTTCAGCGCCGCGATACGTACTTAGTTGGGCGAGGGGCAACAAGGTTACTCATAAGCCCGGGGGGCGAGATTGAAGTAGCGGTATGTTAGGGAGAGAACGATGAACCTGGACATCGGCAAGGCGTTTACGTTCGTCACGGAAGACCCGAAGTGGCTCACCAAGATACTGATCGGTGGCGGTCTCATCCTCGCCGGTATCGTCACGCTCGTCGGCTGGCTCTTCACCTTCCCGGTTGTCGGCGGCTACATGATCATGACTACACGGAACGTCATCAATGGCAATCCGCAGCCCCTGCCGGAATGGGATGACTTCGGCAACAAATGGATCGAGGGATTCAAGGGCTGGGTCGTTGCCCTGGTCTATTCGCTGCCAGCGATCCTTATCAGCCTCGTCTTCAGTCTGCCGAACATTGTTCTGAGTTCATCGGGCAATGATGGGGCGGCTGCGGCTGGTGGTGTGCTCAGCCTCCTGGGGAGTTGTATCAACTTCATCGTCAGCCTCGCAGTCGCCGTCGTCCTCCCGGCCGCGATGGGTCGTTTCGCCGTCACCAGTGACATCGGCAGCGCCCTGCAATTCGGCGCGGTCATCGCCACGGTCCGCCAGAATATCGGCATCTTCGTCATCATCGCCCTGATCAACTCTTTCCTGGTGCCGCTCCTCGCGGGAATCGGCATCATCGCCTGCTTCATCGGCGCGGCCTTCACCGCCTTCTACGCCTATCTGATGATTTACCACCTCTACGGGCAAGCACATCGGGCTACGCAAGGTGCCACGCCGGGCTACGGTCAGCAGTATGGCCAGGCGCGACCGTTCTAACGGTCGCGCGGCACGAGGGTCACGGTGATGGACGGCATCTTCAGCGGCTTCGGCCTGGCGGGCGCGGCGGGGCTCAACGCCTACATCCCGCTCCTCCTGCTCGGGATCGCCGGGCGGGCGGGCTACGCCGACCTCAACGCGCCGTATGACGTGCTCAGTAGCCCCGTCGGACTCGGCGTGCTGACCGTGCTGCTGACCATCGAGGTGCTGGCCGACAAGGTGCCGGGCGTCGATCATGTCAACGATATCATCAACACCGTGGTGCGCCCCGCCGCTGGTGGGGCACTCTTCCTGTCGAGCAACGGGGCAGGTACGATCAACCCGGTCCTCGCCGCGCTGCTGGGCTTGCTCGTCGCGGGCGGCGTCCACGCCACCAAGGCCACCGCCCGCCCGCTGGTGACCGCGACCACCGGCGGGCTCGGCAACCCGGTCGTCAGCATCATCGAGGATCTCCTGTCGCTGTTCGGCGCGCTCCTGGCGATCTTCGCCCCGGTCCTCGTCGTGGTCTTCCTGCTGGTGCTCTGCCTCTTCCTGGCACTCATCGTGCGGCGGCGACGCGCACGCCGCGCGGCGACACGAGGCGGATATGCCACCGGCTGAGTCGGCTCCCGCCATCCGCGCATGGTCGCGCCCCGCCCCCTCACAAGGGGGGCGGGGCGCGTTCGTTACGCCACATTTCGCCGCGCTCACGGATGGAGGGAATGGGGAACGGCAAGGGGATGAACCCCGACTGGCGCGTAAGCCGTAGATCAACACTAAGAAAGGTTGACACGGGACGACTCAACTATTACAATCGAACGAGAGAGTTGCGGGAGCCGAGGGCGCGCGACCGCGCGGCGGGCGGCGAAGGACGCGGGGGGAGCGATGGACTTCAAAGATTACTACCAAACACTCGGCGTGAAGCGCGATGCGAGCGACAAGGAGCTCCGCTCGGCGTTCCGCAAGCTGGCGCGCCAGTATCATCCCGACATGAACAAGGATGACAAGAGCGCCGAGGCGCGCTTCAAAGAGATCAACGAGGCCAACGAAGTCCTGAGCGACCCCGAGAAGCGCAAGATGTACGACCAGTTCGGGGCCGACTGGCAGCGCTATCAGCAGGCGCAGGGGGCGGGTGCCGGGCCGCAGGCCGGGGCCGACTTCAGCCAGTGGTTCAGCGGCCAGGGGGGTGGTCGCGGCGGCCAGCGCGTCGAGTACCGCGACTTCGGCGATGGCGAGTTCTCCGACTTCTTCGAGACGCTGTTCGGTGGCGGGGGCGGCGGGCGCGGGCGCGGCTTCGGGCAGCCCCGTCCGCAGCGTGGCGAGGACCAGGAATATGAGATCGGGATCGCGCTCGAAGAGGCCGATCGCGGCGCGACGCGCGGCCTCGAATTGCAGACGCCGACGCTCTGCCCGACCTGCAGTGGCAATGGGATCGTCGAGCACCGGCGCTGCCCGAATTGCGGCGGCAACGGGACGGTCCTGCAAACACGCCGGATCGAGGCGCGCATCCCGGCGGGCGTCCAGGACGGGGGGCGCATCCGCCTGGCCGGCCAGGGTGGCCCCGGCCACCTCGGCGGGCCGAGCGGCGATCTCTATCTGCGCATCCGCCTGCTGCCGCACGAGCGCTTCGAGCGCGAGGGGAGCGATCTGCGCGTGACCGTCGATCTGCCGCTCTACACGGCGATCCTGGGGGGAGAGGCGGCGATCCCCGCGTTGGGGGGACGACTGGCGCTGCGTATCCCCGCCGAGACCCAGAACGGTCGGCTCTTCCGCCTGCGCGGCAAGGGACTGCGACGCGGCACCGCCGACGAGTCGCGCGGCGATCTGCTGGCGCGCGTGAATGTCGTGCTGCCGACGAACCTGACGGAGCGCGAGCGCGAACTCTTCGAGCGCCTGCGCGACGGGGAACAGGGTGCCGCACAGGCCGCCGACTGACAACGATCGACGGGGGGGCACCGATGTGGGGCGGGCTGGCAGGACCAGCCCGCTTTCCGTTACCCTTCAGCGCCCGCGAGCGCGCAACAACCAGGCGTCGATTCCGGTTGCGCGTGTGGCAGATTCGCCTCACGCCCATCGCCGACCGCCGATAGCCGATAGCCGATAGCCGATCGAGGTGATACGCGATGCTGGCCGACAAGCGGATCTTCTTCCTGGGTGCCGGTTCGATGAGCGAGGCGATGCTGAAAGGGCTCCTCGCGACCGCCACCCTGCCGCCCGATCGGATCGTCCTCTGCAACCGCCAGCACCTCGCCCGCCTGCACGAGTTGCGCGACGGCTACGGGATCATCCCCAGCCGCGACAAGCTGGCCGACATCGCGACGGCGGATATTGTCATCCTGGCGGTCAAGCCGTTCGATGTGACCCGTGCGCTCGCCGAGGTGCACGACGCCCTCTCGGCGGATCAACTGCTGATCTCCGTCGCCGCCGGGGTCGCGACCGCCGCGATTGAAGCGCTCATCCCCGCCGGGATACCGGTCGTGCGCGCGATGCCGAACACCTCGTCGTTCGTGCAGGAATCGGCCACGGCGATCTGCGGCGGGCGCTGGGCGATGCCGGAGGCGCTGGAGATCGCGCGCCAACTCTTCGCCGCGATCGGCACCGTGGTGGCGGTGGACGAGGGCGCGATGGACGCGGTGACGGGGCTCTCGGGCAGCGGCCCGGCGTACATCTACTACGTCGCGGAGGCGCTGCTGGCGGCGGGCGAGGCGGTCGGGCTGCCCGAGGAGACGAGCCGCGAATTGCTGATCCAGACTCTCTACGGCGCGGCGCGGATGCTGCGCGAGACCGGCAAAGGGCCGGGCGAACTGCGCCGCCAGGTGACCTCGCCGAACGGCACGACGATGGCCGGGATCGCCGCCCTCGACGACGCCGAGGTCGCCGCAGCCCTCCGCCGCGCAGTCGCGCGCGCGACGGAACGCGCCAGGGAGATGGGAGTACAATTGAGCCAGAGGTGATCGCCTGTCGCGAGAAGCTACCGGGAGTATGGGGATTACGTACATCGAACTCGTCAAGGAGATAGCGCGACTCCCATTGCCCGAGAGATTGGCTTTGCTTGAGGTGCTTACGCGTACCATCCGCGATGATCTAGCCTCCCTCCCGCAGCACTTCATCGCTCGAACGGCTGCTCGGCATCGCTCAAGTGGATGGAGAATCGCCGACAGATGAAACAATCAAAGAGGAGTATGTTGACTATCTGATCAAAAAGTTGGGACTTACGCAGTTGGGCACGGAACAGGCGTGATTTTGCCGCGAATCCATGTTCAACTGCGTAGGTCCTAAGTATTCGTGATATGGATGTTGTGCTGATGGGGCCGAGACCGCAGATTGAAGTAGCGCCGCCATCAACCCACGGCCTCGGTGCCGCCAGAATGCCGTTCCCGAACGATGAGCCAGTCTCCATCACCCTCCGGCTCACCACCTCCGCAGATCACCCGCCCAGCTAGTATCTACGGCCAATCCTCCCCACAAACTTCCCTTTCTCCCCCCTCATCGGCTATAGTTGCACCCCGGTCAACGAAACGCTCGCGCGAGGCCCCGTCGGCGGCGACGGTGGCGCGCGGGGATGAGAGGACGGGGATAATGCCAGCGCGCTTGGTGATCGGCGGGCAGTGGGGCGACGAGGGCAAGGGCAAGATCGTCGATGCCCTGGCAGAACAGGCGGCGGTCGTCGTCCGCGCGACGGGCGGCAATAACGCCGGACACACGATCCTCAACCCGCTCGGCAAATTCAAGATGCATCTCGTACCCGCCGGGGTCTTCCATCCACAGGCAACCTCCATCATCGGCAACGGCGTGGTGATCGACCCGAAGGGACTCCTCGATGAATTGGCGATCCTGAAGCGGGCGGGGGTCGATACCCCCCGCCTGCGGATCAGCGATCGCGCCCACCTCGTGATGCCCTGGCACCCGCTGATCGATAAGCTCGAAGAGCAGCAGCGCGGCGGCTCGGCGATCGGCACGACCGGGCGCGGCATCGGCCCCGCCTACGCCGACCGCGCCAGCCGTACCGGCGTCCGCGTGGCCGATCTGCGCGACGAGGCGTTCCTGACCGCCAAGGTCAACGACCTGGTCGAGCGCAAGAACAAGATCCTCAGCCTCTACGATGCACCGCCGCTCGACGCGCGGCAGATCCTGGAGGAGTGCTTCTCCTTCGCCGAGCAGTTGGAGCAGTACATCGCCCCGACGGAGATGCTGGTGCAGGACGCGCTCGATCGGGGCGAGGAAGTGCTGGTCGAGGGGGCGCAGGCGGCGCTGCTCGATCTCGATTTCGGCACCTATCCCTACGTGACCTCCTCCTTCCCGACCGCCGCCGGCTCCTGCGCCGGCGCGGGGATCGCGCCGACGCAGGTGCGCGAGACGCTGGCGGTCTTCAAGGCGTACAGCACGCGCGTCGGCGGCGGACCGTTCCCCACCGAACTGGCCGACGCGACCGGCGATCATATCCGCGAGCGCGGCCAGGAGTACGGCACGACGACCGGCCGCCCGCGCCGCTGCGGCTGGTTCGATGCGGTCGCCGGACGTTATGTCGTGCGCCTCAACGATGTCGAGCGGATCGCGCTGACCCGCTTCGATATCCTCGACACCCTGCCGGAGTTGCGGATTTGCGTCGGCTACGAGGCCAACGGCACCAAGATCGATCACCCGCCGGCGGGCGAGGGCCAGTGGTCGGGGATCACGCCGATCTACGAGACCCTGCCCGGCTGGCAGTCCGATACCAGCGCCGCCCGCTCGCTCGACGAATTGCCCGCCGCCGCCCGCCGCTACATCGAGCGGATCGAAGGGTCGCTCGGCGCGCGCGTCGCGTTGATCGGCGTCGGGCCGTCGCGCGAGCAGATGATCCGCGTCGATGGCGGAGTCTTGGTGTAAACGCGGAACGCGGAATTTGGGCGTGTATTCGCCATCGCATCTCAGCGGGAAGGACCAAATTCCGCGTTCCGCGTTCCCACTTCCGCGTTCACCTGGGGGTTATGATGCTCGATAGTCGTCAGATTCAGCAGATCATCCCGCACCGGCACCCGATGCTGCTGATCGATCGGATCCTCGAAATCGAGGAGGGGGTGCGCGCGGTCGGCATCAAGAATGTCGGCCACGGCGACGCCTTCTTCGTCGGCCACTTCCCCGATTTCCCGGTGATGCCGGGCGTGCTGATCGTCGAGGCGCTGGCCCAGGTCGGCGCGGTCGCGCTGCTGCGGATGCCGGAGCACCGGGGCAAGATCCCGTTCTTCGCCGGGATCGACGGCGTCCGCTTTAAGCGCCCGGTCGTGCCGGGCGACGTGCTGCGTCTCGAAGTCGAGCTCGGCAAATTCCGCGCCGGCTTCGGCAAGGGGACCGCGACGGCCACCGTCGATGGCGCGCTGGTCGCGAAAGGCGAACTCCTCTTCGCACTGACCGCCGCGCCGACTGCCGGGGATGAGGACAAAAGGGACGACGGGGCTTAACCACGGAGCGCACAGAGCGCACAGAGACACGGGGAGAGAGACGAGAGGGAGATACGAAGGACGGGAATGGGGGTAGGCTCTATCTTGGTACCACGCCACGCGATTAGCTGCCGACTCGGCGGGGGCCGTCCTCACCCTCCCGCTTCAGGGGAGGGTCGCCGCCGGGGCGACGGGGAGGGGTCGGCCCACCCTCGCGACGCGACAAGGTATTGGGAAAACGTCTGTGGTGGCGATGGATAATGAACCTGTCAACCCTCGTCCGTCAAACGCTGATCACCGCCGCAAGCACGCTGCTACGCCTGCCATTCGCTCTACGCACTCGCAAGCCAGCGTCAGGAGCTATGCCCGCGCGCATCCTCGTCTTCCGGCTTTGCTGCCTCGGCGACACGCTGATGATGACGCCGCTCCTCGCCGCCCTTGACGCGGCCTACCCGGAGGCGCGAATCACCTACGCGGTCGGCAAGTGGTCAGCGGCGGGCCTGGTGGGAAATCCGCACGTTGACGCGATCCTCCGGCTGCCCGATCGCCCGTCCTGGCGCGAGTGGGCGCGGGTCGTCGGCAGGCTGCGCCGAGGCCACTTCGACCTCGCGCTGGTGCCGGAGCGCTCCCCCCTACCGGCGTTGGCGATCACGCTGGCCGGTATCCCCCGCCGGGTCGGCCTCGACTCGGCGGGGCGTGGCTTCGCGCTGACCGACCGCGTGCCGATCCGCGACGTGCGCCACGAGACCGACCTGGCGCTCGATCTCGCCCGCGCGCTCGGCCTTGCCGCCTCCGATCGTCATTCCCACTATCGGCCGAGCGATGCGGCAGTCGCGCGCATCGCCGCGTTGCTCGCCGAGCGCGACGCGCCACAACCACTGATCGTGGTCCACCCCGGCGGCGGCGCGAATCCCGGCGTGACGATGGACGCGAAGCGCTGGCCCCCCGAGCGATTTGCCGGGGTCGCCGACGCGCTACGGGAGCAACGTGGCGGCACGATCGCGCTCGTCGGCGCGGAGAGCGATCGGCGGCTGGTCGCGGCGACCCGCGCCGCGCTGCGCGCCGACGCCCTGGATCTCTGCGGCGCGCTCTCCCTCGACGAACTGGGCGCGCTCTGCGCGCGCGCCGCGCTCTATGTCGGCAACGATGCCGGGACGACCCATCTGGCGGAGGCGTGCGGCGCGCCGGTCGTCGCGATCTTCGGCCCGACCGACCCGGCGCAATACGGCCCGACGGATGGGATCGGTGAGGCGATCTGGGACCCGATCGCTTGCGGGCCGTATGTGCAGCGCGGCGATCTCACCCGCCTCGCCGATACAGCGGCGTTCCGCTGCATCGACACGATCACGGTAGAGCAGGTGCTGTCTGCGACCGGGCGCGTCCTCGACCGTGCGACCCGCCGATGAGTGGCGCGGCGCTGACGCGGCGACAGCGGGTGCGGCGACTGCTCCTACGCGCGGGCGGGCGGGCGCTCGCTCGGGGCCGCACGGCGCACCCAGGGGAAGGAGCGGCGCTCCGTCGCCTCCTGCTGATCCGTCCGGACCATCTCGGCGACGTCCTCTGGCTCACCCCGGCCCTGCGCGGCCTGCGCGCACAATTCCCCGAGGCGGCGATCACCGTGGCGATCGGGCCGTGGAGCAGGCCGATCCTCGCCGGGAATCGGGACTACGACACGCTGCTGACGATCGACTTCCCCGGCTTTACCCGCCAGCCGAAGGGGAATCCGCTCGCGCCGTATCGCCTGCTCCGCGCGACCGCTCGCGAGTTGCGGGCGCGCGAATTCGATGCCGCGCTAATCTTGCGCGACGACCATTGGTGGGGGGGCTTGCTCGCGGCGACGGCTGGCATACCGCGTCGATTCGGCTTCGCCCACCCGGATGTCGCACCGTTCCTCACGGACGCCCTGCCGCTGCCGGTCGGCGAACACGCCGCCCTCGGCAATCTCCGGCTGGCCGACGCTCTGCTGCGCGAGAGTGGTCGTGCGGAGCTGCTCGACGGCCACGCCGCCGCCCGATCCGCGTCGCTCGTTCACCCGCTCGTCTTCGCGCCCGGCGAGGTCGCCGAGCGTCACGCGGCGGCGCTCCTGGGGCAACTCGACGGCGTGGGGCCGATCGTCGCGGTCCACGCCAGCGCCGGGGTCCCGGTCAAGCTCTGGGACGAGGGGCGACTGGCAACCGTCGCCGATCGGCTCGTCGCCGAGCGCGGCGCGCGGATCGTCCTCACCGGCAGCCGGGGCGATGAAGGGCTGACCGGCACGGTCGCGGCGGGGATGGCGACGGGCGCGCCGCTCGACCTCACCGACAGGACGAACATCCCCGAACTGGTCGCCCTCTACCGCCGGTGCGCGCTCGTCATCGGGCCGGACAGCGGTGCCCTGCACCTGGCGGTCGCCGCCGGGGTGCCGACGATCCACCTCTACGGCCCCGCCGACCCGGTCCGCTTCGGCCCGTGGGGCGACCCGCGACGGCAGCGCGTCATCCGCGCCGGGATGCATTGTGACCGCTGCGGCGATCTCTCGCCGGGTCGCCCGCGCGGCGCGGCCTGTATGTTGGCGATCGGCGTGGATGATGTCCTCGCGGTCGCGCACGAACTCCTCAGCGAGCAGGGCGATCGATGAGCTTGCATATCGGCATCGACGCCAGCCGGGTCGCGACTGGCCAGCGCACCGGCACCGAGCAATACTCTGTCCAACTGCTCGAAGCGCTCGGCGCGCTCGACGGTCGCAATCGCTACTCGCTGTACGTCAACGCGCGTCAGCGCCCCGCGCTGCGCCTGCCGCCGAACTTCCGCGCGCGGCTGATCCCGTTCCCGCGCCTCTGGACCCACGCGCGCCTCTCAATCGAGATGCTCGCGCGGTCGCCCGACCTCCTGTTCGTCCCGGCGCACGTCGTCCCACTCGCCCACCCGCGCACCGTCGTGACGATCCACGATCTCGGGTATCGCGCCTTCCCCCAGGCCCATCCCTGGCGCTCGCGCCAGTATCTCGACTGGTCCACGCGCTGGAGCGCCGCCGTGGCGCGGCGGATCATCGTGCCGTCCGAGGCGACCGCGCGCGACCTGCACGCCGCCTATGGCACGCCGCGCGGGAAGATTGCGGTCATCCCGCACGGTTACCACCCGCGCTTCCGGCCCCTGTCCGCCGACGTCGTCGCGCGCGGCCTGACGCGGCTCGGGCTGACGCGGCCGTACATCCTCGCGGTCGGCACCCTCCAACCCCGCAAGAATCTGGCGCGCACCCTGGCGGCGTTCGAGCGGCTCTGCGCTGCGCGATCGCCCCATCGCCTCGTCCTCGTCGGGCGCAAGGGATGGCTCGCCGATCCACTCTTCGCCGCGATCGGACGCCCCGGCTCACTCGCCCACGGTCGGGTCGATCTCACCGACTATCTGCCCGATGATGATCTGCCGATCGTCTACAATGGGGCGGAGGCGCTGGCGTTCCCGTCGCTGTACGAAGGGTTCGGCCTCCCAGCCTTGGAAGCGATGGCCTGCGGCGTGCCGGTCCTGACGAGCAACACCACCGCGCTGCCCGAAGTCGTCGGTGATGCGGCGCTCACCGTCGACCCGCTCGACGCCGACGCAATCGCCGCCGGGTTGGCACGCCTCATCGGCGACCGCGCGCTGCGCGACGAGTTGCGGGCGCGCGGCCTCGAACGCGCGCGACAATTCTCCTGGCAGCGCGCGGCAGGCGAGACGCTGGCGGTGATCGAGGCGGTGGGGGCGGTGTAATCGGAGGGGATGCGTAGTGCCACGGATACGCCTCGCCCTGCTCATCACCGCACCGGTCAAGCGCTGCTTCGATCTGGCACGAGATATTGATCTGCACCAGCAATCGCTCATCCATACAGCCGAACGTGCTGTTGCCGGGCGGACGAGCGGGCGGATCGAGCTTGGGGAGCGCGTAACTTGGGAGGCGGTCCATTTCGGTGTGCGGCAAACGTTGACCGTGCAGATCACCGACTACGCACGGCCCTACTACTTTGTCGATGAGATGATCCACGGCGCGTTCGCCCGGTTCACGCATCGCCACGAATTCGCGGCGGTAGATGCTGGCACGCTCATGATCGATGACTTCGATTACACCGCGCCGTTCGGCCCGCTCGGCAGGCTCGCTGACCGCCTCATCCTGGAACGCTACATGCGCCGTCTGTTGCTGACACGCAATGCCGAGATCAAACGCACTGCTGAACAAGTGTCTAGCGTGAAACCAAGGTAGCACCAAACGATGCGGCCACCCGATACACGAGCCAACGAGCCAATTCGGCGGCCAGCTTGGCTCACACCACTCACTCGCCCGCGCCGTATGGCGAGTACGCCCCCCCCCTACCACCGGCGCGGAGGTCGGCATTTCGATCCGCCCGCTGGCGACTTCCCGATCCCGCGACGGATCCTCGTCGTCAAACTCTTCGCGCTCGGCGACATGCTGAACATCACCCCGGCGCTGCGGGCGCTGCGCAAGCGCTATCCCGAGGCGCGGATCACCGTGCTGGCGACGCGCGGCGGCGCGGCGGGCTTGCAACGCTCGCCGTATGTGGACGACGTCCTGCTCTTCGACAAGACCCTTTTCGATAGTGTGGGGGGCAGCCTGTCGCTGCGCGCCCTGCTCGTCGGGCTGCGCTTTGCCCTCGATTTGCGGCGACGGCGCTACGACACGCTGGTCCTGCTCCACCACCTCGTCACCGGTTGGGGGACGCTGAAATACCTCGCGTTGGCCTTTTGGTGCGGCGCGCCAGTCCGGGCGGGGCTGGACAACGGGCGGGGCTGGTTCCTGACCCATCGCGTCCGCGACGAAGGGTTCGGCGCGATCGACGAGCGGCGCTACTGGCTGCGGATCGTCGCGACGCTCGGCGCAATAAGCGACGACGACCGCCCTCATTTCACCGTGACGGACGCCGATCGCGCGGCAGGTGCGCGGCTGCTCGCCGCGCATCCGGACGGTGGGGGTGGGGCGATCGTCGCGATCCACCCGACAAACGGCACCTATGGTTCGGGTCGGCAATGGCCCGCCGGGCGTTTCGCCGCCGTCGCGGATCGGCTGGCACGCGAGCAGGGCATGCGGATCGTCCTCGTCGGGGTCGAGGTGGGGGAGATCGGGCGGGTAGCGGCGGTGATGGGTGCGCCGGTGCTCAACTTAGCGGGGCGCACCGATCTCCCGACGCTCGCGGGGGTGCTGCTCAACGTCGACCTCCTGCTCGGCAACGATAGCTCGGTGGCCCATCTCGCCGCCGCGCTCGGCACCCCCACCCTGGCGCTCTTCGGCCCCTCGAACGATCGCGCCTGGCTGCCGTGGGGCGCGAGACACGTCACCCTGCCGCGCGCCGTGGGCGAACTGTCGCCCCTCCCCGACGCGCACGCGCTCGCGGTGCGCGGCAGCGACCCGCACGCCCCCTGCCTCTACAACGGCTTCGGACCCGGTAACCCGGACGGTTGTCCCGGCTGCCGCTGCCTTGATCTGATCGACGCCGCACGGATCACCGCCCTGGCGGCGCATCTGCTCGCGCGCGGTCGCACGCCCACAGCCTGAATGGCGACGCGGTGTGAAACTTGCGAAGGTTGCGGAGCGTAGATTGGGCGACAACCCATGACACCCGGCGAGGGTCCACGCCGCTGCAACGGGAATGTCGAGACACTAGCAAGGCCAGATATTCGTCATTCGTCATTCGTCACTGGAGGTGGAGGTGCTTGGGAGCGGTCGGGTTGTCGGCACGCTGCTCGTGGTCGGGGGGTTCCTCTTCGGGATCATCGGCACCGCCTGGTTGTTCGTCTCCGGTGCCAGGGCAGGCGGGATTGTCCTCGGGATGGTCTTCCTGGCGATTCTGATCCTCCCGCTGCTCGCGGGCGGGATCTTCATGCTGTTCCGCGGGCAAGCCGAGGTGAAGGACCACGCCGAGGTCCAGAAGCAGCGGATGGTGCTGAACATGGTCGAGACGCGCGGCAAGGTGCGGATCGCCGACATCGCGCTCGAGATCAACGGCACCCGCGAGCAGGTGCAGAAGTACATCTACGATCTCGTCGGCAAGGGTTTATTCACCGGCTATGTCAACTGGCGCGAGGGGGTCCTGCTCGCCCAACAGGCGTCGGATATGGAGGCGAGCAAGACCTGCCCCAACTGTGGCGGGGCGCTCGAATTGGCCGGCAAGGGTGTGGTGGAGTGCCCCTACTGCGGCAGCGAAATCTTCCTGAAGTCGACCGGGCGGTCGTAAAGACTGCGGACCGTGCGGCACTGCTCGCGGTGTGACGAGCCGAACGAGACTATCGGGCGCCCTTCGGGCGAGGAGTGAGGAAAGGTCTATGAGTAGTTGGGCCAAGGCGAAACCAACCGGGGGCGGCAACACCCCCGACATCCTGAACAAGATTCCGGGGTACAGCGGCTATCGCGCCAAGGAGTCGCGGCGCGATGAGGACAAGCAGGTGCGGCTCGAACTCGCGCGCGAATACGACCTAATCGCGCAGCGGCTGACCGACGTGCAGGGCGAACTCGTCCGCGCGCAACGCTTTGCGGAGATCGGCAACGTCGAGCGCCTGGAGCGGTCGTTGCGCCTCTTCACCGACCGATTGCGGACGGCGACCTATGGCTACGGCGGGCTGTTCTCCGACCGCCCGGTCGATGAACGCGCCCTCGACCAACTCGCCGCATTCGACCGCGCGCTCGGCGGGGACGCGGACGAGTTGCGCGCCAGTGTCGAGGCGATCTCCTCGGCGTCGCTCGGCGGCGAAGATCTCCCGCAGAAGGTCCGCGCCACGCAAGGGCAGATCGACGCGCTCAACCGCCGCTTCGACCTCCGCGCCGAGGCAATCAACAGCGGCCAGGCGGTCAGCGGCGGCGGTGTACCGGATGTCTTCGCCTCGCCGACGCAGGAACAGGCGCACGTCGCGGACGATCTGCACTTCGGCGACGCCGTCTCGATCAGCGGCGCGGACTACATCGTCAAGGGCCGGATGGAGTTCCAGGGCGACGACACCGCCTGGCGACAATATCTGCTGCGCGACGGCGACGCGGAGCAGTGGCTGCATGTCCCGCCGAGCACCGCCGAGCCGATGGCCCTGCTGACCGTCACGACCGAGACGCCCGCCGACGGCGCAAACGTCACGATCGGCGGCAAGGGCTACACCCAGGCGGCATCCGGCACGGCGACCGCCGAGATCGTCGGCGAATCGGGCAAGCAAGGTGGGCTCGCGGTCAGCTTCCGGCGCTTCAGCGGCGAGGCGGGCGAGTTGCTCTTCGACTATGATTGGGATGTGCGGCGCCAAACCCTCGCCGGGCGCACGCTCGACCCACTGGAAATCCAGGTGTACGCGGTGTGAAGGGGTCCGTAGTCGGTAGTCCGTGGTCCGTAGAGAGGTTGCGGCAAGGTAGTGCCGATAGCTAACCTTATAACCACTACCGAGAATCTACGGACCACGGACTACCGACTACGGACCCCCTTCTGATAACTGACGACTGACGACTGACGACTCACCAGGAGGAACACGAACATGGGTGTCTTTGATCGCATTTCCCGGCTGATGCGCGCGAACGTCAACGACGCGCTCGACAACGCCGAAGACCCGGAGAAGATGCTGCAGCAACTGATCCGCGACATGGCGGAGGAGATTCGCCAGGCGCGCGGCCAGGTCGCGACGATGATCGCGCAGGAGAAAGAGCTGGCGGCCGACAAGTCCGAGGGCGATCGCAACGCCGCCGAGTGGCAGCGCCGCGCCGAGTTGGCCGTCGCGCAAGGCAAGGACGATCTGGCGCGCGAGGCGCTGCGCCGCAAGCGTGACGCCGAGGAGAACGCCCGCATCTACGGCGAGCAACTGGTCGCCCAGCAGCACACGGTCACCCGCCTGAAGAACCAACTGCGGGAACTCGAGAACAAGCTCGACCAGATGGAGAGCAAGCGGGATGCCCTGATCGCCCGCAGTCGCCGCGCCAAGGCGCAGCAGCAGGTCAGCGACACGATCAGCAACCTGCCCGACGGCAACGCCGCCAGCGAGTTCGAGCGCTTCGAGCGCCGTATCCGCACCACTGAGGCGAAGGCCGCCGCCTCCGCCGAATTGGCCGAACTCGGCAACGACGACGAATTCGCCCAACTCGATCAGGACTTCGGGGTCGAGGACGAGTTGGCCGCGCTGAAGTCGAAGCGCTCGGGCGGTGCCGCCACGCAGACCGCCACCACCCCGATGAGCAGCGCCAGCGGGACCAACGAGCTTGATGCCGAACTCGCGGCCCTCAAGGCGCGGCAGGGCGACGACCGCTAAGGGATGGGCGGCGCGGCTGCCACACGGCTCATGTCGTCGGCAGCCGCGCCGCGCCCGCACATCTCCCCATAGGAAAGGAGCACCTTCGTGGCGATCCTCGACCTGATCGAGTATCCCGATGAGTCGGGACGGGATATGGTGGCGCGGGTGCCCGCCAATGGCTCCGGCGAGTTTCGCCTCGGTTCGCAGTTGGTCGTGCGCGAGAGCCAGGCCGCGATCTTCTTCCGCGACGGCAAGGCGCTCGACGTCTTCACCGCCGGGCGGCACACCCTCAGCACGAACAATATCCCGATCCTCTCCAACCTGTTCGGCATCCCGTTCGGCGGGAAGAGCCCCTTTCGCGCCGAGGTCTATTTCGTCAGCCTGCGCGAATTCATCGACATGAAGTGGGGGACGCCCCAGCCGATCCTCTTTCGCGACACCGATCTGGGGATGGTCCGGCTGCGCGCGTTCGGCACCTACTCGATGCAGACCGCCGATCCCCAGCTGTTCGTCAACAAGATCGTCGGGCAGCAGGGGTTCTATGACACCGGTCAGATCCAGGACTATCTGCGCAACACGATCATCCAGAACCTGACGACGATCCTCGGGCAGATGATGCAGAGCATCCTCGACCTGCCGTCGCAGTACAACAACATCGCCTCGGCGACGCGCGCCTCGGTCCTCGCCGAGTTCACCAACATCGGCCTGCAAATGCGCGCGTTCCAACTGACGTCGGTGACGCCGCCGGAGGAAGTGCAGAAGTTCATCGACCAGCGCTCCTCGATGGGCGCGCTCGGGAACATGAACCAATACATGCAGTTCCAGACCGCGCAGGCAATCCGCGACGCCGCCAACAATCCCGGCGAGGCGGGCGGCGCGCAGGGGGCCGGGCTCGGCGCGGGACTCGGCATGGGAATGGGCCTGACGATGGCCGAGCAGATGCGCCAGGCGATGCAGGGCGGTCAGCAGGGCCAGCAGCAGGGCGGCAACCAGGGGGCCGCGCCGCAAGGCGGTGGCGGCGGAGCGTCGGGCAGCAGTCCGAAGTTCTGCCCCGAATGCGGCCAGCCGGTGACACCGGGCGCGAAGTTCTGCCAGAACTGCGGCCACAAGTTCGGCTAATACGACGCGGTGTAGCAAGAGGCGAGCCCACCGAGTGGGCTCGCCCTGTCTCTTTATGGCGACTAACCAGCCAGGGTCGCCGATTGAAATCGGCGCTAAATGGCCGCAGGCCCTTAGCCGGGAATCTTAATCCTCGGACCACCCACCTCACCGGATCAGGTTTGCTTTCTCTACCACCACACCACCTCGGCAACTGCATCGAGCGTGCCGGCACAGTGGCAGCCACACGGCTTCAGATAACTCCGCACACCGCAACTCCACTCCCCTGTCCCCTCCTGGGCCGAACGTCGGCTGGTATACTCCTCCCCGGAAAGGGCAGGGTGCGGACCGATGGCGACGAAGCCGATCCTGGAAGATCCGTCGGGCGAAGCGGCGGGTATCCCGAACGGAGGGGCGGCGAACACAGGCGACGATCGTCTCTTCCGAGCATTGGCGCGGCATCGCCAGTTCCGCTCCCTCTGGGCGGCGGGCGTCATCACCCAACTCGGCCAGTGGTTCCAGAGTGTCGCCCTCGGCTGGCTCGCCCTCACCCTCACCGACAGCCCTAGTTTCGTCGGTCAGATCGGCTTCGCCAGCGGCGTCCCGATTCTCCTCCTCTCCCTCCCCGCCGGCGCGCTCCTCGACCGCCTCGATCGTCGCCGCGCCCTGCTGATCTGCCAGATCGCCGGGGCGCTGCTGGCGATCACCGTCGCGATCATCAATTGGCGCGGTTGGGTCGAGCCGTGGCACCTGATCGTCGCGGCGGTTCTCAGCGGCGCGCTCCTGGCGATCTCCCAACCGGCGACGCAGACCCTCATCCCGACACTCGTCTCGCGGACCGACCTCCCCAATGCGCTGGCGCTAACCTCGGCGGGCAATAGCTCGACCCGGATCATCGGCCCCTCGATCGCGGGCGTGTTGATCGGCGCGGTGGGGTTGGCAGGCTGCTTCGTCGCGCAGGCGGGCACACTCTTCAGCGCGGCGGCGCTCACGCTGAGCATTCGGCTGCCACGCGGCACCCGCGCCAGGGTGGCGGTCGGCGGCGGGCTGATCGAGGGGTTGCGGATCATCCGGCGCGATCGGACCCTCACCGGGCTCTTACTGCTGGGCGCGGCCCCCGCGCTCCTGGCCTATCCCTACGTTCAGATGTTGCCGGTCTTCGTGCGCGATGTCTTGCGCCTCGACGCGCAGGGACTCGGTCTGATCATGGCCGCGAGTGGCGTCGGTTCCCTCGGCGGGGCGCTCTTCATCGCCAGGCTGAGCGGCTACCCCCGGAAGGGTCGCCTCACGCTGATCCTCGGGATCGGCTACGGCTTAGTGCTGACCGCCTTCACCCTCTCGCGCTGGCCGATCCTCACGGCGGCGCTGCTCGCCTGCTCGGCATTCCTCGGCTCCGCATTCTACTCGGGGAATCAGATCCTGGTGCAGACGCACACGAGCGAGGAGATGCGCGGGCGCGTGATGGGGGCGCTCGCGCTCAGCTTCGGGCTGACGCCGATCGGCGCGCTGATCATCGGCGAGTTGGCGCAGTCCCTCGGGGTCTCCTGGGGGGTGGCGATCGGCGCGCTCGGATCCAGCCTCTGCATCGCGCTGATCGCGCTGCGCTATCGGGAGTTAGCCCGGCTCTGAGTGACCCGTTCTGCCTGAGAGAACCCCTCCCCGCCGCTGCGGCGGCGACCCTCCCCTGAAGCGGGAGGGTATCTTCTTCCCCCTCTCCTCGGATGGGGAAAAGGGGTGAGGGCCGCACCACCTCCAGCGATCGTGAAACGGGCCGCTGAGCGCCTACAGGTCGGCCATACCGAGCGCTGTCACCTCAGCACCAAACAAGTGGCATCCGTCCCCAATCAGCCCCAGTCTCCCTCGTCCTCGCGCTCTAGGCGCCGACGACGTGCCTGGCGTTGCATCGCGCGGTTGTGCCAGCGAATCATCAGCTCGGTCAACTCGGACGCCGAGCCGGAAGATCGGACGCCCGCGAATTCCGTCGCGAACTGTTCTTGCTCCTCGCCTCCTAACCAAGTGATCCACTCGAAGAGGTAATCGGTCGGCCCCGGCGGACGATCGCGCCCGGTCATCTCTCGCACCCCTCGCTGGCCCCATCGCGCTCGATCACCTCGCCCCCGCCCCAACGGCCCTATTTGCTCGGGCCATTGCTGCCGGAGAAGGCGAGATCGGAGCGCGACACCCCCGTCTGCTCGCGCCACCAGTCGAGAACCCCGCGCAACGACGCCTCGAACGGGATCTCCGGCCTCCAGCCGGTAGCGGCGCGCAGGCGCGCATTGTCAGCCACGACAATCGGGACATCCGACGGACGCAGGCGGTCGGGGTCGGTCTCGATCGCGATGGGGATCGCCGAGAGCGCCAGCAATCCTCCCAGCGCCTCGCCGATCCCGACGGCCACGCCGCTGCCGATATTGTAGACCGCACCCGGCTCGCCGCGCGTCAGCGCCAGATAGTAGGCGCGGACCACATCGCGCACATCGAGGAAGTCCCGCCGCGCATCGAGATTCCCCACCCGCACGACGGGGTCGCAGTGCCCCGCCTCGATCTCGGCGATCTGTCGGGCGAAGGCGGAGAGGGCGAACCGGTCGCTCTGCCCCGGCCCGATATGATTGAAGGCGCGCACGCGCACGACCGGCAAGCCATAAGACAGGAAATACTGCAGCCCGAGATAATCCTGCGCGACCTTGCTGACCGCATACGGACTCGTCGGGCGCAACGGGTGCTCCTCCCCGAGCGGCATCTCGTCGGGGGTCGCCAGGCCATACTCCTCGCCCGAGCCGACGACGAGGACGCGCGGCGGTGCCGGCAGGGCGCGGCAGGCGTCGAGCAGATTGGCCTGACTGGCGATGTTGTTCGTGAGCGTCGCGCCGTTATCGACGTGCGAGGTGGGGACGTGACTCTGCGCGGCGAGATGGAAGACGTGGGTCGGCGCGATCTCGGCGACCACGGCCAGCACGCGCTCGCGATCGAGGAGATCGACTGCGAGTGGGGCATAGCCGACCGGCGCGGCAGCTTGGCCACGGCTCAGCCCGTAGAGCGACCAATCGGTCAGTTCCCCGAGGGTGCGGACGAGGTGGGGGCCGGCGAAACCCCTCACGCCGGTGATCAGGGCGCGCAAGCGTCTACTCCCCCCTCGCTCCATGGTGGCACAACCGGATCAGTAGCAGCCCGCGCTCCCCTCGCCGGACCCGCCGAGGAGCCATACGGCGAGCGCCCCACGTCCCCAGCCCGCCGCTTGGCGATTCTACCACACGCCATACGGCCAACTGTCGCGCGATGGGGTGCGGGGATGGCGCGCGCCCGGCTTGTGGCCGGGCGCGCCGGATAAGGCAGCGAAGAACGAACGGGCAGCTAATCGTCGCCGACGACCGCCTCGGCGGCGAGGCCGGCACCCTGGCGCAGCGCGTCGGCCTTGTCCGTCCGCTCCCAGGGGAGGTCGAGATCCGGGCGACCGAAGTGGCCGAACGCGGCGGTCTGGCGGTAGATCGGGCGGCGCAGATCGAGGTCGCGGATGATCGCGCCTGGGCGCAGATCGAACTGCTCGCCGATCAGTTCGAGGATGCGATCGTCGGCGATCTTCCCGGTCCCGAACGTCTCGACGCTGATCGACAGCGGGTGCGCCACGCCGATGGCGTAGGACAGTTGCAATTCGCAGCGGTCGGCCAGGCCGGCGGCGACGATATTCTTCGCCACCCAGCGCGCGGCGTAGGCCGCCGAACGATCCACCTTGGTCGCGTCCTTGCCGGAGAAGGCACCGCCGCCGTGCCGCGCCATCCCGCCGTAGGTATCGACGATGATCTTGCGCCCGGTAAGGCCGGCGTCGCCCATCGGGCCGCCGATGGTGAAGCGACCGCTCGGGTTGATGTAGATGTGGGTCTTGTCGTCGATCATCCCCCCCGGGATGACTTCGTCGATGATCTGCGCCCGCAGATCGCTGGCCAGGCGCTGGTTGCTGACCTCGGGCGAGTGCTGCGTCGAGATGACGATCGCATCCACGCGCGCGGGCTTGCCGTGGCGATATTCGACCGTCACCTGGCTCTTGCCGTCCGGGCGCAGGTAGGGCAGCGTGCCGCTGCGCCGCGCCTGGGAGAGCTGCCGCGTGAGCGCGTGGGCCAGCGCGATCGGCAGCGGCATCAGCTCCGCCGTCTCGTTGCAGGCGAAGCCGACCATCATCCCCTGGTCGCCGGCCCCGATCGCCGCGACCTCGTCGTATGGCTTGCCGGTGCCGCGCTCTTCGAGCGCCTTCTCGACCCCCTCGCCGATCTCGCGCGACTGCTCCTTGATCGAGACGATTACGCCGCAGGTGTTGCAGTCGAACCCGGTGTCGCTGTGGTTGAACCCGATGTCGTTGATCACCTCACGGACCAGCGATTGGATGTCGACATACGCCTCGGTGGTGATCTCGCCGAAGACGAGGACCAGGCCGGTCGTCGTCGCCGTCTCGCAGGCGACGCGCCCGAGCGGGTCTTTCGCCATGATCGCATCCAGCACCGCGTCCGAAATCTGGTCGCAGAGCTTGTCCGGGTGCCCCTCCGTCACCGACTCCGAGGTGAAGAAGAGTTGCGGCGACTGCATGAAGGTGGTGCTCATCGTTACCCCCGACTGAACGCGGAACGCGGAACGCGGAACGCGGAACAACGATCCTCACGCCCGGTGCCGGTCGATCCGCCCGATCTCCCTCAGTACGCTACTTCCGCGTTCCGCCTTCCACGTTCCGCGCTGGGCCTAGTGTTGCCACGAGCGCAGATAGCGCTCCTGCTCCTCGGACAGGGTGTCGATCTCGATCCGCATCGCGCTCAGCTTCAGCCGCGCGATCTCGTGGTCGATGTCGAGCGGCATCCGGTAGACGCGCTTCTCCAGCTCGGCACCGTGCTTGACCAGATACTCGGCAGCGAGGGCCTGATTGGCGAAGCTCATGTCCATCACGCTGGCCGGGTGGCCCTCGGCGGCGGCGAGGTTGACTAGCCGCCCCTCGCCGATCACGATCAGGCGCTTGTCCGACGCGATCTGGAACTCCTCGACGAACGGGCGCAGGGTGCGCCGACCCTCTTGCGCGAGGCTTTCGAGCGCGCGCATGTTGATCTCCGAGTCGAAGTGGCCGGAGTTCGCCATGATCGCGCCATCGCGCATCTGCGTGAAGTGACTTTCGTCGATCACCTTGATATTGCCGGTGGCGGTGATGAAGATATCGCCGATCGGAGCGGCCTGCTCCATCGTCATCACGCGGAAGCCGTCCATCGCCGCTTCGAGGGCCGGGACCGGCGCGATCTCGGTGACGATCACCTGCGCGCCCATCCCGGCGGCGCGCATCGCGATCCCCTTGCCGCACCAGCCGTACCCGCCGACCACGACCGTCTTGCCGGCGAGGAGGATATTGGTGGCGCGGATGATCCCGTCGATCGTGCTCTGGCCGGTGCCGTAGCGGTTGTCGAAGAAGTGCTTCGTGTCGGCATCGTTGACCGCGATGATCGGGTACTGCAAGGTGCCGTCGGCCTCCATCGCCCGCTCGCGGGTCAACCCGGCGGTCGTCTCCTCCGTGCCGCCGATCACATCCGGCAGATACTGGGCGTACTGCTGGTGGAGCATCGTCACCACGTCCGCACCGTCGTCGATCACGATCTGCGGCCGGTGCTCGATCACGGCGCGGATGTGGCGCTCGTAGGTCGCGGCATCCTCACCCTTGATCGCGTAGACCGAGATCCCCATCTCAACGAGCGCGGCGGCGACATCATCCTGGGTCGAGAGGGGGTTCGAGGCGCAGAGAACCGCGTCGGCCCCGCCCGCCTGGAGCGCGATGGCGAGGTTCGCCGTCTCGGTCGTGATGTGCGCGCAGGCGACGAGGCGCAGGCCGCGCAGCGGCTGCTCAGCCCGGAAGCGCTCAGCGATCTGGGCGAGCACTGGCATCTCGCGCGCCGCCCAGGTGATCCGCTGCCGCCCGAGTGCGGCGAGTTCAATGTCCTTGATGTCGAAGCGCGCGGCTGGGGTCTGTACCATCGGGATGCTCCCTCCTGTGAATTACGAACGACGAAGTACTGAAGTACGAATTGACTACCGACGGCTACCCCTCGGCCACGCCGTCATCTCTACCGACTACCGATTTATGCCCTTCAGGGTACTACCGGCTACCGACTGGCTACTCACGCCTGGCTGCAGTTCGACCCCGAGCGGGGGCATGTCGGGGAAACTCCGGTTGAAGCGCTCGGCGAACTCGGCGGGCGTATAGCGGTGGACCTGCGTGCCGAGTCCTTCGATCGCGTAGGTCGCCGCCTGCGCCGCCAACCGCCCGGTCATCTCGATCGAGAAGCCGCGCGTCAGGCCGAGGATCAGCCCGCCACGGAACGCATCGCCCGCGCCCGTCGGATCCACGACCTCGCGCGGCGGGGCGGCGGGGATCCGCACGATCTCGCCATCGACGTCGATCTCCGCGCCGTGCTCACCGAGGGTGGTGACGATGATCTTGACGCGCTCGCGCAGGGCGGCGCGATCGAAGCCGGTCTTCTGGCCGATCAGGGACAGTTCGTAGTTGTTGCCGATCAGGACGTGCGCCCCAGTCAGCCCCGCGACCAGATCTTCGTCCGAGAGGACCGGCAGGCCCATCCCCAGATCATAGATGTACGGGAGGCCAAGCTCGCGGCATTCGCCCGGATAGCGACGCATCGCGGCGAGCGAATCGGCGGAAATGATCGCCAACTCGACATCGGGGGTGATGACCTCGCGCAGCGGGCGCTCGCCCGAGCGGTTCATCGCGCCGGGGTAGAAGCCGGTGATCTGATTGTCGGCGTTATCGGTCGTGATGAACGCCGAGGCGCAGACGTCGTCCTCGATCGTCGTGATCGCGCTCGTGTCGACGCCGAGCGCCGCCAATTCGGCGAGATACGGCCCACCATCGTGACCGGCGGTGAGTACCAGGCGCGGGCCGACACCGAGCAGCGCGGCATTGTAGGCGATGTTGCCGCCGGTGCCGCCGCGCTTCTTCTCCAGGGAGGAGACCAGAAACGAGACGTTGAGCATGTGGATTTTATCCGGCAGGATATGATCCTTGAAAAAGCCGGGGAAGCGCATGATATGGTCGTAGGCCAACGACCCGGTGACGATCACACTCACGTTCTGTATCGCACTCCTCGCCTTATCGCGCGCCAACGACACGCCAACCACACAAAAAACCCCGCACCGCGCAAGGCGAGCAGGGGCATAGAGAAAAGAAGCCCCTACCCTCATCTCTCAGCCCCGTGCGGCGGTGCGCGCGGGGCTGTCGGAATTGGCACCGCTGCGCGGCGAGACCTCGCCTGCCGGTTGCCGGGCGTCACAGGGCCGTTCCCTCAGCCGCTCCCGATAAGAGTAGTATGCCTGGATTGTCGCCGCGCAGTGTAGCACAGGGCCGAGGGCGGTGCCAAGGGTCGGCCCCGCACCGCCACAGCTACGCCGCCCCGAGTTCGGCGAGGGTCGCGCGGACGTCGTCGGGCGGCACGTCGTCGCGGATCACCACCTCGCCCGGCGCGGTCGGCAGGATCCAGTTGACCCGCCCGGCGCGCACCTTCTTATCGCTGCCGATCCGATCGAGCAGGGCATCGACGGCGAGGTCGTCGATCCGCGCCGACAGCCCGAATGCGTCGTAGAGTTCATCGACCAGCGACACCAATTCGGGCGCACAGAGGCCGCGCCGCGCCGCGAGGCGGGCGACCGCGCGCGTGCCGAGGGCGACCGCCTCACCGTGCGTGTAGCGCCCGTACCCCGCGACCGCCTCGATCGCGTGGCCGATCGTGTGGCCGAGGTTGAGCACCCGCCGCAGGCCGGTCTCGCGCTCGTCCTGCTCGACGGTCGCCGCCTTGATCCGCAGGCATTGGGTGATGACCGCCGAGCAAACCGGCTCCGCCAGGGCGCGCAAGGCGTCCCCCTCCGCGCGCAGGATCGGCAAGAGCGGCGGGCCCGTGAGTCCCGGAACACTGCGATCGAAGAAGGCGTACTTGATCACCTCCGCCCAGCCGGAGCGCCGCTCACGCGCGGAGAGGGTCGCGAGGAGCGCCGGATCGACGACGACGAGATCCGGTTGCAGGAATGCGCCGACGAGGTTCTTCCCGGCGGGCAGATTCACGCCGGTCTTCCCGCCGACGCTGCTATCGACCATCGCCAGCAGTGTCGTGGGGATCTGGACGAGTGGCACGCCGCGCAGATAGGTCGCGGCGACGAACCCGGCGAGGTCGCCGACGACCCCCCCGCCGAGGGCGATGATCGGCTCGCGGCGCTCGGCCCGCTCGCTCGCGAGCCAGGCGTAGAGGTCGCCCGCGCGGGCCAGCGACTTGCTCCCCTCGCCCTCCGGGACCGTCATCCCGACGGGGTCCAGCCCCGCATCGGCGAGGGTAGCGCGCACACGGTCGCCCAGGAGCGCCCAGACCCGCTCATCGCTGACGACGAAGACGCGCCGCACCCCCGGCAACAGCCGGCCGATCAGCACGTCGAGGCGGTCGAGCCCGCCCGCCTCGACCACGATCGTCGAGACCGTCCCGCCAGCACGCACGCTGAGTGTCCCGGCGCGCGCCCCACCCAGCCCCCCATCGGTCATCCGCGCCATCGCCGTATCCCATCCTCTCTTCATCGTAGCCAGAAGCGCACGCAGGATACCGCCATGATGGCGCGGTGGGCAACAGGCAAGCCGGATCGCAGGCCCCGAATACCGGCCCGCAACGGGTCAGGGCGGCGGCGTGTGCGTACGCCTTGGCACACCACGTTGCTACACCTATAATGGGCAGCGTATGCAGCGCCAGCCAGAGGACCGCATCGCCCTCGTCCTAGAGACGGAGAATAGAAGTATTCATGCCGCACATCTTGATTGCTGAAGACGAAGAGGCGATCCGCGAACTCCTGCGCGAGTTCCTCGAAGGGGAAGGGTTCGCAATCAGCGAGGCGACCGACGGGCTGCAAGTCCAGGCGGCGCTCGCGGAGAAGCGCGCCGATCTGGTCCTGATGGACGTGCGGATGCCGAAGAAAACCGGCCTCGATGTGTTGCGCGAGGCGCAGCATCAGAGCGAGGGCCTGCCGATCATCGTCATGACCGCCTACAGCACGGCGAACATGGCGATCGAGGCGATCCAACTCGGGGCTTATGATTACATCGCCAAGCCGTTCGATCTCAACCATGTGCTAGTGACGATCAACAACTTCTTCAAGCGCCAGGACCTGGCCAATCAGGTGGAGGCGCTCCAGGCGCAACTCGGGGAGCGCGATCCGAAGGAGCAGATCGTCGGGACGACCCCGGCGATGGTCGAGGTGTTCAAGACGATCGGGCGCGTGGCGCGCTCCGACGTGAATGTGCTGATCACCGGCGAGACCGGCTCGGGCAAAGAATCGGTCGCCGAGATGATCCACAAGAACTCGTCGTACAGTCGCGGGCCGCTGATCAAAGTCAATTGCGCCGCGCTGCCCGAGACGCTGCTGGAGAGCGAACTGTTCGGCCACGAGAAGGGGTCGTTCACCGGCGCGATCGCGCAGCACAAGGGCCGCTTCGAGCAGGCCAACAAAGGCTCGATCTTCCTCGACGAGATCGGCGAGATGACCCTGGCGACGCAGAAGAAGCTGCTGCGCGTCCTCCAGGAGCGCGAATTCGAGCGGGTCGGCGGCACGATCACCGTCAAGGTCGATGTGCGCGTCATCGCGGCGACGAACAAGAACCTCATCCAGGAGGTCGCCGAAGGGACCTTCCGCCAGGATCTCTACTATCGCCTCAACGTGATCAACGTCCACCTGCCGCCGCTGCGCGAGCGCAGGGAGGATATCGCCCCGCTGACCGAGCACTTCCTCAACAAGCACCGCTACGTCCCCGGCTCCGCCCCCGCGCGGATCACCGAGGGGGCGATGCAGCTGCTGATGGACCATAGCTGGCCCGGCAACGTGCGCGAACTGGAGAACACGATCCGCCGCGCGACGGTCCTGTCGCAGGGTGGCCTGATCAGCGCGGACCTGATCGTCTTCTCCTCGGCGATGGAGCGCCACCTGCTCGACATCAGCCAGAAGGTGCGCGACGGCGTGTCGTGGAACGCGCTGATGCACGAGACCGAACGGGCGATCCTGAACGAGGCGCTCAGCCAGCATAACGGCGACCGCGTCAGCGCCGCGCAGGCGCTGGAGCTGACCACCGACGACTTTCAGCAGAAGCTGAGTTCGTACGGGATCAGCGGGCAACTGGTCGCGCATTAGCCCCACGACACAGTTCGACACAGCGCGGTGACGCGGCGCGCGGGGCGGAGAATTCTCCGCCCCGCGCCTTTTCGTTCGCCCGAAAACCCTTGACAGCGGCGCACGAAGCCCCTATACTTCCTTATAGAACATTTGTTCTCTTGGTCCGATGGACAGCACGAAAGGGAGGATCAGCACATGAGCGAGCGGACCGTCTACACAGGGGCTGAACAGTTCGACCCCGCCAAATATCTGGTCAATCTGAACGGGCGGGGTGAGTATCTTGAGGTCAAGTGGCGCCTCCTCTGGCTCCGCACCGAGCACCCCGACGCCATCATCGAGACGGAAATGGTGCGCTATGAGGATGCCGACGCCCTCTTCAAGGCGCGCGTCAGCATCCCCGGCGGCGGCAGCGCGACCGGTTGGGGGAGCGAGAGCGCGGGCGACTTCCGCGACTTCCTCGAAAAGGCCGAGACGAAGGCGATCGGGCGGGCGCTGGCGGCGCTGGGCTACGGCACGCAGTTCTGCCAGGATCACGAGTTCGGCGGCGGCACCATCATCGGCGGCAACGGGCAGATGCGGATCGTGGACGCGCCGGTGGACCTCGCGGCGAGTCGCGGGCGGCGGCAGGCGAGCGGCGGCAATGCGGTCGCAACGTCCCAGGCTCCGAGCGCCGATCAGGGGAACCAGCGCGCGACCGAGCGGCAAGTGAAGTTCATTTACGCCATCGCGCGCGAGGCGGGGCTGGATGAGCAGGAACTGGCCGACTGGACTCGGGAGCTGTACAACCAGGAAGTCGATCAATTGAATCGTCGCGACGCCTCGACGTTGATCGAGGCGCTGCAGCGGCGGCGCAACGAGGTCGCCTGAGCTACCTGAGCTACCCGACCCTCCCTGTGACGATGAGCGAAGAGGAGAGCGACGATGAAGGGGCGCTACCGGGTAATCGGACCGCAGGAAAGCGTGGCGATCACACCGCCGCCACACAACCGCGACGCCCTTGAGGAGCATCGCGACAGCCTCTACCACCGGCTCGAACAAGGCTATGAGCGGATCGAGCGCGGCCTGATGGAGGGCAACGATGTGACGACCTGGGAAGATTTCTGGGTGTCGCTCCTGCGCGAATACGAGCGCGTCTGCGACGATTTGCAGCGCGACCTCGCGGCCTGAGCATCACACCTACCCCGACGAACCATTCGCGGCGCCCCCGGTCAATTGACCGGGGGCGCCGCGCGTCACAAACGGGTGCTCACCCGATCCGCACCCTGCGGCACATACCGGGCTGGCGTTATCACAGACCAACCAATTATCGCGGGGTATTCAACCAATAAGGAAAAATAATGCGCCCAAACTTGGGGGGCAACTGGAGCGGAAGACGAGAGCCGAACTCGCGTCCTTCTCCTTGGCAAGGAAGCCGGAAGCCTCCCCGGTTTACCCGCAGCAATCCTGGGGGAAATCGCTCCTCCGTCGCCCCGGAAAACAGGATAAGGAGAAGGTCTGTAGGAGGGAACGGCTCTTGCCGCCTCCCTTCGATGTCGTGCCTGACGCGGACTAGTCCACCGCGTGGCGGCTATCTCTCGCCTCATTTCGCCAGTGCCGCAGGTGGTACTCATCATGTTGTCCAGTTGATCCGGGGGGCCGACAGCCCGGCACTGTCGGTAACCGGTTCGCGGCGTGCTGTGCATGACACCCCGGCGCGTGAAGAGTTCTCTGGCGATTCGCGCAGTCCGTGTGCCGCCCGACCGCTCCCGACCTCGTCGTCGTCGGACCACCCGTGCCAGTCGGCCTCGCGGTCCCGGAGGTCCGCGCCGACGGCACGTCGCTTGCGTGTACGTACACTAGTGATGCGCTGCTCGACGCTCGGAGAGGAGAAACCGATGCCGCCGCCCGGACCGTCCCGCCTGCCGCGCCGGGCGCTGCTCGCGGGCTGCGGCGACTCCGGCCCGCCCCGGCCCGGCGCCAACTACACCGTGCGGCGGGGCGATACCCTCGCACGCCTCGCGGGCCGGGCCTACGGCGATCCCGCCGCCTGGCCGCGCATCCTCGCGGCGAACGCGGACCGGCTCGCCGACCCCGACGCCATCTTCCCCGGCCAGGTGCTCCACATCCCGCGCTGAGCGGCGCGGCGCGAACGGCGACGACACGGGGGTGACGGCGGTCTCGCCCGGATACGCGATGTGATCGCGGCACCCATGGGCCGCTACGTCGAGGCCGCGACGGGTCCGCCGCGGCCTCGCCCTGCCCCCGCCCGCAGGGACCTCAGCGTGGCGCGCGCCGCACGGTCTCCGGCGCGACCACCTCGGCGCGCTCGGCCCGCACGACGTCGCGCACGTACCGGCGCTCGGTCGCGAGGTCTTTCTGGATCACCACCTCGCCGGTGACGACCGCCTCCTTGGTGACGACCGCCTCCTCACCGCGCAGCGGCACCACGATCGTCTCCTCGCGGAACAGATCCGCGCCGGTCGCGGGGTGGTCGGGGAGGTTCCGCTCCTCCACGCGCACCATCTCGTAGTTCAGATCGACCAGGAGCCGCCGCTCCTCCGCCGCGACCGTCTTGCGGACCCGCACCGCGCCCAGCTCGACCGGGCGCTTCTTTGCGTGGAGGCGCTCGGCGGCCAGGGGGACCACCGTCGTCGGCGGCGTGGCCGTGTACGTCCGCTCGGCGGGCGCGAGCGGCGCCGGGGGCGCATCGGCGCCGGAGCGAGCCGCTCGGGTCGTCTGCCGCGTTGGCCGACCCACCTGCCGCACTGTGGGCGGGATGGGCGCGGGCGCAGCCACCCCGCCCGATGTCGGCAGGACGCCGCGCTTCAGGTAGGCACGGTTCTGGGTGACGCGGGCGATCGCGGCCTTGGGGATGTGCCCCCCCCCGACCGTGATGGTGTTGCCGCGCGCCCCCGCGATCATCCCGATCAGCGCCTCGTCCGCGTCGAACAGTTGCATCCCCTTCCGGGGCGTCGCCTTCGCCATCGTCTTCACTCCTCGCGCTCGCTCGCCACCGGTGGCCCCTCGGCCACCACCCCCGCCGCGGCGGCGGGGAGGGGAACGTCCGTTCTGTACGTATACGCACGCCCCGTGCCAGCCCGCGTCGGCTGCATTCCTTACGGACTCAACCCGTGTTACTAGACCGGCGGACGCGTCAACTCCCGCTCGACTGGTCCACACCCGTTTCCTGATCCACCTGTGCTGGTCGTTTAGTGCATCCGATGATTTTCTGATAGTCCAGGCGGCGGAATGCCAGAATTCTGCCTCGATAGACTAACCGGCCAGGACAGC
>CADCWN010000393.1 GCA_902806415.1 uncultured Thermomicrobiales bacterium | reverse complement strand
TCCTGTGTGGACGTGACGAAAGGATGATCAGAAATCCTGATGACTCTCCAGTTTCCGTTTGACAACACCTACGCGCGGCTACCCGAGCAGTTCTTCGCGCGGGTCACGCCCGCGCCGGTCAGGGCGCCGCGCCTCGTTCGGGTGAACGCGCCCCTGGCGACCCGGCTCGGCCTCGATCCGGAGTGGCTCGCCAGTGAGGCGGGTGTGGCGGTTCTGGCGGGCAACCGGGTCGCCGAGGGATCGGAACCGATCGCCACGGCATACGCGGGGCACCAGTTCGGCAACTTCGTGCCGCAGCTCGGGGACGGTCGCGCGATCCTCCTCGGCGAAGTCATCGACCTCGCCGGCGAACGCCGCGACATCCAGCTCAAAGGAGCGGGGCGGACGCGCTTCTCGCGCGGCGGCGATGGGAGAGCGGCCCTGGGTCCGGTGCTGCGCGAGTACATCGTCAGCGAAGCGATGGGGGCGCTCGGCATCCCGACGACCCGCGCGCTGGCCGCTGTGGTGACCGGGGAGGCGGTACGCCGGGAAGAATTGCTCCCGGGCGCTATCCTGACCCGTGTTGCCTCCAGTCATATCCGGGTGGGCACCTTCCAGTTCTTCGCCAGTCGCGGGGATGTGGACGGCCTGCGGGTGCTCGCCGACTATGCCATCGCGCGACACTATCCGGACGCCGCCCACGCCGAGCGACCATATCAGGCACTCCTCGACGGCGTGATCCGCGCGCAGGCGAGCCTGATCGCGGAATGGATGCTGGTCGGGTTCATCCACGGCGTGATGAACACGGACAATATGACGATCACGGGGGAAACGATCGATTACGGACCCTGCGCCTTCATGGACGCCTACGATCCGCAAGCGGTCTTCAGCGCGATCGACGAGTATGGTCGGTATGCGTACTTCAGGCAGCCGGCGATCGGGCAGTGGAACCTGGCCCGTCTCGCGGAGTGTCTACTGCCACTGCTCGCCGATGATGCGGACGCCGCCCTCGCCGCAGCGCAAGGATCGCTCGACGCATACGCATCCTCGTTCGAGCAGGCATACCAGGGACGGCTAAGGCAGAAGCTCGGCCTGTTCACCGCATGTGCGGGCGATGCCGAGCTCGGGCGGGATCTGCTGGAGGCGATGGGCGCGCACCACGCCGACTTCACCCTAACGTTCCGGGGGCTGAGCGAGGCGTCCGCTGGCGACGAGGACGATGGCGGCGGGCGCCGCCTGTTCGCCGACCCGTCGGCGTATGACGCCTGGGCAGCGCGCTGGCGACGGCGGCTTGAGCGGGAGCCGATGGACGCGGCGACGCGCCGCAACGCCATGCTGGCGGTGAACCCGGCGTACATCCCGCGGAACCATCGCGTGGAAGCTGTGATCCGGGCCGCCGTCGACAACGATGACTTTGCCCCGCTGCACGAACTGGTGACGGTGCTGTCGCGGCCCTTCGACGCCCAGCCGGCCTTCGCGCAGTACGCGGACCCGCCGGCAGCGCACGAACGAGTGCTCCGGACCTTCTGCGGCACCTAGGTGTGGACTACCTGTCACGCCGCCGGATTGGGACGCAATCTGCTCTCGTCGCTCTATCGGGCCACGTCTCAGACGCTTGCTTGGCGGATGATCCGAACACCAGGCTGTGCTGGCGACCATCCGCATCCGCATCG
>CADCWN010000392.1 GCA_902806415.1 uncultured Thermomicrobiales bacterium | reverse complement strand
GCGGGGCGCAGGCATCCGGAGGCCCGGGAGCGTGGGCAAGGTGGTGATCGCGGTGATGGACAGCACCGTGGGGCTTGCCAGCCGAGATAGATCGCGTGCCGCGCCTTCGCGGTGCCTCCAGTGTCGATTGCCGCGCGATCAACCGTTTCCCGGCATTGTGCGGCCCTGTCGGAGGAGGCGAACGAGCAGGACCAGGGGGCGATCCTCCCGACGGACCCTCCCGCCGCGTCTCCTGTCGAGCCGTTCGCACAATATTGCCCATTTCGCGGTGTGGTGAAGGCGGCACCGTTCGCGGAACGGGCCGACGGAGGGATGATGAGCGTCGAGAACTTGGGTGCCGTGGCGGCCGGAGCGTTGCCGCGGCTCGAACCACTGCGTTACGCCCGCACCGATACGCTTGAGATCGCCTACTTCGAGGCGGGTCCGGCTGACGGCGAGGTCGTGCTCCTCCTCCATGGCTTCCCATACGACATCCACAGCTACGTCGACGTGATCCCCCGCCTGGTCCAGGCTGGCCATCGCGTCATCGTCCCCTACCTCCGCGGGCACGGGCCGACTCGCTTCCTCGATCGCGCCGCCTCCCGCTCGGGACAGCAGGCCGCCATCGGTGTCGACGTGATCGCGCTGCTGGATGCGCTCGCCATCCCGCGTGCCATCTTCGCCGGCTACGACTGGGGCGGGCGCGCGGCCTGCGTCGCCGCCGCGCTGTGGCCGGAGCGTTGCGCCGGCCTCGTCTCCGTCAACGGCTACCTCATCCAGGACATCGGTGCTGCCATGACGCCGATCCGGCCCGACCTCGAGGCCGGCCTCTGGTACTTCTACTACTTCCTGACCGAGCGTGGCCGCGCCGGTCTCACCGCGAACCGGCGCGAGATCGCGCGGGTGATCTGGGTGCAGAACTCCCCGAACTGGCGCTTCGACGAGGCGACCCTGGAGCGCGCCGCCCATGCCTTCGACAATCCCGACTACGTCGACGTGGTGCTGCACTCCTACCGCCATCGCCTCGGCTTCGCCCCCAGCTCCCCGCCGTACGACGAGATCGAGAAAGAGCTCGCCGCGCAGCCGGCCATCCCGGTCCCGGCGGTCACCCTGGATGGCCTGGCAGACGGCAACTTCCCGGCCACGGACGGCAGCCCCTCGGCGCACCACTTCACCGGTCCGCGCGCGCATCACCAGGTGCCGAATGCGGGGCACAACCTGCCTCAGGAGGCACCGGGCGCGTTCGCCGACGCGATCCTCGAACTCGCAACGCTCCAAGCCCAAGCCCGTAGGATGTGACGACGCTGGCTTGCTAGGCGATGTCGAAGCGAGCAGATGGGAGCCGGAGCGCGCCGTGCCGCATGGCGCATCGTACGAAGCGGCTGGCGCATTTTCAGCCGGCGCGCATCAAGACAGGAGGGCGGGATGTATTGCCGATTGTTCCAGTTCGACGTGCGCGCCGAACGAAGCGAGGACTTCCAGCGCACGGCGCTACAGTACATCGACGGCTGGCTGCGCGAGGAATCCGGGGCGATCGAGTTCCACCTCGTGCGGGACGACGCCTACAACTACCGCTACTACCTCTTCGAGCGCTACGCCGATCCCGACGCCCATGAGGCCCACGCCCGGGGCGTGCTCATGGACCGGCACGGCGAGCACTTCGCCCCGCTGCTCCTCGCCCCGCCCCTCCTCCTCGCGCGGGGGTTCGAACTCGCCGCGCCAGCGCGCCCGGCAGACCCGTCGCCATCCCCGGACGGCGCACAGGCCGTCGCCTCGCCGCATCGACGTTCGTGAACGCGACGCAACAGGAGGTCCGACCATGACGGGCAATCTCACGACCGAGGCCCAACAGCCGCGCGACGCGCTCGCGGGGAAACTCAGGCGTACCGAACTCCAGCGCAGCGCATCGTCGATCCCCGGGCGCGAGATCGTGCAGGTGCTCACGGAGATCCCGGCCGGCGTCGAGTCGGGCTGGCACATGCATCCCGGGGAGGAGGTCGGGTACATCGTCGCCGGCACGGTCCAGATGATGCTCCACGGGCAGCCCACGGTCACCCTGCGCGCCGGCGACCCCTTCCTCATGCCGCCTCGCACGCCGCACAACGCGCTGGACGTCGGCCCCGAGACCGGGCGGATGCTCTCGACCTACATCGTCGAAGTGGGGCAGCCGCTGACGACGCTCGCCGATTGATGGCCTGCGCCGCGCCTGACCTCGCAATTTGGGGGTGAGGTGAGGGCTGCCGTCGATCACAGACAGCGGGACATCTCACCGTCACCTCGCCTTCGGGGCAGGTGCATCGGCGAGTGAGTCGCCGTCGGCGCGTGACATGCCCCGTCGTGCCGCAGCGCCAACCCGCCGGGGCGCGGGGGAGGCCGCAGGTCGGCACTGCGCACCTTTGGCATACTCGCGCCGGCTCGAACGCGTGGGCAGGCCCGCGACGCCGTGCCGACCGGGTGTGCCACGGCCGGGCCGACAAACCGTCCCCGCCGCCGCCACCGCCTTCGCCGTCGAGCACGCCCTGGCTGGCGTCCTGGCGATAGCCGCCGTCCTCCCGCCCCGCAGGGTGTGGAAGAGCGAGGGGCCACGGCTCGCACCAAGCCGTGGCCCCTTGCCCGCGCGGTCGAAGGCGACGATGGCCGTCAGGATTCCTTCTGTGACACCTGACAGCCGTTGCCGATGGTGGCGATCGCATCCAGGATCACGTCCGCGACGGCCTGTGGCTGCGACACCATGATGACGTGGGAGCCCTCGATCTCGGTGATCTTCGCCCCGGCGCGCTCGGCCATGGAACGGACAACATCGGAACCGGCCGCCTTGTCTCCGGTCGGGACTGCGGCCCAGGACGGCAGCGTCTTCCAGGCGGGCGTCCCGGACGGCTCGGTGAACGCCAACTCGGCGACGGGGCGCTGGGTCGCGGCCATCAACGCGGTCTGCTCTGCGGGCAGATCGGCGGCGAAGGCGTCGCGGAAGTTGGCGGGGTTGATGGCAAACTCCACGGCTGTCGTCCCGTTCTGGCCCACCGGATATTGGTGCGTGACCAGTGCGGAGCTCAGGACGCTATCCCGCGAGTTGCTCTCGATGTCGATCAGGCGCTCGTCCTTGTCCGGGGCGAAGGCCGCGACGTAGACCAGGCCGACGACGTTCTCGGCCTTGGGGGCGGCGTTGGTGATCACCGCCCCGCCGTAGGAGTGGCCGACGGCGAGGACCGGGCCGGGGGTCTGCCGGAGGACGCTGGCGATGTAGGCGGCGTCGATGGAGATGCCGCGGAGCGGATTCGCGGGGGCCGTGGCCTGCACTCCGCGCGCCCGCAGCTGTGCAATCACATCATTCCAGCCGGAGGCATCGGCGAATGCGCCATGCACGAGGACGACGGTCGGTGTGGCCGCTGCGGGGGTTGTCTCAGACATGAGTACTCCTCCTTCGGTCAATCGGTTGAGGGGGTCGCTCCCCGCGCGAGGGCATGTGCGACGGGGGCCTTGCAGTCACAGCCGCCGCCACGCCAACGCCTGCGAATCAGCGCAGGACCGACTGGGGCGACGGGTGCGAGCGACGCGTCTTGTCCGAGCTCCCATCGTGGTTTCATTCCATGGTAGCGTCCTTTCTACTCGAAGCACCGGGCAATCAAGGCGTCCGCATGCCGCCGCTGATCCCTCCGCGGTAGGGTGCCCAGAAAGCAGCAGTCTCAGGCGCCACCCCGTCGCCGGTACCCCTCCATTGCCTTCGCTTTCACTCTAGGGTGCGGCCGGGTGGCGCACATCGGCCACCGGGATTAATTTGCAGGGTGGTCGCGATACAGCGCGCATTGGCCGAAAGGATTAGTGCCGCAGTATTACCCGGCCGCCTTCCGGGATCGAAATCCCCACGCTGGGAATAGTCCGCGTGGACGATGTGCGTAGCCCCGCAGCCACGCTACAGTGCGAATGTGGTGGTTGATATCGAGAGGGACGCGATCGAATCACGCCCCAGCCGTGCCAGCAGCGGTAACCGGAGGGATGGCACCATGGCGAAGCCGGCGATCCTGGCGGTGGACGACGACCCGGACGTGCTGCGCGCGGTCGAGCGCGACCTGCGGCGGCGGTATGCGAAGGACTACCGCGTCGTGCGCGCCGACTCCGGCGCGGCGGCGCTCGACGCGCTGCGCGAGCTGCGGCTGCGCGGCGAGGCGGTGGCGCTGATCGTCACCGACCAGCGGATGCCCCGCATGGGGGGCGTCGAGTTCCTC
>CADCWN010000391.1 GCA_902806415.1 uncultured Thermomicrobiales bacterium | reverse complement strand
GAGCCCTTCGAGGTCGCCGAGACGATTGAGGTGCCGCTGGCGGTCCTGCTCGATCCCGCGACCTACCACGAGGAGGACTGGGTCTTGCGGGGCGTGCGCCGCCGGATCTTCGTCTACCGCCACGGCCCCTACGACATCTGGGGCGCGACCGGGCGGATCGTGCAGGATTTCCTCGCCCGCCTCGAAGCCTGGCCCGCCCGCCCGCCCGCGTTCGCCTGGACCCTCGACGAGATCGCCGCCGCCCTGGACGCGACCGCGTAGTCGTGAGTCGTGGGTCGTGAGTCGTGAGAAGATTCGCCGCAAGCCAGGAGCCTTCCTGTCGGCACCGCGCCACTCACGACTCACGACCCACGACTCACGACCCTCTCTGGCGCTATAATCGCCGCGCGAGCGCGCCGGACGAGGATCGCCACGGGCGCGACAATGCGGGGAGGTGTGGCATGGCGTGGACCTTCGAGCGGGTGGCGGGACCGTTCTCGTTCACCGAGGGGCCGGTGTGGGATGGCACCGCCCTCCTCTTCACCGACATCCCGAGCAGCCGGATCATGCGCTACGACCCCGCGACCGGCGACTGCGCCGCATGGCGCGGCGGGACGAACGGCGCGAACGGCCTGCACCTGGCGGGGGGCGCGCTCTTCGTCTGCGAGGGCGACGGGCGGCGGGTCGCGCGCTACGAGGCCGATGGCGGCGCGACGGTCCTGGCCGAGCGGTTCGAGGGGCGGCGGCTGAACAGCCCCAACGACCTGACGACCGACGCGCAGGGCCGCGTTTGGTTCACCGACCCGCGCTACGGCGCGAATCGCGCGGACATGGAACTCGCCCACGAGTCGGTCTTCCGCCTCGACCCGTCAGGGGACGACTCGTGGGCGATCACGCGCGTGACGTTCGACACGACCCGGCCCAACGGCCTCGTCTTCTCCCCCGACGGTGGCACCCTCTACCTCGCGGAATCCCCCCCGGCCCCCGAGGGCGCGCGCCAGTTGCGCGCCTACCCGCTCAATGGCGACGGCACACTCGGCGCGGCGCGCGTCCTGCACGACTTCGGCGAACATCGCGGGATCGATGGGATGCGCGTCGCCGCCGACGGCACGATCGTGGCGAGTTGCGGCTGGGAGCAGGGCGGGCCGGGTCCGCGGATCGCCGTCTTCGCGCCCGATGGGACCGTGCTGGCCGAGCACCCGACGCCGACGAACCCGACCAACTGCGCCTTCGGCGACGCCGACCGGCGTGGCCTCTACGTCACTGGCTACGACGGCTGCCTCTACCACGCGCGGGTCGATCTCCAGGAGTGAGGGACTAGGGTCGGGGTGGGGAGGTGGCAGGTTACGGACCTCTCCCCCCGGCCCCCTCCCCTACAAGGGAGGGGGTGCCTCAATCCCGGCGCATCGACCGACAGATAGGGCGACAACGCATCAGCGAGGCACCCCCTCCCCGCGTCGGGGAGGGGGCCGGGGGGAGAGGTCCGGCCCCGCTAATGCGTACCCGTACTCCGGGCCAGCATCAACGATAGGAAGGGAGGCTACGTGACAGGGAGCGAGGGGGCCGAGGCCCGCCGCCGCGTGCTGCTCACCGGGGCGGGCGGGCGTATCGGCACCAACTTCCGCCGCGAGTGCGGCGACCGCTACGCGCTGCGCCTCGCCGAGCGCGACGGCGCGCGGCTGACCGACACCGGCGAAGGGGAGACATTAGTCTTCGACATCGCCGATCTCGACGCCTGCCGCGCGGCCTGCGCCGGGATCGACACCGTCGTCCACCTCGCCGCCGACCCGTCGCCGCGCGCCGACTTCTACGGCTCGCTGCTCGACAACAATATCAAGGGCGTCTTCAACATCTTCCGCGCCGCGAAAGACGCCGGGTGTCAGCGGGTGATCTTCGCCAGCAGCATCAACGCCGTCAGCGGCTACCCGGAGGACGTGCAGATCACCCCGACGATGCCGACGCGCCCGCCGAACCTCTACGGCGTCAGCAAGGCGTTCGGCGAGTCGATCGCCAGCTATTTCGCCGACGGGGAGGGACTGTCGTCGATCTGCATCCGCATCGGCTACTACGACGCCGGGAACCCGGATGCGCCCGTCACGACGCAGCGCCTGAGCACCTACACCAGCCCGCGCGATCTCAACGCCCTGCTCGTCCGGGCGATCGAGACGCCGGATATCCCATTCGCGATCGTCCACGGCGTCTCGGGCAATCGCTACCAGCGCCTCGATCTCACCGCGACCAAGGAATTGCTCGATTACGCGCCGCAGGACGACGCATTCCGCCTCTTCGGGATCAACTTGCCGGAAGAGTAGGCGACCGGGACGAAGGCACCTGTGGTGCGGAGGGGGTCTGGCATGACGGGGACGACGGAGCGCGGCAGGCTGGTCTTCCTGGCCGAGCCGGAGCGGATCGAGTACCGCGAGTACGATTTGCCGACCATCGAGCCGGGGGGAATCCTGGCGGCGGTCACCCGCGCCAACGTCTGCGGCTCGGAGCTGCACATCTGGCGGGGGCAGCACCCGACGGTGAAGCAGTGCGTCCTCGGCCACGAGATGGTCGGGCGCGTCCATCGCCTCGGCGCGGGGGTCACGACCGACTACGCCGGGCAGCCGCTGGCCGAGGGGGACCGGATCGTCGCCTGCTATTTCCTGACCTGCCGCAAGTGCCGCGCCTGCCGTCGCGGGCAATTCAACCTATGCGAGAACGTCTATCGCTTCTGGATGCAGCACCCCGACACCGCGCCGCACTTCCACGGCACCTTCGCCACCCACTACTGCATCCACCCCGACCAGTACGTCTACAAGGTGCCGGACGCCGTGCCGGACGCGATCGCCTCGTTCGCCAACTGCGCCCTCTCGCAGGTCTACTACGGCCTCGACGCCGCCGCGCTGACCGCCGCCGAGACGGTGGTGCTGCAAGGGGCGGGCGGGCTCGGCCTCTCGGCGATCGCCGTCGCCAAGGAGCGTGGCGCGCGAACGATCGCGATCGACGGCGTCGGCCACCGGCTGGAAGCGGCGCTGGCCTTCGGCGCGGACGAGATCGTGGACATGCGCGAGTACCCGACCCCGGAGGCGCGGGTCGCCGAGGTCCTGCGGCTGACCGACGGCTGGGGGGCCGACGTCGCGATGGAACTGACCGGCGTGCCGGACGCCTTCGGCGAGGGGCTCGGCTGCGTCCGACCGGGCGGGCGCTACGTCTCGATCGGCAACGTCTCCCCCGGCCACTATACCCCCTTCGACCCCGGCCTGCTGAACCGCCGGGCGACCCAGATCATCCCGGTCATCCGCTACCAGCCCTGGTATCTCCTCAAATCGCTGCACCTCCTCGCGGCCACCCAGGACCGCTACCCCTGGGCGAGCCTGGTCGATCAGGATTTCGCCTTCGACGACGTGGACAACGCCCTCCTCCGCTCCGAGCGCCGCGAAGTCCGCCGCGCGAGTATTGTTATCGGGGAGTAGTGGGCTAGTGGGCCAGTGGGGAACGGGGACAAGCAAACGTCTACGATTTCCCTGGACTCACTGGCCTACTAGCCCACTGGCCCACTCCGCCCACTGCGAAGCCATCATGGGCGAACTCGCCGGCCTCGGCGCGGCGCTGATCTGGTCCACGACGAACATCATCCTGCGCGGGGAGTCGGTGCGCTTCGGCGCGGTGCTGGTCAACGCCTGGCGGACGGTCTTCGCGGCGATCTGCTTCGGGATCATCTTCCTGCTGACGCGCGGGCCGGGCCACCTCACCGCGATCCCGCCGCGGTCGTTGCTGACGCTGCTGGCCGGGGTGGTGGTGGGGATGGTGATCGGCGACGCGCTGCAATTCACGGCGATGGCGCGGATCGGCGTGGCGCGGGCGATGCCGATCAGCTCCTGCTTCCCGCTGTTCACGATCGCCATCGCCGCCGTCTTCCTGAACGAGCGGATCACCGCGCGAACGGTCGGCGGCGCGATCCTGGTGATCGTCGGGGTGACGCTGGTAGCCTTGCCTCGGCGCGCGGGGGTCGAGGTGACGGCCCAGGGGGGCGTCCTGCCTGCGGGGTATTGGCTCGGCGTGGGGATGGCGCTGACCGCCGCCGTCTGCTGGTCGGTCTCGACAACCTTCTCGCGCGTGGCGATGCAGGGGATGGACGTGATCACCGCGAACACGATCCGCCTGCCGTTCAGCGCGCTCGTCTCGCTGCTGATCGGCCTGCGCGGGGGCTGGGTGCCGCCGACCAAGTTCGGTCGGCGCAGCCTGGCGATCCTCGTCCTCTGCGGGATTTTTGGCACGGCGGGCGGCGGCTTCCTCTACCTCACCGCGATCGACCTCGCCGGGGCGGCGAAGACGGCGGTCCTCGGCTCCGCCGCCCCGATCTTCGGGCTGATCGGCTCGGTC
>CADCWN010000390.1 GCA_902806415.1 uncultured Thermomicrobiales bacterium | reverse complement strand
TGATCGCGAATTCCTCCTGCAAGCTGAGACAATTCCGCGCGATTGCCACGCGTTACGACGAGACCGCCCGCAACTTCCTCGCCGCCGTCTATCTGGCCGCGACCGTCATCGTCCTCAACTGAGGACACGCCCTAGTCCTCAAGGCGAAAAAGATCTTCTGCACCGCGAGGTAGTCCGGGTCGTATACAGATACGTTGCACATAGAGGTCCGGGCGGAGCATCGCGCTTCGCCCCCAGCGCCTGGTCCCGCGGAGAAACTTTTCGCACCATGCGCGCGTCAAGGGCGGTCATGGATCTTTGCATCTGCGACGACCGTCGAAAGACCGCTACCGACGGGACACCGCGCGCAGTTGACGAATATCGGGCCGCTCGGTAGGGTACGGGCACCACAAGGCGGATCGCCCACCGGGGAGGAGGCGCACATTGCAAGCGGCACCGGATAGTACGGAGGCGAGGGCGACTCTCGGGGCGTTGATCGACTGCGACGTCCACAATGTCGTCCCGCGCGTCGAGGCCCTCTTCCCCCACCTCCCCCGTACTGGGTCGAGCATGTCCGGCAGTCGGTATTCAAGGGGGCGTCCGCGAGCTACTACCCGCCCAATGCCCCGATCGCGGCCAGGGCCGACAGCGCGCCCCCGGAGGCCCCGGCCGGTTCGAGCCTGGCCCTGCTGCGCGAGCAAGTGCTCGACCCGCTGGGGATCGAGACGGCGATACTGAACTGCCTCTACGCCATCGACAGCTTGCACAACCCGGAGGCGGCGGTCGCGTTCGCCAGCGCCGTCAACGACTGGCAGATCGCCGAGTGGCTCGACAAGGAGCTGCGCCTGCGCGGCTCGATCGTCGTGCCGGCCCAACTGCCCGAACTCGCGGCGCGCTAGATCGCGCGAGTCGGCGACCATCCCGGTTTCGTGCAGGTCCTCCTGCCAGCGCGCTCGGAGCATCCATACGGCAGCCGCCTCTTCCGCCCCCTCTGGGAGGCGATCGCGCGGCGCGACCTCGTGGCGGGGATCCACTTCGGTGGCGCGCCGGGCAATCCGCCCTTCCCCTCCGGCTGGCCGTCGCACTATTTCGAGGAATACGCGGGGATGGCGCAGGTCTTCCAATCTCAGCTCGCCAGCATCGTCAGCGAGGGGGTCCTCGATCTCTTCCCGACGCTGCGCATTGCCCTGATCGAGAGCGGGTTCACCTGGCTCCCCGCCTTCCTGTGGCGGTTCGACAAGGAGTGGCGCAACCTACGCCAACTCGTGCCGTGGGTGAAGCGGGCACCGTCGGCGTACATCCGTGAGCATGTCCGGCTGACGATCCAGCCGCTCGACACGCCGCCCACCACGGGGGAGTTGCTGGCGACGATCGATCAACTCGGCTCGGAAGAGCTACTGCTCTTCGGGACGGACTACCCGCACCGGCACGCCGCCGACCCGCTCCGGGCGCTCCTGCCCCACCTGCCGACATCGCTCGCCCGGAAGGTCCGCGGCGAGAACGCCCGCGCGCTCTATCGGTTGTCGCCGAACCCGGCCTGAGCCGCCGCACCACGGCGGAGGAGGTACACCCATGGCCACGACCCTGCCGCGCCCGACCGCCAGGGCGCGCATCAGACCCGCCCTGATCGACTGCGACATCCACAACGAGCTCGATTCGGAGCGCGACCCCTACCCCTACCTCCCGGCGCGCTGGCTCGCCCATCTCAAGACCTACGGGATGCGCGGGCCATCCGGGGCGAGCTACCCCCGCTTCCTCAACCGGCGGGCCGACGCCCACCCGCCGTCCGGGCGCGAGCCGGGCTCGGACCCGGCCTTCACCTCGCGGCAGCTGCTCGACGAGTGGAACGTGGCCTACGGCATCCTGAACCCCCTCACGGGTGCCGGGTCGCAGCTCAACCCGGAGTTCGACGCGGCACTGGCGACCGCCGTCAACGACTGGCAGGTGGCCGAGTGGCTCGATCCGGAGCCGCGGCTGCGCGCCTCGATCATCCTCCCGTTCGAGCACGCCGACCTCGCGGTGGCCGAGATCGCGCGCCGCGCCGACGATCCGCGCTTCGTGCAGGTGCAGTTCAGCGGGCGCCCTCGCGAGCCGATGGGCCGCCGCAAGTATTGGCCGATCTACGCCGCCTGCGAGCGGCACGGCCTGGCGGTGATGTCGCACGCCTTCGGTTCCGGCGGGCAGCCGATCACGGGCTGCGGCTGGCCGTCGTACTACATTGAGGACCACGTCGGCCCGGCGCAGTCGATGCAGGCCAACCTGATCAGCCTGGTCGCTGAGGGGGTCTTCGAGCGCTTCCCGGGGTTGCGTGTCGTCTCCGCCGAGAACGGCTTCGGCTGGGCACCGTCACTCGCGTGGCGTCTCGACGCGACCTATGCGCTGCTCGGCGACGAGGTGCCGCACCTGCGGCGCAAGCCCTCCGAGTATCTCCGCGAGCACGTCTGGTACTGCACCCAACCGGTGGAGGAGCCGGAGCGTCCGCAGGATTTCCTGCGGCTCCTCGACCAGGTCGGGGCCGACCGCCTGATCTTCGCCAGCGACTATGCGCACTGGGACTGGGATGCGCCCGACGCGGTGCTGCCGGCGCGGCTCCCGGATGACGTGCGCCGCAAGATCCTCTACGAGAATGCGCGCGACCTCTATCGGCTGCCCGACCGGCCATCAGAGGACGGGTGAGGCGCGAATGGGACGGTACATCGTGGCCGAGGCCGGCGAGATCCGGCCCGGCGACCGCAAGATCGTCGAGGTGGCCGGGCGCTCGCTCGGCGTCTTCAACCTGGGCGGCGAGTTCTTCGCCCTCCGCAATCGCTGCCCGCACCAGGGAGGGCCGCTGTGTGAGGGGAAGACCTTCGGGCTCATCGAGGCGCCGGTACCCGGAGAGATACGCTACAGCCGCCCGGGGGAGATACTGACCTGCGCCTGGCACGGCTGGGAGTTCGACATCCGCACCGGGCGCTCGTGGTGTGCGCCCGACCGTCTGCGTGTGCGTCGCTACGAGGTCAGCGTCGAGCCGGGGTCACAACTCGCGGCCACGGGCACCGACGCACCACCCGGGAAAGTGCACGGCCCCTACATCGCGGAGACCTACCAAGTGCTCGTCGAGGGGCGGTACCTCGTCGTGGAGATCGATGCCTGAAAGACGTCGTCGCGTTCGCCCCGGACAGGATACTGTCAACTTGAGTCGGCGCTAACGTGGACGGTCGAATGCGGACGCGCTTGACGTCGGCGACCCTGCGGCTTGAACGCCGTCCGCAGTTGCTTCAGGAATCGGACGCGCGACTGGTGAGCCCAACGGCGCTCTGGTAGGGTGGCGGCGTTGGCCATTGCTTGAAAGGGCCGCCCCTGTGCCATCCCCATGAAGTGGGGAGGATGCCCGAGCGGGGCACGGGACGCAGGGGCGGGCGATATGGGGCGGCTGGTGGGCGAGGGGAGACGCGTGGACGGGCGGCACAAGGTCCTGGCCGCCTGCGGCGTGCTCGCCCCACTCCAGTTCACGCTCGCCTGGGTCGTGCTGGGTGCCGCGCGCCCCGACTACGACCCGCGCCGGCAGTACGTCAGCGAACTCGCGGCCGTTGGTGCTCCGGATGCCGGCCCGATGCTCGCCGCGTTCCTGGCCCTCGGCCTCCTGACGCTCGCTTTCGCCGTCGGCCTGCGCCATGCCCTCGGCGGCGGGGCTACAGCGCTCATCGGCAGCGCCCTCATCGCTGTCTTCGGCCTCGGGTCGCTCGCCAGCGGCCTCTTCCGCTGCGACCCCGGCTGCGGCGGGGGCTCGCCCGCGAACACGGCCCACACCGTCAGCGCGCACCTCGGCCTCGGCGCCCTGATCCTCGCCACACTGGTCCTTGCCGTGCGCTTCGGCCGGGACCGGCGCTGGGCGGGGCTGCGCGCCTACTCGCTGCTCACCGGTGGCGTCGCGCTCGCGATCTTCGCGCGCGGCTTCGCGGCGTTCGGCGGGGTCGGGCTCGGCCAGCGGCTCTTCCTCGCCACCCTCTTCCTCTGGCTCGCTGTCGTCGCCCTGCGCCTCCTCCACCTCGCCAGTCAACCCGAGGCCGATGGGACGGACTCAACCGCGCAGCAGCCCCACGCTGGGCCGCGCTGAATGCGTCCAATGTGGAACGGCGGCTGGGGAGGGGCTAGGTCCGCGCTACCTATTGCCGATGCTCCCCTTTGCGCCCCGTCCTTCCTGGTCGGGGGGCGCGCCCGGTGGGCCGGGCGCGAGGCGATCGGTGAGCCAGGCGAGCGCCGCCGCCTGCATCACCCGGTCGAACTTGTGCGGGCCGGGGTAAAACTGCCCTTCGTACGCCCCGAGTGTGCCGACGTCGCGGTAGCGCGCGACGAGGCGGTCGTGCGCCGCCCGCATACCCTCCACGGTGAACAGGTTATCGTCGAGATCGTACTGGACGAGCAGCGGGGCGGGCGCGGCGGCGGCGGCCAGATCGGGCCAGTCACCGTGGCGCGCCCATCCATGCGGGAAGAACATCCAGGTATGCCCGCCCACGTTGTGGTCGAGCAGGTGCGCGTAGGTGCTCATCAGCCCGACGATCACCGTCGCGGCGAGCGGCGCGCCGCTCGCCGCCAGGAGTGCCGCGCGGTTGCCGCCGCCCGAGAGCCCGAGGGCGCCGACCCGATCGGGCAAGACATCCGATCGCGCGCGCAGGTAGTTGGCGGCGACGCGGTCCTCGTGGCCGACCACCCCGGCGAGCGTCGTCCCCAGCAGGGCGCAATACTTCTCGACCCAGTGCTCGTGATGCCCGGCTGTGGCGTTGTACGCGGCGATCTCCTCCGGGGTGTCGTCGGTCGGCGTCCAGAGCGCGCGCGAGGCGGCCACGAGCGCGTGGATCTGCTCCGGCATCGTCGCCAGGGGGAAGCGGCGGCTGCCCCAGAGGAACGTGTCGTGTACCAGCACGGCGAAGCCCGCCCGCGCGAGATCGTTGGCGTAGGCGCGCCCGCCGTAGTAGCGCGCGCGGAAGGCGGCGAGGCCCGGCGCGGGTCCGTCCGGCCCGTCGGCGATCTTCTCCTTGCCGTAGAACTTGAAGCCGCCGTGATCGTGCAGGGCGACGACGCCGGGGAGGGGCGTGTCCGCGCCGCCGGGCTTGAGGAGCCACGCCTCGGTGCGCGGCCCGTAGCCGACCGACCAGGAGAGCGCCTCACCGGCCACGCCGTCGCGCTCCCAGCGCCCCGCGACGCGGACGTCCTGCGGGTGTTCCGCTTCGCCGACGAAACCGAGGATCTCCCTCACTCGCTGGCGTGTCTCCTCCCCCGGCGCGGCGACGGGATAGAGGGAGCGGCGCTCACGCGCCGCAGCGACCCAGTCGCTGAACGGCCCGAGGTGCTGGAACGGTGCGGTCATGGCCTCTCCCTGCGCGAGATGACGGTTCGTGACGCGGCGCTCAGGGCTTGCGCGCGGGGGCGGCACCCGGCGAGGCGGGCGGCGACCGGCAACGCGGGTGCCGCTGCCGATTGGGCGGGTCGGTGACCCACCCCTACGGCGAGGGTCGCGGACCCGCGCCCTACCGAGGGAGCTACTCGCCCGGCGACCATTGGGTCTCGGGGTCGAGCGGATAGATCGGGCGGCGGAGACGCTGGTAGGGGAAGGAGTGGAGGTCGGGGCTGCTGATGCCGGGGGCCGCGACCTCGATCACCTTCGTGGCGATCGGTTCGAAGGCGGCGCGGAAGTGCGCCGCGCTCTTCAGGACGAGGATCCGCCGCTCGGTCGGCTCGATCCCGAAGGCGCGAAAATAGTTCAGGTCGTTGGGATGGCCGCGCAGATCGGTGAGTTGCAGCTCGATCCCGCCGCGCCCGCCGATCTCCAGCACCACCGTGCGGCCCCGGCTGGCGACCCGCCCGCGTCCCATCGGACCCGCCTGCACAAAACTCCCCTCGTGGATCAGGCGCACCGTGCCGCGCACCTCGACCGGCGCGCCATGCAGGCCGTCGTGCTTGCCGCCGACGCTGAGTTCGACCGTGCCCCCGACCCCGGCGGCGACGCAGGCCGTCACCGCCGCCGGGTCCATGATCTGCGCCACCGCCGCCGAGCGCGCCCCGGCGTCGAGCAGCGCCTTGAGGATGACCGTCCCGTCGCCCGCCGTGCCGCTCGCGCCCGAGTCGGAGATGTCGGCCAGGACGTAGACGCTGCCCGGCTCGCCCGCCAGCGCCTCGGCGATCGCCTCGGCGGGCGGCGTGGGGTGGATGGTGAAGCGCTCCCGGCGCTCCCAGCAGAGGCCCGCCAATTCGTCTGCGCACCGCCGCGCCAGGGCGGGGTCGTTATCGGTCACCACGATCGTCGCCACGCCCGCGAACGGCACATCGGCGAAGGGGAAGCCGCCGAGGACCGTCGCGCCGACGATACCCGGCTCGCCCTCCATCGACCGCGCGCGGTCGATCGCCTCCTTCAGCGGCGATTGCCAGGTCGTGACCATCGACTGATTCGGCGCGATCAGCGGCACGCGCGCGGAAGCCATCGTCGGCGTGATCTCGCCCTTGACCGTCGCCACCAGCATCCGCAACGCCTGTGCGCCGGTCTCCGGGGTGTCGGTGTGCGGGTACGCTTTATAGCCGACGAAGCCGTCGGCCTCGGCGATCATCTCATCCGAGAGGTTGGTGTGGAGGTCGAGCGGGGCGATGATCGGCACATCCGGCCCGACGATCTCGCGCACGGCGGCGATCAGCGGCCCCTCGCCGTCGTCGGCATCCTCCAGCGCCATCGCGCCGTGCAGGCCCAGCAGCACGCCGTCCACGGGCAGCGCCGCCCGGATCCCGTCGAGGATCTCGCCCCGCAGCGTGTCGAACGCCTCGCGCGAGACGCGCCCGCCCGGCACCGCCGCGCCATAAGTGGTCGGGATCAACTCCACCCCAAGCCGGGCGGCCTCGGCGACGATCCCGCCGTAGATCGTCCCCGTCCCGGCCAGCGCCAGGATTTCCGCCCCCCGCACGATCTCGCTCGATCCCTTGCTGAAGTCGGCGAGGGTCGTCGGCTCCCACTGGAAGGTGTTGGTCTCTTGCGCGATCCCCCCGGTGACGATGCGAATAGTCATGGCGACCTCCGAATGATGAGCGATGAACGGCCAGCGGCCTCGCTGATTACGGGTAGCACGCCTCGCGCGCGCGGTACGCCATGCGCGGCTGTACTCGATCGGGGCCGGCAGCGACGATGGTCAGGCCGTCAGCGAGAACCCCGCATAGCCGCGCGCCGCGATGTCGTCGCACTGTTGCCGGTAGGCCCCGACGCCGCCGACGTAGGGCATGAAGACGCGGGGCTTGCCGGGGATATTGGCCCCCATGTACCAGGAATTCGCCAGGGGATAGAGCGTGGCATTGCCCAATTCCTCGACGTGCGCCATCCACGCCGCCTCCGCTTCCGCACTGGCCTCGATGGCGCGGAAACGGTGCGCGCGCAGATGGGCGAGACAATCGGCGATCCACTCGACGTGTTGCTCGATCGAGACGATCATGTTGCTGAGCACCGAAGGGCTGCCGGGGCCGGTGATCGTGAAGAGATTCGGGAAGTCGGCGACCATCAGGCCGAGATAAGCGCGCGGGCCGTCTGCCCACCGCTCCCGCAGCGAGACCCCGGCGCGGCCGCGAATGTCGATCGCGCGCAGGGCACCGGTCATGGCGTCGAAGCCGCTGGCGAAGACGAGGTCGTCGAGCGGGTATTCAGCCCCGCTTGTCAGCACACCCCGCGAGGTGATCGCCGCGATCGGGGTGGTCCGGAGGTCGATCAGGGTGACGTTGGGGCGGTTGAAAGTCTCGTAGTAGCCGCTGTCGGCGCAGAGGCGCTTGGTGCCGAGCGGATGGTCGCGCGGCGATAGCGCCTCGGCGACGAGCGGATCGCGGACGGTGGCGCGAATCTTGGCGCGGAAGAACTCGGCGGCGGTGTCGTTGGCGGCGAGATCGCTCCCCAGGTCCGCGAACGCCGAGGTGAAGCCGAGCCCGCCCCGCTCCCAGCGCGCCTCGTAGGCGCGCCGCCGCACAGCGGGCGCGACCGCCAGGGCGGACCGCTCCATCTGCTCGGTCGCCGGGGTGACGAAGCCGGCGCGCGACGCGCGGGCCTCGCGCCGCCGCGCCGCATAGTCGGCCTTCGCCCGCCGTTCGTCCGCCGGGTCCAGTGGGGCGTTGCGGGCGGGGACGCTGAAGTTCGGGGTCCGCTGGAAGACGTGGAGGTGGGCCGCCCGCCGGGCGATGACCGGGATGGCCTGGATGGCGGAGGAGCCGGTGCCGATGACGCCGACACGCCGCCCAGTGAGGGTGACACCCTCGTGCGGCCAGGCGCCGGTGTGCCACCACCGCCCCGCGAACGTCTCCAGGCCGGGGATAGCGGGGATCCGCGCGGCAGAGAGGCAGCCGGTGGCCATGATGCAATACTGCGCCGTCACGCGGTCGCCGCGATCCGTCTCGACGGTCCAGCGGCCCGCAACCTCATCGAACGTTGTGGCGATCACGCGCGTCGCCAGGCGGATGTCCGGGCGCAGGTCGAAGCGGTCCGCGACGTGCTCGATGTAACGCAGGATCTCCGCCTGCGACGCGTACCGCTCGGTCCAGTGCCACTCCTGCTGGACCGCCTCCGAGAACGAGTAGGAGTAGTCCAGGCTCTCGATGTCGCAGCGCGCCCCCGGATAGCGGTTCCAGTACCAGGTGCCGCCGATGCCCCTGCCCGCCTCGTAGGCCCGCGCGGCGAGGCCGAGCCCGCGCAGGCGGTGGAGCATGTAGAGGCCCGCCAGCCCGGCCCCGACGACGACGACATCGAGATCGTTAGCCGGTCGCGCGCTGGCCGTCACCGGTTGCCGCTGCCAATCGGACATCGGTCCCTCTTCGACGCTGAACGCGCCCCTCGTCACCGGGAGCGCCGCACTTGTCGGCGGGAGGTGGCCCCCCCAGACCGGTCGCCCCCGCCCGGCACGAGTGGATGGCGGCCGGTCTGGAGGGCGATGTGCGGACTATAGGGCGGGCCTGGTCGCGCGTCAAGTGGTGCCGCAGGGTCTATTCAAGGTCGGTGAGGCCGACGGCGGCGAGGGCGAGGGCGGGGCGGGCGGCGCAGCGGCGGCAGGCCGAGGCGATGTTGGTGGCCCCGAGGCGGCGCAGCAGGCCGAGGGCGGCGTTGCGGAAGGCGGCCATCACCTGGGGGGCGTGCCCGGCCCGGGCGGTGGCGCGGTCCTCGTCGAAGGTCACGTCGCGGATGTAGTGCAGGCGGTTCTCGATCGCCCAGTGGCCGCGCCAGAGGGCGAGGAGCTGCGCCGGGGCCGCCCGCTGTGGGCGCAGGGAGGCACCGCGTAGGCGGTCTCCTGGCGTAGGAGCCGCCCGGTGCGCTTATGGAGGACGCGCCGCTCGACCCGGAGCGCCTGCTGGAGGCCCGGCCAGTCGCTGTAGCCGACCAGGGCCGTCGAGGCGGTCAGCGCGCGGCACTCGATGCGGTCGCCGTGCGCGTCCACCGTGCAGGCGGCACCGACCAGCCCGGTGTCGTCGGCCGCGGGGGCGAACGTCGCCGCGATGTCGGCGTGGAGCGTCGGCTGGTTCCCCTTGACCACCAGCAGGTAGTCGCCGCCGCTGTCCAGGATCGTCCGGGCGAGTTCGGGCTGGGTCAGCAGCGCGTCGGCGGTGACGACGCGCCCCTCCAGCGCCAGGGCCAGCAGGAGTTCGCCCGCCGCGCCGATCTCGTTGGTCTTGTCGGGGACGCCGACTTGCCCCAAGGCGAGCCCCAGGCGGTGTCCGAAGGCGGCCAGCAGGTGCGCGTCCGCCGCCCTCTGGCGCTTGCTCCCGCGCAGGGTCTTGCCATCCAGGGCGACGCCCTCCAACTCTCCGGCGGCGGGCGGGCACAGCCGCAGCGCCTGCTCCGCCCAGCGCCCCAGCGCCGCCTCGACCGTCGCGTGCGGGATCGCCGCGAACAGCCGACTCAGCGTCGGCTGGCTCGGCCCGTGGCACCGGCTGAACCCCAGGCGGCGCAGCCAGGGCTGGCCGTGGAAGCGCCCCCAGTCGGCGATGGCGCTCTGCCCGCGCGCCCCGCACAGCGTCGCCACGCAGACCAAGAGCAGCAGCGCCAGCAGCGGGTGCTGCCGCCCCCGCGCCGCGCAGTACTCCGGGAACTGCGCCAGGTACTCGACCAGGGACGGGATACGGGTGGTATCATCCATCGCGCGCCTCCGGTATGTGGGGTCGTCAGACAACCGCATCATACCGGAGGCGCACCCACCTCTCCCGGCCTCAACTTGAATAGACCCTGAGTGGTGCCGAGCAGGGCTTCTGCGCGAGGGCGGCTGGCGGCTGTGTTGACGCCGTATCGGGCGAATGTTATGAGTGTGTCGGCGGCTCGCTCAGATCCATCGGCGCGATGCACCACGGCGCTCGCGACAGTCTGGGGGTGGGGATGGCGACGGTTGTGCTGCTCGGCACGCTGGACACGAAGGGCGAGGAGTACGCCTACCTCGCGCGGCGGGTGCGCGCCGCCGGCTGCGAGGTTATCCTGATCGATGTCGGTAGCCTCGGTCCCGCGCTGGCCACACCGGAGATCGGGCGCGAGGAGGTGGCCCTGGCCGCCGGTGCGGATGCCGCAGCATTGGCGGCGGGCGATCGCGGCGCGGCGATCGCGGCGCTGGCGCGGGGTGCGGCGGTCGTCGTCGGGCGGCTGCACGCGGCGGGGCGCTTGCACGGGCTCCTCGGGCTTGGTGGTTCGGGCGGGACAGCACTGGTCACGGAGGCGATGCGCGCGTTGCCAATCGGCGTGCCAAAGCTGATGGTCTCGACGGTCGCCTCGGGCGACACGCGACCGTACGTCGGCGCGACCGACATCGCGATGATGTTCTCGGTGGTGGACATCGCGGGGATCAATCGTTTCTCGGCGCGTATCCTGAGCAACGCGGCCGCCGCGATCGTCGGGATGGCGCGGGGCTACGCCGCCGACGCGACCGCGCCGGGGGCCGACGCGAAGCCGCTGATCGGCGCGACGATGTTCGGCGTAACGACCGACTGCGTGACGACCGCGCGGCGACTCCTGGAGGCGCGGGGCTACGAAGTCCTCGTCTTCCACGCGGTCGGCACCGGCGGCCTGGCGCTCGAAGCGCTGGTGGCGGGGGGCTTCCTGGTCGGCGTGCTCGACGCGACGACGACCGAGCTGGCCGATGAGCTGGTCGGGGGCGTCTTCTCGGCGGGTCCGACGCGGTTGACGGCGGCCAGCGCGGCGGGCCTGCCGCAGGTGGTGTCGCTCGGCGCGCTCGACATGGTCAACTTCGGGCCGCGCGAGACGGTGCCGGGGCGGTTCCACGACCGCACCCTCCACGTCCACAACGCCTCGGTGACGCTGATGCGCACCACGCCTGAGGAGGCCGCCGAGTTGGGGCGGCGGGTCGCGCAGCGGCTTGGCGGGTCAGGCGGGCCGACTGCGGTCTTCATCCCGCTGCGGGGCGTGTCCGCGATTTCGACGGCGGGCGGTGTCTTCCACGATCCCGAGGCGGACTGCGCGCTCTTCGACGCGCTCCGCGCGGGCCTGGGCGACGAGGTGGAAGTCCACGAGTTGGACCTGGCGATCAACGATCCGCGTTTCGCCACGGCGATGGCGGAACGGTTGCTGGCGATGATCGCGGAACAGGGCGAACGGTGAGGAGCGCCCCGGTCGCGCGTCGGCTGCGGTCGGGAGGGGATGAGGGGGTGGGGATGCGGCGCGCGGATGCACTGGCACGCCTGCGGGCACAGGTCGCCGCCGGGCGCGCGATCATCGGGGCGGGGGCGGGCACCGGCCTGTCGGCCAAGTCTGTCGAGGCGGGCGGTGCCGACCTGATCGTGATCTACAACTCCGGGCGCTTCCGGATGGCCGGGCGGGGCTCGCTGGCGGGGATGCTGCCGTATGGCGACGCCAACGCGATCGTCGTCGAGATGGCGAGCGAGGTGCTGCCGATCGTGCGCCGGACGCCGGTGCTGGCGGGGGTCTGCGGCACCGATCCGTTCCGCCTGATGCCCGTTTTCCTGCGACAACTGAAGGAGATGGGCTTCACCGGCGTGCAGAACTTCCCGACCGTCGGGCTGATCGATGGCGTCTTCCGGCAGAACCTGGAGGAGACCGGGATGGGGTACGATCTGGAAGTCGAGATGATCGGCGAGGCCCACGCCCTCGATCTGCTGACGACCCCCTACGTCTTCACCCCGGAGGAGGCGCGGGCGATGGCCGAGGTCGGCGCGGATCTGCTGGTGCCGCACATGGGGTTGACCACGAAGGGGGCGATCGGCGCGCGGACGGCGATCACGCTCGATGACGCGGTGGAGCGGGTGCAGGCGATCTGCGACGCCGCCAGGGCGGTCAACCCGGACATCCTGGTGCTGTGCCACGGCGGCCCGATCGCCGAGCCGGAGGATGCGGCCTATCTGCTGGCGCGCACGCGGGGGATCGTCGGCTTCTTCGGCGCATCGAGCGTCGAGCGCCTGCCGACCGAGATCGCGATCACCGAGACGATGCGCCGGTTCAAGGCGCTCGCGCCCGCCGCGACCGGCGTCCCGGTCGTGGGCGGCTGACCCGCTCTCGCCGCCCGCGCGCCGGGTTGGGCGGCTTTCGACAGGCCGACTACTGCAGCTGAGGAGGGTACGCGATGGGGCCGATCGATCCGCAGTCCCTGCCGACACAATCGCTGGAGTGGGGCGCGATCAAGTGGTTCGTGGCCCCCGGCCATACGCCGGGGGCGGTGATGGCGCTGGGCGAGGTGGTGCTGCTGCCGGGGAAGGGGCACGAGCGCCACAATCACCCCGAGTCGGAGGAGATCCTCTACATCCTCGCGGGCGAGGGCGAGCAGATGGTCGCCGACGGCGCGCCGTTCCCGGTGCGCGCGGGCGATGTCATCTTCATCCCCACGGCGATCTTCCACTCCACGATCAATACCGGCTGGGCACCGTTGCGGCTGCTGGCGATCTACAACCCCGGCGGTCCCGAGGAGGGCTTGCGCGAGTTGCCCGATTTCCGCGAGGTGCCACCTGGGCAGAATCCTGGCTGGGCGCGATCGTAAGTCTCCGCGATTTGTGTCAGCCGTGCGGGTGGCGCGTGAGGGGAATGGGTCTAGAGGGAGGGCTTGGTGGCGAAGAAGCGCTGCTTGATGATCGGGGCCGGGGGCCTGGCCCGGCGCTGGCTCCGGGAGTTCTACGCGCCGCACATGGAGCGGGTCGAGATCGTCGGCCTGGCCGATGTCAACGAGGAGGTGCTGGCGCAGTCGGGCGACTTCCTCGGCCTGCCCGCGAATCGGCGCTTCACGCGGATGGCCGACGCCTTCGCGGCGGTCGAGGCCGATTTCTGCACGATCGTCATCCCTCCCGCTTTCCACCAGGAGGCGGTGACCCACGCGGTCGCGCTGAAGATGCCGATCCTCAGCGAGAAGCCGATTGCCGACACCTGGCAAGCCTGCAAGGAGATTTATGCGGCGGTCAAAGGGGCCGACCTGAAGATGCAGGTCGTGCAGAATTACCGCTACTACACCCCGATGCTGACCCTGCGCGACGTGCTGCGGGGCGGGGAGCTCGGGCGGATCAACTACATCGTGGCGCGCTTCGCCAAAGATTATCGCGTCTACGGGTCGTGGGGGGCGATCTTCCGGCACGAGATCCAGCACAGCCTGTTGATCGAGGGGGCGGTGCACCATTTCGACGCGATCCGCAACCTGGGCGGTGGCGACTGCCAATTCCTCGGCGGCTGGGAGTGGAACCCGGCCTGGAGCAGTTCCAAGGGTCAGTTCAACGCCCTCTACACGATGAAGCTGGACAACGGCGTCCACGCCACCTACGAAGGGACCGGCACTGCCGCCGGCAAGCAGAATATTTGGCACGACGAGTATTACCGCGTCGAGTGCGAGGGTGGCGCGGTGGTCGTTGATAGCGACCACACCGTCCGCGTGGAGCGGTTCGGCGGCGGGCGCGGCCTGCGGGTCGAGGAGATGATCCCGATCGAGGTGCGGTATCAGGAGCACGTCGCGGTGATCGACCAGTTCCTGACCTGGCTCGACGGTGGCGCGGCTCCCGAGGCGACGATCGACGACAACCTCAAGAGCGTGGCGATGGTCTTCGCCGCGATCGAGGCGTCGCAGACCGATCAGACGGTCGATGTCGCCGCGATGGTCGCGGCGGCCCGCGCGGAAGCGGGCGTCGCCGACGGGCAGGGGGGGTGAGCGGATGCCAGTCTTGCGCGGAGGGATGGCCGCCGCACCGGCGTGGTGCGAACTGACCGCGTTCTCGGTCGTGACGCTGGTCGCCAACGAGACGCGCACCGTCGCGCGCCGCGCCGCGCGGGAGCGGCTGCTGATCGCCGAGGGGGCGTGCCGGGTGGCGTTCGGCGGCGCGGAGCAGGACGCCGCAGCCGGGGATAAGTTGGAGATCCCGGATGACGCCGCCGACTACACCGTGACGACCGCGGGCGAGGCGGCGACGATCGTCGCGCTCAGCGGCACCTGGGGCGAGGAGACCGGCGGCTGGGGCCTCTTCTCCGTCGAGGAACTCGACGCGCCGGAACGCGGCGACCCGACCGACTACCCGAAGCGGACGCGGATCGACAATCACTACCACGACTGCGACGAGTACTGGATCGTCCTCGAAGGGCGCGGGACGGCGGTCTCCGAGGGTCGGCACTATGAAGTCGGGCCGGGGGACTGCCTGGCGACCGGGATGGGCCACCACCATGATTTCCCGCTCGTCACGGAACCGGTCCGGGCGGTCTTCTTCGAGACGACGCTGGGCGGCGCGCGGCGACGCGGGCACCTCTGGGACCACACCCACGGCCCGGCGCAACCACAGCCCCAGCGGGTCTAGTCGCGCATCCCCCTGGCCCACTCACGGGGAGCCTCAGGTGACGCGATGGGGCGTCATCATGCTGTGTCGGGGTAGGGCCTCCCGCTGCGGGGCGTGGGGATCACCATGGCGCTTGACCGGGGAGAACGCGGTATGGAACACGCCGATCATGTCGCGCTCATCCGGGGCGGCGTGCCGGGGCCGGGTGGGCTGTGGGCCGACATCGGCGCGGGCGCGGGCGCGTTCACCCTAGCCCTCGCCGATCTGCTCGGGCCGGACGGCAAGATCCTGGCGATCGACCGCGACGAGCGGGCCTTGCGCCACCTCGCGACCGCGATGGCCGCGCGCTTCCCCGCCGTGGCGTTGCGGACGATCGTCGCCGATTACACCCGCCCACTCGACCTGCCACCCCTCGACGGGATCGTGGCGGCGAACACGCTCCACTTCCTGCCCTCCCCGGCGCGCGCTGCCGTCCTGACCCGCCTCCGGGGCTACCTCCGCCCCGGCGGGCGGCTGATCCTGGTCGAGTACAACATCGCGCGCGGCAATCCCTGGGTGCCGCACCCCTTCACCTACGACACCTGGGAGACAATGGCCGATCGGGCCGGATTCGGCGACACGCGTCTGCTCGCGCGCCGCCCGAGCCGCACCCTGCGCGAGATCTACGCGGCGGCGAGCGAGGTACCCTCCCACGACGCCCCACCCTATAGTGGCCTGAGCAGAGCGGATCGCTAGGCGTGCCGGAGTAGGCACTCCTCCAGTGTCCGGCAGCCATCGGCGTGACCAACCGCCTGCACACGACTACGCCATCCGCCGCGATTGCAGGATGGCGGATGGCCTGGATGGGCAGATCGGCCAGCAAGCATGCGGGAATGCGTTATCTGAGGAGGGGGATACCCCCGGCTGGGCTCGAACCAGCGACCCTCCGCTTAGAAG
>CADCWN010000389.1 GCA_902806415.1 uncultured Thermomicrobiales bacterium | reverse complement strand
TCAACAATGTTGGTGCCATAACATATGGCACTCTCAGCTGCCGTACACCACCTCGCCGCCAACAACCGTCGCCTCAGCCTCGGTGTGCAGGATCTCCGGGCCGGGGATGGCGAGGATGTCCTGCGAGAGGACGACGAGATCGCCGAGCTTGCCCGGTTCGAGCGTCCCCTTGATCGCCTCCTCGCCGGAGGCGTAGGCCGCGCCCGCGCAGTAGGCTTCCAGCGCGTGATAGGCCGACAGGCGCTCCGCCGGATACCAGCCCCCTTCGGGCAATCCGGCGGCGTTCTGGCGCGTCACCGCCGCGTGGATCCCCGCGAGCGGGCTGAGGTTGTCCACCGGGGCGTCGGAGCCGAACGCGAGGGTCGCGCCGCTGCGGCGCAGCGTCTCGAAGACGTAGGCGAAGCTGCCGCGATCGCCCCACCAGCGGTCGATCCCGAACATGTCCGAGGTGCAGTGGATCGGCTGCATCGAGGGGATCACGCCCAACCGGGCGAAGCGACCGATGTCCTGCGGCGTCAGCAGTTGCGCGTGCTCGATCCGGTGGCGCAGCCCCGGGCCGAGCCCGTTGGCCCGCGCCTCGTCGAAAATGTCCAGCAGCAGGCGATTGGCAGCGTCGCCGATCGCGTGGATGCAGGAGGCGATCCCGTGCTGCGCCGCCGTGCGGATCAGGTCGCGCAGGTTCTCCGTCGTCCGCACCGCGATCCCATAGTTATCCGGCTCGCCCGCGTACGGTTCGAGCATCAGCGCCGAGCGCGAGCCGAGCGCGCCGTCGGAGAAAATCTTGAGATGGCCAAGGCGCAGCCACTCGTCGCCGAAGCCGCTGTGCAGCCCGAGCGCGATCGCGTGGTCGAGCAAGTCGGCGGGAATGCTCTGGTAGATCCGCAGCGTCATCCCGCCCGTCGCGCGCAGGCGCTGGAGGGCGACGAGCGCATCGGGGCCTTCCATCGACCCCGCGCCGGTCAGCCCGAGCCGATTGGCCTCGCGCATCCCGGCGCGCAAGGCCGTCTCGACCCCCGCCGGGGTCGGCACCGGGATCGCCTCGCGGACCGGGCGCATCGCCCCCTCGATCAGCATCCCGGTCGGCTCGCCATCGGCGTCGCGCATGATCAGGCCATCCGGCGGGTCGGGCGTCTCGCGCGTGATCCCGGCCACTTCGAGCGCGCGACTGTTGACCCACAGCGAGTGGTGATCCTGCGAGGCGAAGGCGACCGGATGGGCGGAGATGCGCAGATCGAGGTCCAGCTTCGTCGGCCAGCGATTATCGTGCAGGAAGTTGTAATTCCAGCCACCGCCGCTGATCCACTCGCCCGGCGGGCTATTGTGGGCGCGCTCCGCCGCGCGCGCAGTCGCCGCCTCGATCGACTGCACGCCGAGCAACTGGACGCGCGACAGGTCCAGCGACAGGCTGAGGAAGTGGAGGTGCGCGTCGATCATCCCCGGCACGACCGTCCGCCCGCGCGCGTCCAGGCTCTCGCCGCCACCGACGGCGGCGCGGACCTCGTCGTTCGTGCCGACCGCGACGATCCGCCCCTCGACGATCCCGACCGCCTCGGCTTGCGGTGCCGCCGGGTTCATCGTGTGAATGTTGCCGTTATAGAGCGCGAACTTGCGGACCATCGCCACGCCTCCCCATTTTCTCCCACACCGCCGACCATAGCCAACATGACCGAGTGAGCAGGGGGAGTATCGAGGTTATCCGAACCTCTGGCAAGCGCGTTGCGGATGTCAAACCGGCGCGGCGAGAGCGAAAGTTGGCTTCTTGCTGTGTTGAGCGGTTGGCTGTGGCCTCCGTTTCTCCCCCTCTCCTCGGGTGGGGAGAGGGGGTGCCGAGCGAACATTGTCCTGACTTGCAGCAGGATCAATCCGGTTCATCCGGATGCGAGGCGGGGGTGAGGGCCGCACCTCTCACCGCCCGCCCAGCCCCCCGGCGCGATCCTCCGGCCAGAAAGCGCGCTGGGCGAGGAGGAAGACCGCGACGATCGGCAGGGTCGCGACGACGCAACCGGCCAGCAGGATCGGCCAGTCGGTCCGCACGAGCTGTTGCAAGAGTCGCAGGCCGATCGGCAGGGTGTAGAGCCGCTCGCTGCGAAGATAGAGGAGCGGGGCGATGAAGTCGCGCCAGTAGAGGACGAAGGCGAGGACGGCGACGGTCGCGGTCGTCGGCCTAGCGAGCGGCAGGGCGATCGTCGCCCAGACGCGCAACGGGTTCGCGCCGTCGAGCCGCGCCGACTCGAAGACGGCGCGCGGCACCCGCCGATAAGTCCAGTAGTAGAGCAGGACATAGAACGGGCTCGACCCCATCAGGGCCGGGGCGATCAGCGCCCAGACACTATCGAGCAGCCCGAGGCGCGCGAAGAGGAAGAAGCGGGTCAACCAGAGTGCGGTGACCGGTACCAGGCGCAGCAGAACCGCCAGGATCAGCAACCCGCGCCGCAATCGCCCGCTGAGTTGCGCCATCGCCAGCCCCGCCCAGGAGGCGGTGACGATCGTCAGCGGCACTGCTAAGGCGATCACCAGCAGGGAGTTGCGCGCGTAGTCGTCGAGCGGCACCAACTCGAACAGCCGCCGATAGTTCCCCCAGGCGGGCGGCCGCGACCACCACTCGGTCCCGCGCGGCGGCGGCAATCCCGGCTGCCGCAGCGAGGCGATCACGACCCAGGCCAGCGGCAGGACAAAGATCGCGGCGACGGCGATCGAGGCGACCTGCTGGGCGCGCGCGCCGAGGCGCGGGCGACCGCCACGCCGCGCCGAGGATCGGCGCTTAGAGGTCATCGTCGTAACCCCAGCCACCCAGCAGGTAGTAGACGAGCAGGAGCAGCAGGCCGACCCCGAGCAGCAGGAGCAGCATCATCGCCGTCGCCTGACCGAAGCGGAGCGAGCCGAAGGCGACATTGTAGATGTGCAGCGGCAGGAAGAGGGTCGCGTAATAGGGGTCGCCACCGGTCATGATCAAGGCGGGGGTGAACGTCCCCTGCGCGCTGAGCATGATGTCACGCAAGGTATTCAGCAGGAGCCAGGGGGCCAACAGGGGCAGGGTGATCGCCCGGAAGACGCGCCAGGGTCCGCCGCCGTCGATCGCCGCCGCGTCGTAGAGATCGGCGGGGATGTCCTGCAACCCGGTCAGCAGGACGACGAAGCCCTCGCCCAATTGGAACGCCGACATCAGGACAATCGCCAGCAGGGCGGTGTCGGGGTCCACCAGCCAGGCGGGGGTCGGCAGGCCGACCGCGCCCAGGATCGCGTTCAGCGGGCCGTAGATTGGGTTGAAAATCCAGAGCCAGAGCAGTGCGTAGGGGACATCGGGGATGATCGTCGGCAGATAGACCGCCGCGCGATAGAGGCCGACCCCGCGCCGCCGCCGCGCCAGCAGCAGCGCCAGCGCCAGTGCGCCGATGAGCCGCAGCGGCACAGCGAGCAGGACGAAGAGGAACGAGTTGCGGACAGCGATCAGGAAAAGCGGGTCGCGGAAGACCGCGCGGAAGTTGTCGAGGCCGATCCAGACCGGTGGCGTGAGGGCGTCATAGCGCGCGAACGCGAGCGCGAACGCGAAGAGGGCCGGCAAAGCGATCAGGACAGCCACGCCCAGGAGATAGGGACTGAGGAGTAGCCCGAGCCCGAGCCCGTACCCCGAGCGACGGGCGGGCGACACCATTGAACGCATCCTCCCCCGGGCGAGTGACGGACGGTTGCCGGGGCAGAACACCCAGCAGCAGCGACTTCAGCGGATCGCGCAGACACGTCCGGGTATTGTAGCGCAGCCCGCGTACATGGCGACCGTCCGCCGTTCGCACATAGGCACGTCAGCAGAAACCGTGCAACGTCTGTGCCGAGCAACCGGCACTGGTGCAATGCTCTCAAGTTGCGATAACAGTGGCACCATGCCGCCGCGAGATCACCGCTTGAACAACTCGGCGGTGCGGCTCTGGGCGGTGCCGATCGCCTCGGTGACGGTCGCCTGCCCGTAGAAAGCCCGCTTCAACTCGTTGTTGACGATCCCCTCGATCTGCTCGGTCGTGTCGGTGTTAATCGTCGGGCGAACGATCGGGATGGCGTCCAGGAAGGCCCGATTGTTCGCGGGCTTGGCCGCCGGATCGAGGAAGATCGGCGACTCGGCGATCGCCCTGATCGACGGCACCGTTCGCCCGGTCTGGGCGATGAACGTCTGGCCCTCGGGCGAGTTGGCGTACTCCATGAACGAGAAGGCCGCCGCCTTGTTCTTGCTCGCGGCGGTCAGCAGGTAGGCGTCGGAGTGGAGGATCGAGGCGCGCACCTTGCGACCGGGCAGCGGCGCGACATCCCAGTCGAACGCGGTGATCGTCCGCAACGTCGGCACGGCGCGACGACTGTCGAAGAACATCCCGCTACGCCCGTTGAGGAAGCGCGACTCGTCATCCTCCGCCGCCACCTGCACCGCATCGGGGACAACCTTATGGCGCGTCTGGAGATCGACGAACCACCCAATCGCCTCGACCGACTCCGCGCGATCGAACGTCAGCTTCGTCGGGTTGGCGAGATCATCGACGATGTCACCACCATTCTGCCAGACGAACGGCGCGATGCGGATCATCTCCGGGGCGATGCCGACGCCGTACCGCTCGGTCCCCCTGGTCAGCCCGCGCGCGGCGGCGAGGAAATCGTCCCAGGTCCAGTCGTCTTTCGGCGGCGCGACGCCAGCCTGCCCGAACAGGGTCTTGTTGTAATAGAGCACCAGACTGGACGCATTCTGCGGGATCCCGATCAGTTGCCCGCCGCGCGTGAACGCCGAGATGACCTCCGGGTAGAACGCGGAGGATTGCAGCGCGCCGCTCGTCGCCAGATACGGCGCGATCGGCTCGAACGCCCCGCGCGCGGCGAACGCCGCGAAGCGCCGATAGTTCATCAGGGTGATGTCGGGCGGCGTGCCGGACGCGAGGTCCGCCGTCAGGCGCTTGATGTAATCGCCCGCGCTCGGGATATGGGAGAGGTTGACCGTCACGCGCGACTGCCGCCCGTTGAACGCCGCGACGATCTTCCCGTACGCCTCTTTCTCGGCGGTGTCGCCGGAGACGGCGAAAGTGACCGTCCCCGAGGCGCTCGATGTGGCGCTGGCGCTGGTGCGCTGCGTCACCATTCCGCCACTGGAGGCGGCGGGCGCAGTGGTAACGGGTCTGACAGCGGTGGCCGTCACACCACCGCCCGCCGCTGGCGGCACAGTCGTCGCGGCGGGGGGGGCGGTCGTTGCCGGGGGCGTGCCACCGCAAGCGGCCAGCAGCCCGGCGAGCGTTGTGCCACCCAAGCCGACAGCAGCGGTGCGCAGGAATTCGCGCCGACGGAGTCGCCGGAGCTTGTTATGCGGTTGCTGCATCAAATCTGTATCCCCTCCGCGCCGAGAAGCGCCGCCGCACCGATACTCCCCCGAGTCAATGCCTGCGTTGATGCAGCCTGAATCGGCGGAAAGCATAGTGAGGAGAAATTAGCGCGGTTCAGACCTTGCCACGACAAAGCACAGCGCACTCAGCAGGAAAACAACGGGTACCCATAACCGCTCGCCTTTACTCCTGGATAGTGCATTTAGGATGACACCAACGCCAAATAGCACGACCAAGACCCAGATACCAATGTGCGTAACACGCGTATTGGTGATCAGTTCGACAACACCCGCCCGACTGAGGATGATCGCGACAGCCAGCAGGTAGATGAGTACGGCCACGAGGCTACTGAGCCGTAAGCGGGTGGGCAGGATTTCATACGCCCCGCCCCAGGCATAACGACCCCACGGTATGCCAGCCGCGAGGAGGAGTTGGAACACCGCTACCCCGAAAAGGACGATTGCTGCGAACACGGCAGCGAGTGGACCGGACACCATTGCTCCTTCGTTCGGCGCATTCGCGCCCCGGATCGGGCCGATCGACGACCAGCTACGTGCGTCGCCATATTAGACACATTCTCGCGAACACGCTAGTCTGTCCCCGCACGCGCGGCAGTCGTCGCGCAAATGCTTGCGCGGAGAGTCAGAGGATACCAAGTACGGGGGCGGGATGAAGATCACGGCGGTCAAGGGTTTCCCGGTCAAGGTGGGGCATCGCAATTGCTTTATCATCAAGGTCGAGACCGATGCCGGGATTAGCGGCCTCGGTGAGGGCGGCATCTCCGGGCGCGAACTGGCGATGCAGGGGGCGCTGGAACATTTCGCCCGCATCCTCATCGGGCTGGATCCGCGCCGGATCGAGCATATCTGGCAACGGCTCTACCGGGGCCATTATTTCGAGGGCGGCAAGATCGTCGGCGGCACCCTCTCCGCGATCGACATGGCCCTCTGGGACATCCTGGGGCAGGCGCTCGGCGTGCCGGTCTACCAGTTGCTCGGCGGGGCCTGCCGCGATCGGATCCGCTGCTTCGCGACCCCGGCCAGCCTGACCGGGCCGGAATGCGTCGAGCGCGCGCGCGAGTTCGTGGCGGCGGGCTGGACGCAGTTGCGCTTCACCACCGGGCTGGCGGAAGAGGGCTGGACCGGCGACAGCGGCTCGATCTACGAGCCGTCGGAATCGCTCGACCTCGCCGCGCACTGGATCTGCGAGGTGCGCCGGGCGGTCGGGACGGCGATCCGCCTCTCGATCGATTTCCACCACCGCCTCTCGGTCGCCGAGGCGGCGGTCTTCTGCCAGCGGATCGCCGACGTCGGGCTGGAGTTCATCGAGGAGCCGATCCGCGCGCAGAGCCCGGAAGCCTACCGGCAATTGCGCCAGATGACGCCGATCCCGTTCGCGATCGGCGAGGAATACGCCAACAAGTGGGAGTTCCTGCCGTTCATCGAGGGGGGGCTGACCAACTTCGCGCGGATCGACGTCTCCAACGTCGGCGGGCTCAGCGAGGCGAAGAAGGTCGCGGGATGGGCGGAGGCGCACTACATCGACGTGATGCCGCACAACCCGCTCGGGCCGGTCTGCACCGCCGCGTCGGTCCACTTCTGCGCCGCGATCAACAACTTCGCGGGCCTCGAGTACAGCCACCGCAACGCGAAGGCGTACCCGCGCGACCTCTTCCCGACCTTCCCGGAGATCACCGAGGGCGATTCGTTCCCGCTGCCGACCGCGCCCGGCCTCGGCGTCACCTTCGACGAGGACGCCGTCAAAGACCATCCGTTCGAGATGTGGGACGCGCCCCACTGGCGGCGGCGCGACGGCGCGTTCACGAACTGGTGAGCAACTCGGTCCGACGGGCGATAGCGGGGTCACCCGGCCGGCGATCGGGCGGTATCCGAGCGGTATGGGCGGGCGGGGTGTTGTGGCAGGGGTAGTAAAGGACGATCACCCGCGTCCCGTCGATGGTGCGCGGCGCTGGCGCGTCCCATCCCCCGCCGTCCTGGCGGTGCCGGCGTATCGCCGCCTGTGGATCGCGGGCCTGTTCTATTACCACGCCTACATGGGCGAGATCGTGGTCGCGGGCTGGGTGGTCTTTCAGCTCACCGGCTCGGCGTTCGCGGTCGGCGTCGTCGGCTTCTGCCGGATGCTGCCGATGCTCGTCCTCGGGGCGATCCTCGGCTCGCTGGCCGATCGTTTCCGGGGTGCCCTGCTGCTGCCGCTGGTGCAACTGGTCGGCCTCCTCGCCGCGCTGACGCTGGCGGGGCTCTTCGCGCTCGGCGGCGTGCAGCTCTGGCAGATCTACCTGCTCACCGGGCTCTTCGGCTGCGCCTGGACCTGCGACTTCGCGGCGCGGCGGGCGCTGATCGCGCAGATCCAGGAGCCGGCCAGGATTAGCAACGCGATGGCCCTGGAATCGGTCACGATGCTCGCCAGCAAGATCGGGGCGACCGCGCTCGGCGGCTGGCTCCTGGCGATCGATGGTCCGCGCCTCGCCTATGGCTGGCTGGCGATCGTCTACGGCGCGGGTCTGCTGGCGACCCTGCGCCTCCGCGCCGTCACCAAAGAATTGCGCGGCGAACCGCCGGCCGCGGTCTCGCTGCTGGCGCTGGTCCGCTCCGGCTGGACGACCGCGATCGGGATCCCGGTCATCCGCGCGCTGCTGCTGGTGACGGTGGTGATGAATCTCTGCGTCTTCTGCTACCAGCAGATCATCGCCGTGATCGCCGGGCAAATCCTGTTCGTCGACTCGACGCGGATGGGGATTCTCGCCGGGGCCGACGGGGTCGGCGCGATCATCGCCGCCGCCATCCTGATGACGCGCTCGCGCCCCCTGCCGCGCGGCCTGATCTTCCTGGGCGGAGCCTGCGGGGCGGCGGTCATGATCATCCTGCTCGGGCTGTCGCGCGTCTACGCCCTCTCATTGCTCGTGCAGGTCGTGATCGGCGTCTGCTCGACTTGCTTCGGCGCGATGCAGTCCACGATTATCGCCGGGACGATCGCCCCCGCGATGCGCGCCCGCGCGATGGGGATCCTGGCGATGGCGATCGGCGTGACGCCGTTCGGCATCCTCCTCTCCGGTGCCTTGAGCGCCGCGATCGGCCCCTCGCTCACCCTCGTCAGCCTCGGCCTCGCCGCGCTGGCGCTGAACGCGACGATCGTGGCCCACAATCGCTCGCTCTTGCATCCGTTACCGGAGTAATATACGTCCGATAGCGCCTGGAGCGACAAGGCATACAGGGGCTAAAGGAGCGAGAGGGCCACGCCGAGCAGCCCGGCCATCATCCCGACCAGCCAGAAGCGCAGCGTCACCTGCGTCTCGGACCAGCCGAGCAACTCGAAGTGGTGGTGGATCGGAGCCGTCTTAAAGAGCCGCCGCCCGCCGGTCCGCTTGAAGTAGGCGACCTGCGCGATGACGGAGAGGACTTCGGCGACGAAGACGAGGCCGACGATCGGCAGGAGGAACCACTGCCCGGTCATGAAACCGACCGTCGCCAGCGCCGCCCCGAGCGCCAGGGAGCCGGTGTCGCCCATGATGACCTGGGCGGGGTGCGCGTTGTGCCAGAGGAAGCCGAGGAGCGCCCCGACCATCGTGAAGCAGAAGGTGACGACGCCGACCTGCCCCTGGATATAGCCGATGATCCCGTAGGCGACGAAGGCGATTGCCGAGGTGCCTCCGGCGAGGCCGTCCAGCCCATCCGCGAAGTTCACCGCGTTCGCCATCCCCGCGATCCCGACGACCGCGATCGGGATCATCGCGAGGCCGATGTCGAACGTGCCGATGCCGGGGATAATCAGGTGATGCAAGCCGAGCGGCCCATAGATGATCAGCGCGGTGACGAGCGCGAAGAGCATCAGCCAGGCCATTTTGAAACGTGCGGTCATCCCCGCCGTCTTTTTGCCACCGACCAGACTCAGGCGGTCGTCGATCGCACCGAGGATGCCACAACAGAATAAGACGCCGAGCGGCAGCAACATCGAGAGTCGTCCGTAGAGGTTGAAGGTGAGGGTCAGCAGAAATGCCGAGAGGGTGATCATGATCCCGCCCATCGTCGGCACACCGGTCTTGACGAGATGATGTTGCGGCCCGTCGATCCGCACCTGCTTGCCGATCTTCTTGGCGCGCAGGAAGGCGATGATCGGCCTGCCGATCAGCACGGTGAAGACGAAGCCGAGCCCCGCGATGACTAACGAATAGGCCATGTTCCAGTTCGGGCGATCCGCAGGAATCTGGAACCAGATAGTGGACAGGGTTACAAACAGCATCAATCATCCCCCACTCGGCTACGCCGTATTCCTGACTGCCTGCATGTCGGCCAGCACCATACCAGCGCCCTGAGCGAATGCCAAGTTGGTGGACACTAACGACGTACCCTATACCTTGTCTTGCGAGCATGGTTGTGCGTCCAGCCGTGGTGACCCAAGGGATACGGGTGGATACTTTGGGGCAGCGCCCCTTCTTGTTCACTGGCTTTTGCCTATCAGCGGGGTATAGGCGATCTACCCACTGCTGCCTGCGGTTCCGAAAGAACAGCGCAACCCCAAGCCGCACCTGTGTTGAAGGCACGTCGGAAGAAGCATTGGTGGTTCCAACCGTGCCACCTCGCCAGGACAGAACAGGTGAGCTAAACTTAGGCCCGCAGAGCCGCCCTGCCTTGCTGCACCCACCGGTTCGTCCGGGCCGGAATGCGACACGGGCGGCGTCTTTATTCTGGGAACGCGAAGTCGTCGCGGGCGACGGGAGCGCCGAGGGAGGGTATCATGAGGTTGCTGCTCACATCCGCTGGCATCAAGAACGCGAGCATCCAGGACGCGCTGGTCGGGCTCCTGGGCAAGCCGATCGCCGAGTGCAGCGCCCTCTGCATCCCCACCGCCTCATACGGACACCCCTATGCCGGCCCTGGTGCCGCATGGGGGTTCATCAGCGGCCGGGAACCCAGATGCCCGATGATCGAACTGGGGTGGAAGTCCGTGGGCGTGCTGGAGCTGACCGCGCTGCCCACGATCGACAAGGAGCGCTGGGTCGGCTGGGTCCGAGCGGCCGACGTGCTGCTGGTGAACGGCGGCGACGCGCTGTACCTGGCCCACTGGATGCGGGAGTCCGGGCTGGCCGACCTCCTGCCGTCGCTGCGCGAGACGGTCTGGGTGGGGCTGAGCGCCGGGAGCATGGTGATGACGCCCAGGATCGGACAGTTCTTCGTCGAGTGGACCCCGCCCACCGGCGGCGACGAGACACTCGGCCTGGTTGATTTCTCGATCTACCCACACCTGGATCACCCGATGCTGCCGCACAACACGATGGCCAACGCGGAGAAATGGGCGACCGACATCGCCAGCCCGGCGTACGCGATCGACGACGAGACCGCCATCAAAGTCATCGACGGCACCGTCGAGGTCGTCTCCGAGGGGCGCTGGCGGTTGTTCGCCCCCTGATGCCGCGAGGCGCGGCGGATGCGCTCGCGCTCGTTGGCCTTGGTGGCCGAAAGTGGGCGGGGCCGAAACGTTCATCAACGTTCAGATGCAAACCGACCCACTATCGCCAATATCCACACATCAAAAAGCCCCCCTCGCCTCGGATGGGGAGAGGAGGGGCCGAGCACAGCGAGGCGGGGGTGAGGGCTGTCGCCCTTCCCCCCTACCGATTCAACACCTTGCGCACCAGGAAGTCATCGACGCGCTTGGCATCGTCAATGTGCGTGGCGACGCGACGCCAGCCGTGCCCCTCTCCGGGGTAGGTGTGGTACTCCACCTCCTTCCCGGCGCGGCGCAGTGCCTCGACCATCATCCCCATCTGGCTCGGGTGGCAGACGATGTCATCCTCCCCCTGGAGGATCAACAGCGGCTCGCGCACATCGTCCACAAAGGTGATCGGGCTGCGGTCGCGATAGAGGTCGCTGTGCGCGCCGGGCGCGCCCATCAGCTTGGCGATGTAGTGACGCTCGAAGACCCAGGTGCGGTCCGTGAAGCTGGCGAGGTCGGCGATCCCGAAGCGACAGACCCCCGCGCGGAAGAAGTCGGGCGCTTTGGTCAGGCAGATCAGGGTGCTGTAGCCGCCCGCACTGCCGCCCATCGCCACCACTTTGCGCGGGTTAACCAGGCCCTGGCCGATTGCCAACTCCGCTCCGGTGATGTAATCGTCAAGGTCGCCGCCACCCCAATCGCCGTAGAGCTTTTCCATGAAGGCGCGACCGTAGCCGAGGCTGCCGCGATAGTTCGGCGCGAGGATGACGTAGCCGCGCCCGACCAGATATTGGATGTGGCCCTGCCAGTTGCGCAGCGCCTGCCCGACCGGCCCGCCGTGGATGTGGACGACGAGCGGGTGCTGGCCCGGTCGGTGCTCGCGCGGCGTGAAGAGGAGGCCGTGGATCGTCAGGCCGTCGCGGCTCCGCCACTCGACCGCTTCCGGCCCTATCAGCCCGCCGCCGAGGATGCCGCCGGTGGCGCTGCGAGTCAGTTGCCGCCGCTCGCCGGTGCGCGCATCGAGGGTATAGAGGTCGGCGGGCAGGGTCGGCGAGGCGAACAGGCCGACGAGCCGATCGTCGTCCAGCCAGCCGAGGTCGGTCCAGACGCCCGGCTCGCGCGTCAGTTGGCGCGTCCCATCCCCCTCCCAGCACCAGACCTGACAATCGCCGCGATCGTTGCGCGTGTAAGCGATTCGCCGTCCGTCGGGTGACCAGGCGGGCGCTTGGTGGCGGTTGTTCTCGTGGACGAGGCGGTGGGGATTGCTGCCGTCGGGCTCGATCGTCCAGAGATTGATGAAGTCGCCGTCGCGGTCGGAGACGAAGGCGATTCGGCGACCGTCCGGGGACCAGGCCGCGTCGGCGTTGACAACCCGCGCGCCACCAGCGATGATCCGCCGTTCGCCGCCATCGGGGTCGGCGACGACGAGGGCGCGCTCGTCCCACGGCATGTCGTAGTGCGGCCACTGGCCGTAGAGGAGCGACCGACCATCGGGCGACCAGCGCGGTTGCAGCACGTACTCGTCGCCGCCGCTGATGGTGCGGGTCCAGCGACCGCCGATGTCGGCCACCATGATGTCCCCCTGCTCACCGCGCTCCGCGACGTAGGCGACGCGCCGCCCATCCGGCGAGACGGCGGGCGAATGGTGGTTCCCCGGCCCCTCGTCGATCGCCCGCGTCGGCCCGCCATCGGCGGGGACGATCCACAGCTTCCCATCGCCGCTCGCGGCGTAGACGATATCCCGGCCATCGGGCGTCCAGGCGATCGCCGAGGAGTGGCGCTGGTTCGGGTCCGCCCCTTGCAGGGGCGCGCGGTCGCTCAGTTGGAGCGGCAGCCCGCCGCCCGTCTCAACAACCCAGAGATCGATCCGCCCGTCGTAGGCGCGGCTGTAGGCGACGCGCGTGCCACCCGGCGAGGGGCGCGGCGTGGCGAGCGTCGGCACGGTGGCGTAGGCTTCCGGGCTCAGCGCAGCCTGCCAGCGCCCCGGCTCGCGGCTCCAATGATCGGCGGCGGTCGGCATCGGTCCGTCCTTTCCATCCTTGTGCATCGCTGGGCGCACACCCCGCTGGGCGTGACAGAGCGGCGTACTGGCACTGTAGCATAGGATCGGGGGCGTCAAGGACGGGGCGTTGAACGACGGTGCCGGGGGCTGGGCCAAGGCACCGGCCGCGCCACAATGCGGCGACTCGTGTAGAATGCCGCCGTCGGATCAAACCCGTTCGCGGGGAAAGACCCGCCGGGGAAGTAGTAGAGGGGGTAGCATGGCCGCTAACTTAACGCCGGAGCAGCTCGACGCCCTACGCCGGATCGACAGCCCGACGATCGCCAACGCGATCGAGACGTTCAAGGTCCGCCCGCGCGTCGATGGCTACGTCGGGATGGACATCAAGTGCATCTTCCCGAGCCTGCCACCGATGCTCGGCTACGCGATCACCTGCACGGTCGATAGCACGACCGAGGGGCGCGTCGGGATCGGCTTCAACGAACTCTACAAGCTCCTGGAGAAGGCGCCGAAGCCGGCGGTGATCGTGATGAAAGATGTCGGCAACATGATCTCCCATTCCTGCCACGCCGGCGAGGTGATGTCCACGACGATGAAGCGCCTCGGCGCGGTCGGTATTCTCACCGACGGCGGGCTGCGCGACGTGCGCGAGGTCGGGAACCTCGGTGGCTTCCACTACTTCTGCACCGGGCTTGTCGTCGCCCACGGCAACCCGATCTGCGTCAGCGTCGGCGACGAGGTCGAGATCTCTGGGATGAAAGTGAAGACCGGCGATCTGCTGCACGGCGACGTGAACGGCGTCGTCCACATCCCCGACTCCTGCGCCGCCGAGGTCGCCCAGGCCGCCTACGACACCTGGACCAAAGAGGGCGAGACGATGCGCAACGTCAACAGCCCCGGCTATACCGTTTCCGGGCCGGAGCTGAAGCACTGAGCGAGCGGGCGGAGTGGGCGCGTGGGCGCGTGGGCCAGTAGATTCGGCAGGCAAGCACCGAGGTCGGGGATGTAGGGGCGTATTGCATACGCCCAACCCGTCGTCCTTCCACCAACGCCTGTGGCAGAGCGAGGCGGTTGGGCGTATGCAATACGCCCCTACGCCCGACCGTTTGTGGCTTCCTCCGACCGTTCGGTAGACCGCGCCTACCGGCTCATTGGCCCACCCTGCCCACTCACCAGTTCGTGAACGACCCATCAAGCCGTTTCAGGTACGGGCGCTCGAAGCGCTGCATCGGTTGGGCGCGGGCCGCCTCGCGGTCGAACTCGATCCCCAGGCCGGGCGCGGTCGGCGGCAGCAGGTAGCCGTCCTCCCAGACCGGCTGGATGGGGATGATGTCGGTCAGTTGGGTGCCGGGTCGCTGCGGCTGCTCCTGGACGCCGAAGTTCGGTGTCGCCAGGTTCAGGTGCAGGCAGGCCGTCGAGGAGACCGGGCCGAGCGGGTTGTGGGTCGCCAGCTTGATGTAGTGGGTCTCGCACCAGCCGGCGATCTTCCGGGCCTCGGTGAAGCCGCCCGCGATGCAGAGGTCGATCCGCGCGTAGTCGATCCACTCCTCCTCGATCAGCTGCCGGAACTCGTACTTCGAGGAGAAGTGCTCCCCCGCCGCCAGCGGCACGGTCGTCCGGGGGCGCAGGGTCTTGAACGAGTCGGGGTTCTCCGAACGCAGCGGGTCCTCCACGAAGAACGGGTGGAATTGCTCGGCCTCCCGGCAGAGGGTCACCGCGTCGGGCAGGTCCAGGCGCGTATGCACGTCGAAGCAAATCTCGATGTCGTCCCCGACGGCTTCGCGCACCGCCCGGAACTGCTCCAGCGCGCGGCGCACGGCGATGCGCGGCTCCAACGTCTGGCCGTCGTTCGGCAAGCCCCAGCGGACGAACTTCCAGCCTTCTTCCTTGGTCTGTAAGCACGACTCCACCAACGGCGCGACCTCCATCCCATGACCGCCCGCATTGTGTGGGTAGCACGGCACCTTGTCGCGGACCAGCCCGCCCAGCAACTCGTAGACCGGGACGCCGAGAGCCTTGCCCTTGATGTCCCACAGCGCGATGTCGATCGCGGCGATGGCGGTGCCGAGGATCCGCTGCGCGGGGAAGAAGCCGCCGCGATAGAGCAATTGGGAGATGTGCTCCGTCCGCATCGGGTCCAGCCCGATCAAGAGGGGCTTGAAATGCTCGATCGCGCCCATGATCGCCAGTTCGCGCCCGCCGATCCCGGTCTCGCCGACGCCCGAGATCCCCTCGTCCGTATCGACCGTGACGAAGAGGAAGTTGCGCCGCCCGTTCCACACCGGGTACGCCTGGATGTCGGTAATCTTCACGCTGCCCTCCCTTGCACCCTTCATCGCCTCACCCGACGACCAGGGTGCAAGTACCACGAGCGGCGAGGGGAAGTCAAACCTTTGACGCAGCTACAGCAACGGCAAGGGCGGCTGATCGGCGGATGGGTGAGAGCCCTTTGCCCGGCCAGGGGTCAAACCCCCCGCCCCCCCCCCCCCCCCCCCACC
>CADCWN010000388.1 GCA_902806415.1 uncultured Thermomicrobiales bacterium | reverse complement strand
GGTACAGCCGCTGGAAGCCGCGGTCCCCCGCCAGCGCGTCGCTCTCGGCCAGGATGCGCCGCCCGAAGTGGCCGAGCAGCAGGCTCAGGAGGGCCAGTACGGAGACGCAACGATGATGGCTACGCATGGGTCACAATCCCTCCCCGCTCGCGCCCGCCCCGGCCCGCCGCGCGGCGGGCCACTGTCGCCATACGGAGAACGCGCCCCCCCCGCGCCGGTTGCACGCCGGGCTGGGGGGGCTGGGGAGCGGGCCAGCCGCGCGCCCCGTTGCCCACCCCCCACCCCGTCCGCCCCTACGCCTGTCCTGGCCGGTTACTTCATCCGACCTATTTTGCTGGCAGTCTAAGCGCGAGAGTGCGAAGATCCATTAGCGGATGGAGTAACCGGCCAGGACAACCACAGCACCGCACGACGCAAGAGAACCCTGCGTCGCGCATGACCGGCTCCCGGTCGGGCCTACCGACGTGTGGCTGCAACTTGCCGCGCTCCCCGGCTCCTCGCCCGCGCTCCGGCATCAGGCCAAGGCGCCCATCCTCGGCGCAGCGACGGAGCGCGTCGAGGCGACTCGCGCCATCTGCGCCGCTGTCATCGCTCGCCTTGATGCGACCGCAGCGTCGTCAGCCTGATCACGGTATCCCCCGCGATCCACCAAGCCAACATCGGGCCATTCGCTTCTGGAACGTGTGCGGCGGTTGTCAGCTTTCGCGCCCGCAATCAGCGCAGGGTAAAGGGCTGGAGATCGCGCTGCTGATCGTTCGGCCAGTGCGCGGCAGATACGCTCGTGCTATTGTCGCCTGGGGTCGGCAGGCTTGCTGAGAGCGATGACGGGAAGGGCCATGAGCACGTTCGTCCTGGTGCATGGGGCGGGTTCCGGGGGCTGGAACTGGCGGAAGGTCATCCCGCCGCTGCGCGCCGCGGGGCACCGGGTCTACACGCCGACCCTCACGGGGTGCGGCGAGCGCGCGCACCTCAATCGCGCCGGTATCGGCCTGGAGACGCACATCCTCGACGTGGTCGGGACGTTGCGGTGGGAGGAACTGTCCGAGGTTGTCCTCGTCGGGCACAGCTACGGCGGGAATGTCATCACCGGCGTCGCGGAGTTGGCGCACGATCGCCTCGCCCAGCTCGTGTATCTCGACGCCAATGTGCCGCGCGATGGCGAGTCGATGGTGGACCTGATGGGCCAGGACCCGCGGACCTTCCGCGAGCGCGCCGCCGACCGCGGCGCGCGGTGGTGGCGGCGCGATCCCGCCTTCCCCGATCTCCCGGCCGCGGAAGCGCCGGTCACCCCGGAGTTGCTGGCACCGATGGTGGAGCGGGGCCTGCTCACGGAGGCCGATCGCGACTGGCTGGTGCGCAACTTCGTGCCCCATCCCGCCCAGACCTACCTGGACCCGGTGCGCCTGCGCCACCCCGCCGCACTGGCCCTGCCGCGAACCTACATCTACTGCACCCTCACCGGCGGCCCCTTCGGCGCGTTCGCCGAGCGCGCGCGGATCGAACCCGGCTGGCGCTACCGGGAGCTGGTGAGCGGCCACGACGCGCAGACGATGGTCCCCGACGCCCTCGCGGACACGCTGCTCGGCCTGCTCGCGCAGGAGGGATGAAGCCGGACTCGCTTTGGCACGTAACCAGCGCGGCAAAGCGCTGCGGAGCATCGCTGCGGATGGAAGGCTTCGAGCGAGAGCCGCCGCAACTGCCGAGCTGCACCGTGAGGTGCTGCGGGTTGGCGGTGCATACCGCCGTCTAAACATTGGTAAAGCGTGACTGGCTCACGAGGTGTCCCGGATCGAGGAGTGGTATGGATTGCAACAGCGGGGGTACGTCGGCGCCGACCGGAAACATCATCTACTTGAACGGCACATCCAGCGCGGGCAAATCGAGCCTCGCCGGCGCGCTCCAAGCGATGTTGGCCGATCCATACCTGCATTTCAGCCTCGATCGCTTCAACGGGATGTTCCCCGCCCGGTACGTCTCCGTCCAGTCGTTTGAGGAGCCGATTCCGCCCCTGGCGAGCGAGGGGATAGTCCTGCGCCACGAGTGGGTGGACGACCAGTTGCGGCTCGACGCCGCGATGGGGCCAGTGGCGCGGCGCTTCATCGCCGGGATGCGGCAGTGTGTTCGGGCGCTGGCGCTGGCGGGCAATCACGTCATCGTGGACGATGTGCTGTGCGGGCGCGAGTTCCTGGCGGAGTGCGTCGCGGCATTGGACGGTCTACCAGTCGCCTTCATCGAGGTCCACTGCCCCCTGCCGGAGGTGGCGCGGCGCGAGCGTGAGCGCGGCGACCGCCTCCTCGGGCTCGCCGCCTGGCAGCTCCCGCGCATTCGCGAGGACGCGGTCTATGATCTGACCGTGGATACGGGGCGCGACAGCCCCGAGGAATGCGCGCGGCGGGTTGCCCGCCTCCTCGCCGCGCCACCCCACCCCAGCGCCTTCGAGCGCCTCCGCCAATCGCTCGCCGGGGAATCGCGCGGCAGGTAGCGGAGAGCCCGCCGGTGTCAGCGCCCAGCCAGTCGCGCCACGACGGGTGCGAACGCCTCCAGCGCGTCGGCGCGCACGCTGACGTAGGAGCGGCCGAGGCGTTGCCGATGCGCCTGGAGTAGCGCGACGACGTGTGCTGGCCGTTTACTCCATCCAGCGTGATCCGC
>CADCWN010000387.1 GCA_902806415.1 uncultured Thermomicrobiales bacterium | reverse complement strand
CCCACCCGCGCGTCCGTCGACGGCTGGTCGACGGGCGCTCCCCCGCGCCCGGTCCCCCCTTGGCGCCGTCGCGGTGCTATGCTGCGCGGGACGGTTGAGCCGGGGGGGAATAGGGCGCCCCCCTGGCTCCCGTCATATCCCGCCGCGCGCCAGCGCCCCGCCCCGAGCGGGCGACACCGCGCGGGGTGGTGTGGGGTCGTGGCTGCGGCGCTGGTGGCGCGGGTGATCCGGGTGCCCGGCGTCGTCGGCGCTGGCACGCCACGTGCTGCGCCTGCGGGTGTCGCCGGGGCGCGCGCCCCGGGAGAGGAGGTCGGCATGATCGCCCAGCCATTCGGTCCGGACAACGCGGCGCTCGCGCGCATCGACGAGGGGATGGACGTCGTCGATGCCGCCGGGGAGAAGGTCGGCACGGTGAAGCAGGTCTATCTCGGCGGGGAGGAGCTGGGCGAGACGGCGATCGTCGGCGACTCGGCGCTCAACGACGTGCCCGAGGGTCTGCGCGGCAGCCTGGCGGCCTCCGGCTTCGTGGAGATCGCCACCGGGTTCCTCCAGGCCAACCGCTACGCCACGGGGGCGCAGGTGGCGGCGGTGGAGGGCGGCGCAGTCCGCCTCGCCGTCGGCAAGGACGAGCTCGCGCGGGGCTAACCCCCGCCGCCCGGCCGGGGCGGTAGGGGCACACTTCCCGCATCCCCGGTCGCGGGACCCGCCGCGCGGCGGGTATTGAGTGCGCGTTCCATCGGGCGATCAGTAGGAGCGCCCTGTGCGCGGCGAGGATCCGATCGTCACCACGACATGGGCGGCGATAAGGGTAAGGAGGACACGATGGACCGGTCCATGGATATCCGCGAGGGCATGCGGGTGTACGGGGAGAACGATCGGGCGCTCGGCACGGTCGAGCGCCTCCACGGCGACGGCTTCCACGTCGCCGGGCGGCACTACCGCCGCGACCAGGTCGCCCGCGTCACCCGCGACGGTATCTACCTGCGCGGCGCCGGCGCGACCGAGGGCACGGCGCGGTCGACGACCGGCCAGGCCGGGGGCGAGACGCGCGTCCCGGTGGCCGAGGAGCGGCTGACCGTCGGCAAGCGCGAGCGCGAGCTCGGCGAGGTCGACATCCGCAAGACCGTCACCGAGGAGGAGCGGACCGCGGATGTGACGCTGCGCCGCGACGAGGTCCGCGTCGAGGAGGTCGACGTCGCGGAGCGCCCGCCGCGCGCCGGCGAGGATGTCTTCGACGAGGGGACCATCCGCGTCCCGGTGCGCGGCGAGGAGGCGGTCGTCGGCAAGGAGGCCATCGTCACCGGCGAGGTGGTGATCGACAAGGAGAGCACCACCCGCCAGGAGCAGGTCCGCGGCACCGTCCGCAAGCAGCACGTCGACGTGGAGCAGGCGTACCGGGAGGCGCGGGGCGGCTTCGAGCGGCTGCACGGCCAGGCGCGCGCGTCGCAGGGCCGCACCTTCGAGCAGGCCGAGCCGCACTACCGCTCCGGCTTCACCGCCGCCCACGACGAGCGCTACGCCGGTCGCGAGTTCGAGGATGCCGAGCCGGAGCTGCGCCAGACGCACGGCGCGGGCGACAACTGGGAGCAGTTGCGCCAGGAGGTCCGCGAGGGCTGGAACCGGGCGCGCGGCCGCTGAGGACAGGCCACCCGTATCGGGGGTGCGGGCGGCTTCGACACGGCGCGGGTGCGGATTTCGACACGGCGGAGCCCGCCCTGTGCCGGGAGTACGGCGCGCGCACGCCGCGCGATGCCGCCGCCTGGGGAGTCTTGCGGAGACGTATCCGCGCCGGCTTCGAGGCCGCTCGTCGACGACCGTTCGACCACGGCACACGGAGGGGAATAATGGTGAGCACAACGAACACCACGACGACGAACACGCGCCACACGGTGGTGGGCGTCTTCGATGGCCCGAATCACGCCGAGCAGGCGCTGAACGGCCTCAAGGAGCGCGGCTTCACCCCGGACCAAGTCTCGGTGGTGGCGCAGGACAAGCGCGACGTGCGGCAAATGGCCGAGAACACCGACATGGCGGGCGAGGGCGCGGCTGCTGGGGCCGCGACCGGCGGCCTGCTCGGCGGGCTCGCGGGCTTCCTGGTCGGCATCAGCGCGCTGGTGATCCCCGGGATCGGCCCGATCGTCGGCACCGGGATCATCGTCTCGACCCTGGCCGGGGCGGGCATCGGTGCGGCCGCCGGCGGCCTCGTCGGCGCGCTGACCGCGCACGGCGTGGACGAGGCCGATGCGCGCGAGTACGAGGGGCACGTCAAGGCCGGGAGCATCCTGCTGACCGTCCACGCGGACTCCGCCCGGCAGGAGCAGCAGGCGCGCGAGGTCTTCGACGGCGTCAGCGGCGGCAGCGTCCGCAGCTACAACCGCCCCGCGTGACGGCGCGCTGCGGGCGCGACACCGACGCGAGCGTGCGCGAGATTGAGGAGGGAGCACGGATGTCCTGAAGAATATCTTCGGCGGCGGCACGCCGGACAACTACGAGCAGCGGGCGCAGCAGTACCAGCAGGGCTATCAGGGCGGGCAGGGACAATACGCCGCCATGGACCCGCACGATGTCTACGACCGGTACCAGCGCACGGTGCAGCACGCGCCCCCGGAAGTCCTCCAACAGGCCCACGAGGAGGCCTTCAGCCGGCTGCCGATGGACCAGCGCCAGCAGATCGTCGAGCAGTTCCGCCAGGCGCACAACGACCCGAACCAGCCGTTCCAGTATCCCCAGTTCGCTGGTGGGCCGTCCGACTATGACCCGCGCCAGATGGGCGGCATGATGCGCCAGGCGCAGCAGCAGCAGCCGGACCTGCTCCAGGGCATGCTCGGGCAGGGCGGGGCGCTGAGCAACCCGATGGCGAAGATGGCGATGGCGGGCGTGGCCGCGATCGCCGCGCAGCGGCTGATGGGCGGCCAGCAGGGCGGTGGTGGCCTGCTCGGCGGCAGCCTGGGCCAGCGCTAACGCCGGGGATAGGCGCGGGCGGGAGCGACCATCCGCGCGTCGTATGAGGGAGGGATGACGATGTCGGCCACAGGGATCTTCGTCGCGAGCCTGACGCCCGTGGTGTTCACGGAAGGGGCGGGGTCCCCCGGCCCGAACGAGTTGCTGGCCCCGGCGGGCCAGGTCGCCACCTACGAACTCCCGGTGGCGGGGCCGCCGGCGAGGCGGTCGGCCAGGTCATCGGCGCGTGGCACACCCCCGTGGACAACGTGTCGTCGTTCGGGGCCTTCTCCCGCCTGGACGTGGTCCCGTCCCAGCAGAACCCGTCGGGCGTGCAGCTGAGCGCGTCGGGGCAGCCGGGACAGGAGGGGCGCATCCGCCTGCGGATCACCGTCCTCTGCGAACTCGGCGGCGGGGGGCGCGGCGGCTACTGACGAGCCACGGAGCCGCCGACGGCCAACCCGTCATCGATGGCGCGACCCCCGACGCACCCGCTGCGTATCGACGGGTGGCGCTCGCGGCGTGGATGCGGGCGGAAGGGGATCGGCTTCACGCCGAGGCAGATCGCGGTGGTGGCGCAGGACACGAAAGATGTCCACCAGATGGCAGAGAACATCACCATGGCAAGCGAGGGTGCCGCGAGCGGGGCGGTCGTCGGCGGCCTCCTGGGTGGCCTGGGCGGCTTCATCGTCGGGATCAGCGCCTTGGTCATCCCCGGCATCGCGCCGCGCGTCGGCGCGGGGTTCCTCGTCTCGACGCTGGCCGGGGCCGGGATCGGCGCGGCGACCGGCGGCCTGCGCGGCGCGCTGACCGCGCAGGGCGTGCCCGCGGAGGACGCGCAGGGTTACTGGGAGCCTGTGCGGGTGGGAGCATCCTGCTGACGGTACGCGCCCTGGGCGACGCGCAGGCGCAGCAGGCGCGCGGGATTTTCGGCGGCACCGGCGGCGGCAACGCCCGCCGGTACGCCGTCAACAAAGAGACGACCAAAGTCCGGGCGGGGTGGTTGTCTCCCGCCCAGGCGTCACACTTCTGCTCAGATGGAGGGGCACGATGGCAAAGACACTGGAGACGATCGAAGGGCGACTGGAACGGGTGACGGCCCAACTGGAGCAGGCGGCGAAGCGCAGTCAGGGCGGCGGCCTCATGAGCATGCTCAAGCCGTTCGCCCTCGGCGCGCTGGTGGGAGCAGGGGCGGCGCTCCTCTACGCGCCGCAGGCCGGCGAGCAGACCCGCGCTGTGCTGCGCCGCAACGCGGATGACTTGCAGGATCGCGCGACGCAGGCGGCGAGCGGAGTGACAGCGCGGCTGCCGGACCAGGCCAAGGAAGTGCTAGCACAGGCGAGAGAGCAGACCAAGACCGTCATGGATCAAGGAAAGGATACGCTGCAATCGGCCCAGTCAGGGATGAAGCAGGTGGTGGGCCCGGCCGAGTCGGCGACGAACAAGCAGGCCGCGAATAACGTTCGTGCCGATGAGGCCCAGGCCCAACTCCAGCGAGACCTCAAGACCGGGCGAGAGAATCCGGCCTAACCGCGGTAGGGCCGTGCCACATGCCAGAACCCTTGTGACGAGGAAGGGGAAGGGAGATGCTGCGCCCGCGACCGCTGCCGCCCGTGCCCGAGGAAACCGTCCTCGCCGCGCGCGCTGCGCTTTCGCCCAACCATCCCTACCTCCAACTGGCCGACGAGTTGGGCGAGTTGTTCGCCGATGAGGGATTCACCGACCTGTTCCCAGCCCACGGACAACCGGCGCTGGGGCCATGGCGGTTGGCCCTGGCGACCATCCTCCAATTTGCAGAGGGGCTGTCGGATCGCCAGGCGGCCCGGGCCGTCTGCAGCCGCATCGACTGGAAGTACGTGCTGCGCCTGGAACTCGTCGACAGCGGCTTCGACGGGTCGATGTTGAGCGAGTTTCGGGGACGGCTGCTGGCGCACGACGCGACGACGCGGCTCTTCGACACCCTCCTGGCCTGGTGCCGCGAGCGCGGCCTTGTCAAGGTGCGGGGGCGGCAGCGGACCGACTCGACGTATGTCTGGTCCGCCGTTTGCGGGCTCAACCTGTCCTGGCCGTTTAGTCCGTCCGAGGCAACTTCCTGGCACGCTCGCGCGGTGACTGCCAGAAAATCGGGCCGGATGGACTAAACGGCCAGGACAGGCCTAGACTTTACCTGTTCACGAAGACGAATCAAGTGTCCACACCCCGCGCTATAAAGGGTATTGACACCCGCATGGCGGCTGCTATACTCGAGTCCGGCGAGCATGCTCCGGCACACGCGCCGCTCGCCCGACGCACGAAACGAATAGGGTCGCCTGTCCCGCAACACAGGCTAGGGGGAGACAGTCACAGCTGTCTCCCCTCTTGTCGTGCGCGAAACGGGCTCAGGCGTTGGTGGTCGCCCGAGCGCGGCCGGATAACAATTCCGCGGCGGGGCGCGGCGTCGCGCCGTCCCGGGCGCGCGTGCGCCCGGGCTATCCCCCGCCGGGGAGAAGGGGGGACCGATGGCGGCGATGATCGCGACGGAGGGGCTGACCAAGCGGTACGGCGCAGCGCGCGGCATCGAGGCGGTCACGCTGGAGGTCCACGAGGGAGAGATCTTCGGGTTCCTCGGGCCGAATGGCGCGGGCAAGACGACGACGATCCGATTGCTGATGGGGATGCTCCGCCCGACCGCCGTGCGCGCCGCGATCGCCGGGCGCGATTGCTGGGCCGAGTCGACGGCGATCAAGCGGGGCGTCGGCTACCTCCCCGGCGAGTTCACCTTCGACCCCGGCCTCACCGGCGCGCAGATCCTGACCTATCTCGGCAACCTGCGCGGCAGCGTCGACGGGGTCTACCTGCGGCGGCTGATCGGGCTGCTCGGCCTCGACCCGAGCAAGCGTTTCCGGGAGTACTCGCGCGGCAACAAGCAGAAGGTCGGGCTGATCCAGGCGCTGATGCATCGCCCCGCGCTGCTGATCCTCGACGAGCCGACGGGCGGGCTCGACCCTTTGAACCAGCAGACCTTCCAAGCCCTGCTCGCGGAGGCCCACGCCGGCGGGGCGACGATCTTCCTGTCGTCGCACATCCTGCCCGAGGTCGAGCAGATCTGCCAGCGCGTCGGCATCGTCCGCGACGGGCAGCTCGTCGCCGTCGACACGGTCGCGGCGCTGAAGGGCCTCAAGCGGCAGGTCGTCGAGATCACCTTCCCGACGCCGCCCGCGCCGGGATGGTTCGCCGCCGTGCCCGGCGTCGGCGAGGTGACGCCGCTCGCCGACGGCGTCACCCTGCGCCTCGGCGTCCAGGGCGATCTGCGCGAGGTCCTCAGGATCGCCGCCGATCACGACGCCCGCACCCTCGCCACCCGCGAACCCAGCCTGGAGGAGATCTTCCTGCGCTACTACGCGCAGGACGCGGCGTGAGGCACGGTCGCGGGGTGGCCGGTCCCGCGCGCGTCGCTCGCCGCGCGGGCCCTGGCGAGCGCGGTCGGCCTATCCCCCGCCGGGCACGGAGAAGAACAGCGAGGCAACCATGCTGCGCTCCATCTATACCAAAGCCCTGCGCGATTACCGCGCGGCGATCCTCGGCTGGGGGCTCGGCCTGGCGCTGATGCTCTACGCGAACATCGCCGGCTTCGCCACCCAGATCACCACCCCGCGCGCCCGGGCGGAGTTCGCCCAGCTCGCCCAGACCTTCCGCTTCCTCGCCGAGCCCGTCGAGGTGACCACGCCGACCGGTTTCGCGACCTGGCCCTCCTCGGGATCATGCCGCTCCTCCTCGGCATCTGGGCGAGCCTCGCCGGGGCCCGCCTGATCCGCGGCACCGAGGAGCGGGGGGCGCTCGACGTCGTGCTGGCGACCCCCCGCGCGCGCGGCCGCTACGTGGCCGAGGGCGTCGCCGCCATCGCGACCGCCCTCGCGAGCATCGGCGCGCTGATCGGGCTCGGCGCGCTCGCGGGCGAGGCGGCCGCGGGCGTGCCTGTTGCGCCGGTCGGCGCGCTGCTGGCCGGGCTGGACGTCGCCCTCCTCGCCCTGGTCACCGCCATGGCCACCCTGCTCGCGTCGCAGGTCGCCCGGCGCGCCGGGGCGGCGACCGGGGCGGCCGCCGCGGTGCTGTTCGCCGCCTGGGTGCTGGACGGCACCGGCCGCGTCGCTGCCGACCTGGCGTGGCTCGGGACCTTCTCGCCGTTCCGGCTCTACGGGCGCAGCAAGCCGCTGATCGCCGCGCATGGCGCCGATCCGGGCGCGCTG
>CADCWN010000386.1 GCA_902806415.1 uncultured Thermomicrobiales bacterium | reverse complement strand
ATGTTCCTGACCCTCGATGGCGACGCGGCGTTGGCCTTCCTGCAGAGCCGCACCGGCGAGGCGACCGACGAAGTGCGGGCGATCGAGCCGACCAGCCTGCCGAGCGCGCAGGAAATTGCGGCCCCCGCCCCCGCTAGGGAAGGGGAAGACGAGTTCATCTCCGCCGAGCCGACCGACGCGGCGAACTTCGGACTCGATCAGGAAATCCTGGAAGTCTTCTTGCAGGAGGCCCAGGAGTTGCTGGCCGAGTGGGGCACGACCGCGCGACAGTTGCGCCGCGCGCCGGCCGATACCGCAGCGATGGCCGACTTGCGCCGCGCGGCCCACACCCTGAAGGGCGCGGCGAATATGATGGGCTTCACCGCCCTCGGCGCGGCTGGGTGGCGGGTGGAGCACCTGCTCGATCTGCTCGACGAGCGCGGGTTGACCGCCGCCCCCCCGGTCCTCGAATTCATCGACAGCACCTACGCGCTCGTCGGGCGGATGAGCGCCGATGCCAGCGCCGACCCGCGGTTCTTCGCGGAGGAAGGCACCGCGCTGGAGACGATCCACGACGCGCTCGCCGCCGAGATCGAGTCGGGCGCGATCGTCGCCGCGCCGCGCGACGACGATCCGGTGCTCGCGCTCGCCGCCGCCCTGCCTGGCGAGCAAGGCGCGGGGATGTTCGAGGAGTTGGTCGATGGCGAACTCCTCGAAGTCTTCGTCCAGGAGGCCGAGGAGCATCTCGGCGGCTTCAATCGCGCGCTCGTCGCCCTGGACCGGCGACCGTCCGATAGCGCGCAACTCGCCGAGGCGAAGCGCGTCGTCCATACCCTCAAGGGTGCGTCGGCCGCGCTCGGCTACCCGGTCACGGCGGCGCTCTGCCACAGTATCGAGGATCTGTTCGGCGCGCTCGATGACAGCGGTCGCGAGCCGTCGCGCGAGATGCTGACCCTCTTCTTCGAGTCGGCGGAGGCGCTGGAGGCGCTGGTCGCCGGGATCGCCGCCGGTCGCGGCGAGGATGCGGCGCGGGCCGACGCGCTGCGCGGGCGCTATGTCACCCTCCTGGGGGCGACCGCCGTCGCGGGGCGCGGCGAGCAAGCCACCCAGCCGCCGCCGGTGGAGGAACCGTTGCGCGCGGAGAACGCGCCGCGCAGCGTCCGCGTCGATATCGCCCATCTCGACAACCTCCTCAACCTTGTTGGCGAGTTGGTCATCAACCGCACCAGCCAGGAGCAGCACCTGGAACGGCTCGGGCGCACCGTCTCGGAGTTGTTGCTCAGCGTTGAGCGCCTGCGCCGTGTCGGCTTCAACCTAGAGAGCCGCTACGAGGTTGCCGAACTCCTCCGCAGCGAGGGGTCGCGTGCCGCGCAGCAGTCCGATCGCAGCCCGACTTCCGCGCGCCCGCACCTGACCCTCGTCGGCCCCGCTGCGGGCGCGCCCGGTCAGGGTGACGACGAGTTCGACGCCCTGGAGATGGACCGCTACACCGAGTTGCACCGTATCTCACGCGAGTTGGTCGAGATCGCCGCCGACATCAACACGGCGGGGGGCGAACTCGACGGGCTCTACGACAGCTTCGACCAGACCCTCTCTCGCCAGAGCCGAATCGCGACCGATCTGCAAGACAAGATGATGGAGGTGCGCCTCGTCCCGTTCTCCACCCTCGCGGCGCGGCTCTATCGCGCGGTGCGCGGGGTGGCGACGCGGCGCGGCCGGGCGACCGAGCTGATTCTTGAAGGCGAGACGGTCGAGATCGACAAGGTGCTGCTGGAAGAGATCACCGACCCGCTGCTGCACCTCGTCCGCAACGCCGCCGATCACGGGATAGAGTCGCCCGAGCTGCGCCGCCAGCGCGGCAAGCCCGAGAGCGGCACGATCCGGCTGGTCGCGACGCGCGAGGGGAACGAGGCGGTCATCCGCGTGCAGGATGACGGCGCGGGGATCGATCTCGATCGGGTGCTCGACAAGGCGCTGGCGCGCGGGATCATCCGTCGCCGCGACGGGTTGACGCGCGAGCAGATCCTTGACCTGATCTTCCTCCCCGGCTTCAGCACCAGTCCGACGGTCAGCGACATTTCCGGTCGCGGCGTCGGCCTCGATGTCGTGCGCACCAACGTCACCCGCCTGAAAGGCTCGTTGGATGTCGACTCGACCCTCGGCGTCGGCACCACCTTCACGATCCGCCTGCCGATCATGCTCGCGGTGACCCGTGCGCTGCTCGTCCGCTCCGGGGCGCAGACCTTCGCCATCCCGCTGCCGGTTGTCGAGCAGGTCGCCTTCTTCCGCAAGGAACTGGTCAGCACGGTCGGCGGCAACGAGCTGTTCGACCTCGGCGGCGAGGCGTACCCGATCCTCTACCTGAACCGGGCGCTCGGCCTGGGCGGGAACACCGACGTCGCTGGCGGCTCGCGCGCCCTGATCATCGGCAACGCCGATCGCCGGGTCGCGTTGATCGTGGACGAACTGGTCGGGCAGCAGGAGGTCGTGGTCAAGCGCCTGGGGCGGCATCTCCAGTCGGTCGCCGGGGTGGTCGGGGCCACGATCCTCGGGAGCGGCCAGGTCGTCCTCATCCTCAATGTTCTCGATCTCATCGGCGCGCGGCGCAGCGTGCGCGGCAGCGCGCAAATCGCCGCGCCGCAGCCGATTGGCCCGAGCGCTCGACCGTTGTCCGGCGATGGCGGCCGGGTAGCGATGGTCGTGGACGACTCGCTCAGCGTCCGCCGCGTGCTGACCCGCACGCTGGAGCGCGATGGCTGGCAAGTGCTCGGCGCGAAAGACGGGGTGGAAGCGCTCGAAATACTCGCCTGGGCGCGGCCCCAGGTCCTCATCCTCGATATCGAGATGCCGCGGATGGATGGCTACGAACTGACCAGCCTGCTGCGAAACCACCCGGACCACCACTCGCTGCCGATCGCCATGCTGACCTCGCGGGCTGGGGAGAAGCATCGGCGCAAGGCGCTCGATCTTGGCGTCTCGGCATACCTCGTCAAGCCGTTCGAGGAGGCCGAACTCCTGCGCACCGCGCGCGAGCTGAGCGCGGCGGCGCGACAGCAGACGGTGGGATAGTCGGCAGTCGGCAGTCGGCAGTCGGCAGTAGTTACGGAGGAAGCAGAATACCTTGTCTCACCGCCGACCCTCTACGGACTACCGACTGCCGACTGCCGACTACTAAAGGAGCCCTGTGACCACGCAGCCTCACCCCTTGCCGCTGCCAATCTTGCTCCTGACCCTCTCGCCGCTCCTGCGCGCCGAGATCACCGGTCTGCTCGGGCGGGGGAGCGAGGGGGGCGCGGCGCTGCAGCTGCACGTCTCGGAGGCGCGTGAGCGCGAGTTGGTGGCGATGATGCCGCTGGTCGCGCCGCGCGTGGTCCTCGTCCCGTTCGATCCGGGTGATGCTCGTGCGCTCGACCAGACGCGCGAACTGCGTCTGGTCGAGGGACTTGTCCGGGGCTGGCGGGTGCCGACCCTCGTCCTCGGCTTGCGGCAGGGCCGTGATCCGGCGAGCGAAACGGTGGTTGAGGCCGCTTGCCGCGCGGTTGGCGCGGTCGGCTACCTACCGCGCGAGCGCTGGATGGCCGATGGGGCGGCGCTGCGCGCGAGGATCGGCGCGGCCGCGCGGGTCAAGGTGCTGCGTCCGCTCGGGCCGAGTGGGGCTGGCGAACCGGCGCCGCCGGTGCCGCGCGGCGCGGGCGGGGGGCGCGGGCTGCGGCGACGTTTGGGCGAGGGCGCGGGGCCGATCGTCGTCGTCGGAGCCTCGGCTGGCGGTCCGGCGGCGCTGCGCGAGTTCCTCAGCGCCCTGCCCGTCGCCCTGCCCGCGCCCATCCTGATCGTCCAGCATCTGCCCCCGTCGTTCGGGGCGCAGTTGGCGCTCGATCTGAGTCGCTTCACCCCGTTCGGGGTGACGATCGCGGCGACCGGGGACGAGCAAGGCCCGACCGGGCCTTGCTCGTCCCCGGTCGCCAGGCGTTGGTGATCGCCGATGGTGCCGTCGCCGCGCTGCCCGATGCCGAGGTGGGCGGGGTCCACGGGCAGGCGATCGACAAGACAATGGAGAGTGTCGCGGCGGCGTATGGGGGCGGGGCAATCGGGGTGATCCTCAGCGGGATGGGCGAGGACGGGGTGTGCGGCCTCGCGGCGATCAGGACGCGCGGTGGTCTGACGCTCGGGCAGGACGAGGCATCCTACCAGGTCTACGGGATGCCGCGCCGCGCCGCCGAGCTCGGGCTCCTCGATCGCACGGGCTCCCCCGCCGACCTCGGCGCGATCATCGCCGCTCTCTTCAAGCTCCCTTCGCCCGCGGCGGCGGTGGCGTCGGAGCCGCATGAGCGCGAGGGTGCGCGGGCGTGAGGCCGTTGGCCGACCCCGCATCAGCACGGTGTCTCGCCCTTGAACTTGCCTGGATACCGCCGATGAGGTGGGAGAGGAGTCTATCATGGTGCAAATCGCTGCGTTTCCGGTGGGGCGACGCCAGGTTGGCGGCGATCCACCCGCCAGCGTGGTCGGGCGTCTGGTCCGCTGCCGGGTTGGTGGCGGTTCGTTCGCCCTGCCGTTGGAGCGGGTCGCCGAGGTGGTGGCCCTGGGCTCGACGATCGCGCCCGCGCCGCGCGGCTGGATCGGCACGCTCGTACGTGACGAGCGCCCCGCCCCGATCGGCGACCTCACCTTCCTCCTCGACCTCGCGCCCACGACCGTCAACCGGCGCGAGGCGCGGGCGGTGATCCTGCGCGGCGGTGCCGACGATCCCTTCCTGGGGGTGCTGGTCGAGGCGATCCCGACGGTGAGCGAGATCGGGGACACCGCCTTACAGCCCTTGCCGCCGATCGCCCGGCCCACGGTGACCGGACTGGTGTGCGGGACGATCATCCTGGGGGATGAATTGCTGCTTGTCCTCGATGCCGATGCGCTCCGTGAGCGCCTCGCCGCCGGGGTCACGCGCGGTGGGGATGGTCGGATCACCGAACTGCGCGCCCTGCCCCGACGTGAGGTAGGCAATGGCGGACGGATACCTGTTGAACGACCGCAACACGCGACCAAGCCCCTCACAGGCGAACTGCAAGCCCTCGTCGTGGCGACGATGGAGACCGCCGACGGCGGCAGCGGCTTCGCGCCAGCCCTCCCGATGACCTGGGTGCAGGAGGTGCGGGCCTGGACTGCGCCGCGCCCCTTGCCACACGCCCCGGCCTCGCTCGCCGGGCTGCTCGTCTGGCGCGAGCGGACATTGCCGGTAATCGACCTGGCGCAGCGCCTGACCGGGATCCCGGGGGCCGAACTCAACCCTCGACGACGCTTGCTGATCGTCGGGCGGCCGGGGGCCGATCCGCTCGGCGCGCTGGTGATCCCCGGCGTGCACGGTCTCCAGACGCTCACCGCCAGCGCGCGAGACGAGCAGCCGCCGCTCCCCGAAACGCTCGACCCGACCCTCCTCAGCGCGTGGACCCGGCACGGTGACGGGGCGATAGCCGTGCTCGATCCGGTCGCCTTGTTCGCCTGAGCGCCGGGACACCGCGACTATTGTCGCCCTGCGTCCGCCTCCTCGCGCCGCGCCCGCCAATTGGTGGGCGCGGCGTTATCATTGTACAGAATAGGGGGGATCACCCATGGAACACCGCCTGGTGCAACTGAGTAAGACGATTTCGCATGCGCTGCGACACGAACCCTGGGTCTACGAGCTCGAACCGGATGGGGCGGGTTGGGTGCCGATCGAGGCACTCCTCGCGGCCTTGCGCGATGAGCGCCCACAGTGGCGCGACGTCTCCGAGCGTGACATCGCGCGGATCATCGCCGAGTCCGACAAGCGCCGCTTCGAACTCGGGGACGGGCGTATCCGCGCCCTCTATGGGCATTCGCTCCCCGGTCGGCTCCACAAAACGCCCGCCGTCCCACCAGCGTTGCTGTTCCACGGCACAACGCGCGAAGCCGCCGCGAGGATCGCTCGCGAAGGGCTGCATCCAATGGGGCGGCAGTATGTCCATCTGTCGACCGATCAGGCCACTGCCAGGCAGGTCGCCGGGCGTAAACGTGGCCCGGCGGTCATCTTGACGATCGCCGCAGCGGAGGCGCATCGGCATGGTGTCGCCTTCTATGAGGGCAATGAGCAGGTTTGGCTCGCCACCGGCGTGCCGCCGGCGTGGATCGGCGAGCCAGCGCGCGGGAGCGACGAACCGCGATAATTGACCTTGACTACTGCACCACGCAGGGACCGTTGGTGAGCGGGTCAGGCGACCAGCAGGGGGCTTGCGCGGCATTCAGCAGTGTTTGCAGCGTCCGCGCGCCCTCGTCGAGCACCTGGCCGATCGGCTCATTCTTCAGCACGATCCGCGTGAAGGTGTCGAGGTAGAGGCGGTTGAACGCCTCCGTCTGCGTGCCGAGACCGACCGGCAGCAGCGTCGGCACACCGTCGGCGGACGCCGCCTGCTGCGCCACCGCGTCGGCCTCGCGCTGCACCGCGCCCGGCAGATCGGGCGGGACGCTCGCATTGGTCACCGGGAAGAAGGCCAGCTCTCGCAGCATGGCGAGTTGCTGCGCTGGTCGCGTCAGGTGATCGATCAACTGTTCCGCGCCGACCACATTCGGCGCCCCCTTCGGGATCGCCAGCCCGCCAATGATCGTCACGAAACCGCGCCCGCGCGGGCCGACCGGTGCCGGGAAGACGACGAAGTCATCCGGGCGACTGTTCAGCGCCCCGCCCAAGCGCGCGACATGGTCCCAGGCGATCCAGACATCGCCGGAGGCCAGCGGCTCCTGCATGAATTCGTAGCCGGTCGATTGCGGGTGGACGACGCCCCACAGCTCCTTGAACGCCGACCACATCTGCGCCGCCTCCGCCGAACGGAAGGCGGTCACCCCGGCGGATCTCGTGTAGGCGGGGTAGAGATACCCGTGGATGAACCGCGCGAGTAACCCTTTCGGCCCGCCCGGCAGCCCCACTCGGCGACCGCCCGTCGCGCGGGCCAGCGCCGCTCCCCACTCGGTCCATTGCGCATAGGTGAGCGCGTCGATCGACGCCCCCGGCGGCAGATAGGGGAGCGCCTCTTTGCGCGCCACCATCAGGTAGGTCGCCTGGAACCAGGGGATATAGAAATGTTTGTGGGTGCCGAAACGGGCCAACTCCGTGAGGGCGGTGGGGAAACCGCGATCCCCTAGCCGCGCCAGGAGCGGGGTGAGATCCTGCAAGAGCCCATCCCGAGCGAAGGTGGCGAAGTCGCCGTGCTGCCCGCCGATCAGGCTGATCGTCGGCCTGCCGGCTTGCCCCTCGGCCCTGATCCGCTCATTGAACGGGGTCACATCATCCGGGCGATATTCGACCCGCCCCGGGAAGCTGTTGAGAAGGGCGCGGCGCATCCGCTCGTCCTCCTCGACCGGCTTGAATTGCGTGGAGAGGAAGAGTACGCGCCCGGTGGCCCCGGTCGCGGTCGGCGGGTTGCCGGCGGGAGCTGGGCCGCAGGCGGCCAGCAGCCCGCTCACCAGCGTCGCGCTCGCCGTGCCCAGGCCCAGGCGCAGCACGCCGCGACGTGTGAGGCGTGTGATCCCCACTGGGGCATCGCTCCGCTGTCCCACCCCGTGTCTTCCCCCCCGCCTCCGCTCGTTTCACGACCGTACCGGGTTATTATACGCTGCCCGTGCCGTATACTCGATCGATCAAACGGATGAACGTCGTGATCGTTCTATGATCGGGCCATGCTGGGCGCCTCGCGCCGGGTCGGCCGATCCCCCTCCGTTCACCGAGCGGCCCGGTCGTGCGTGACAGCCGGGCGCGGAAAGGATACTCCCTCGCGATGCCGACGCGGGTCAGTCGCCTCAGCCTGAAGTTCATGCTCGTCACCGTGGTGTCGCTCGCCCTGCTGGCCGCCACGATCGCCCCGCTGGTCGCCAACGGCTTTCGCCATTCTCAGCGCGAGGTGACGCGGCGCAGCACCGCCGGGTTGGAGGCGCAGGGGAGCGACGCACTCTTGCGCCTCACCGAGCGCGAGGTGGCCATCACCAGCGCGCAGTTGCAACTCGGCGTGACGGCCAGTCAGCAGGCGGCCGAGTATCTCGCCGCGACGATCGCCCGGGAATCCGCGCCGGTGAGCCCGCCCCCGCTGGTGCGGGGGCCGGAGGGGCAGTATTACGACCCGAGCCCGACGCGCCGGAGCGACCTCTTCGCGCCGCAGGGGACCGACCTGTCCGACGCGAATCTGGTGCGCGATTTGCGCGCGTCGGTCGCCCTGGACTCGCTCTTCCCGACCCTGCTGGCCCATCATCTCGATGCGGTCGGTATCGCCTTCCTCGCGCCCAGCGGGCTGGTGCGCGCCTATCCGATCACCGACTTCGCCCGCGTCGTGCCGCCCACCTTCAGCGCGGCCTCCGATCCGTCGTTCACCGCGGCGGCACCGCCGTCGAATCCGACGCGCGCCACGGTCTGGCGCGCGCCGTTCAGCGATCCGGCGGGGCAGGGCTTGCTCGTCACCGCCAGCACGCCGGTCTACGTCGCGGGGGAATTTCGCGGCGTCATCGCGGTCAATATCTCCCTCCGCAACCTGATCGATCACCTCTACGCGCAGCGCCCGACGTTGCACGGGTACGCCTTCCTCAGCGACGCCGACGGTCGCCTGATCGCCGCGCCCCCCGCCGCCCTGGCCGCGCTGGTCGGGCCGGGCAAGGGCGGGAGCAATCCCGGCCTGCGCGACACGCTCGGCCTCCCGCTCGTCGCCGCCGACCCGGCGTTCGGGCGGAGTGTCGAGGCGATGCGGCGCGGCCAGCAGGGGCTCGATCGGGTCGTCCTCGGCGGCGAGCCGGCCCTCCTCTCCTACGCGCCGCTCACCAATATCGGCTGGCGACTCGGGCTGGTCGCGCCGGTCGGCGAGATCACCGAGGAGTCGGCGGCGATCTCGCGGGCGATCGCCGCCGACGCCGATGCCACCCTCGCCTCGACCCTGGCGCTGATGGCCGCGACCTTCCTGCTGACGCTGATTGTCCTGGCGATCGCCGGCCATCGCCTGCTCACCCGCCCGATCGCGGCGCTCGCCGCCGGCACGCGCACCGTCGCGGCGGGGAGCCTCGACGTGACGATCCCGGTCAGGCGGAATGATGAACTCGGCGACCTCGCCGCGTCGTTCAATCGGATGACCGCCGAGTTGCGCGCGGCGCGGGTCGGGCTCGAAGGGCGCACCGCCGAATTGACCGTCGCCAACAGGTCGCTGGAGGCCGAAGTCGTCGAGCGGCGCCGGGCCGAGGAGGCGCTGCAGGAGCGCGAGGCGCAATACCGCAGCATCTTCGAGGAGACGAGCGATGGGATCGCGATCAGCGAGCCGGATGGGGCGATTGTCGAGGTCAATCCCGCGATGTGCCGGATGCACGGGTACACGCGCGAGGAGTTGATCGGTCGCAGGCCATCCTCGCTCCTGCGCGACGACTACCGCCCGGGGTCGCCAGCGTTCTCCGCCCCGCTCCGCGAGAACGGGCAATACGCGGCGGGCGCGGTCGTGGTCCGGGCGGACGGCGGCGAGATCCACGTCGAGATCCGCGCGGCCCAATTCCTCTACAAAGGGCGACCGCACATCCTCAGCGTGGTGCGCGATGTCAGCGAGCGTGTGGGAGCCTACGAACTGCTGGAAGCGCGGGTCGCGGAGCGGACGCGCGAGCTGACCGCCGTCTTGCGGATCGCGCACGACGTTGCCTCCACCCTCGAATTAACCCCGTTGCTGGGGGTGATCCTCGATCAGCTCGGCACCGTGGTCGGGTATTCGGCGGCGGCGATTTCGACGGTCGAGGGTGAGCAGCTCGTCGGGGTCGAGTATCGCGGGGCACTGCCGAGCGAGGCGGTCCTACCGCGTCGCCTCTCGCTCGGATTGGCCGATAGTCTCTGGGCGCGCCTCAACCGTCGCGAGGCGATCGTGATCGACGATGTGCGCGACGAGAGCGAGGCGGCGCGCGAGTACCGCCGGATCATCGGGGCGGAGGTTGCCCAGACGGCGGGTCATGTGCGCAGTTGGCTCGGCGTGCCCCTGCTGACCCTCGACCGCCCGATCGGCCTGCTGGTCCTCACCTCCGCGCAGCCGGGGGCGTACACCGCAGCCGATCTGCGGATGGTCACCGCGATCGCCGCGCAGGCCGCCGTGGCGATCGAGAATGCGCGCCTCTACGAGCGGGCGCGCGGGATCGCCGCGCTGGAGGAGCGTCAGAAATTGGCGCGCGAGTTGCACGACTCGGTCTCGCAGGCGCTCTACGGGATCGCGCTGGGCGCGCGGACCGCCCGCACCCTGCTCGACCGCGACCCGACCCGCCTGGCCCACCCACTCGACTACATCCTGCAGCTGGCCGAGGCGGGTCTGACCGAGATGCGCGCGCTGATCTTCGAGTTGCGCCCCGAGTCGCTGGAGAACGAGGGATTGGCCGTGGCGCTGGAGAAGCAGGCCGCTTCGCTCCAGGCACGCCACCACCTGACCGTCGAGACCGAGCTGTGCGACGAGCCCGCCGTGCCGCTCGATGCCAAGGAGGCGCTGTATCGGATCGCGCAGGAGGCGCTGCACAACATCGCCAAGCACGCCCACGCCCGCTGCGTCAGCATCCGCCTGCGCTGCGACGCGGCGGCGGTGGGCCTGGAAATCCGCGACGACGGGGTCGGCTTCGATCCGGGAGGCTCGTTCCCCGGTCACCTCGGCCTGCGCTCGATGCGCGAGCGCGCCGCGCGCATCGGCGGCAGCCTTGAGATTGTGAGCACCCCCGGCGAAGGGACGCACCTGACAAGCAGTATCCCATTGCAAGCGAGCGTCGCGCTGACGGCGCACTGAGCGGTTCGACGCGCGGGGTAACGCAAGATCTTCCGGTATTGGGTCGCCGCCGCCGGGGCGTGGTGAAACGACCGCGCGCTCGCCTCCGTTTACCAGGGGGATAGTCACCCTGGCGCCAGCGCGGCGGATGCGCGCCACACGGGCAGTGACGGCGGGCGATGTTATAACGGGAGTGGATCGATGCGCAGGCGTGGCGGCCGGATCGGGTGCCTGGGCGCGGTGCTGCTGAGCCTGGTCTCGGGGTTCTTCGGTTTCATGGCCTGGGACCGCGAGACCAGCTTGACGGCAGCGGCACCGGCGGAGGTAGTGCGCGTCTACAACGGTGGGACGCGCAAGGAGCAGAACCGTCAGACCACGATCGATTATCGCTATGTGGTCGACGGGCGCACATACGACGGTCGCTACACGAAGCGCGGGCCGAACACGGGCCTGGATCGTTTCCAGTCCGGTAAGCCGGCCAAGGTCTGCTACAACCCGGCGCGCCCGCAGGTCTCGGAGCCGTTCGAGCCGACCTATACCTGTCCAAACTCCCGGCTGCCGAAATTCTTGCGTGGCAAGGGGCAGCGCTGAGTGCGGCGGCGAATCGGTGATGGATCACCGTGATCGCCGCTCCTCCGGGTCAGCGTGTTTCTGCCAGATCAAGATGTACTGGTGGATCTGGTTCGCGACGAAGCTGTAGGGGTAGCCGAACGGGTAGAGGTTGATCGTCTGGTCCACCCAGAGCTTGAGGCCGCGGAAGCGGAGCGCGGGGAGCGCGGCGGCGAAACGCGCGACGATGTCAGCGTGCAAGAGATTGTGGTGCTCGGCGGTCGGCTGCAAATCTTTGGCGAAGAGGATGAGATGGCCGCCCGGTCGCAGGCGCGCCGCCGCCAGGCCGATGATCTCGACCAGCGCCGCCAGGAATGCCGCGCGCGTCAGATTGCCGAGGTCGGCGGCGTCATCGGTGAATGGCGTCGGGTCGGCGCGCCCGGTCCGTTTGCGCTTCTCCCCCTCCTGCGGGCGCGAGAGCATCTCGCCGTAGGGCGGGTCGGTCAGCACGAGGTCGAACGGGGCAGCTAGAGGGTCAGCATCATCCGCCGCACCGGATAAGACCGCGCGCGCGTCGCCGATCAGGAACGGCTGCGGCGCGAGGTTTTCCTGCGTGCAGACGGCGTGGTAGATGTCGCGGTAGCCGGTCGCGAGATCGATCCCGACACCATCTCTCTCTGTCAAGGCGCAGCCCAGGAGGGTGCCGCCGACCCCCGCGAACGGGTCGAGCACCCGCCCGCCGCGCTGCGTGAAGAACTCGATCAGCGTCGCCATCAGCTGCGGCGGCTTGGGTGACGGGTGCGCCCGCCGCAGGTTGTGCCCGTATGATTCCGACCCGTTGACCGGGTAGGCGGTGGTCAGGACCGAGGAGAGGAAGTAGAGCCATTCGCTGCCGGTGAGGTCGTTGAGGCGATTGCGCGGGTCGCGACGACCCTCTGAACGCGGAAGGCGGAGCGCGGAACGCGGAATGGGGTGCGGACTTGGCTGAGGTGACGGCTTGCCTTCGACCGTATCTTCCGCGTTCCGCGTTCCGCGCTCCGCGTTGCTCATCGTACGGCGGTCTGGCGCCGGTAGCCGCCGCGCGTGGCGGTCGGCTGCTTCTGTGCTTCGAGGACTTTCTTGGCCCTGTTCAGGCTGTGCTGCACCGCGCGCTCGGCGACGCGCCGTGCCAGCGCCCAGTCGAGCGCCGCGCCGAGCGGCCCGCCGATCAGGCGATATTCGAGCGACCAACTCAGGCGCGTCCGGCGTTTCTCGGCCATCACCTTCTTCGCCAGCCGCGCGCGGAGGATACCGGGGATACGAATCTCCTCCTCATAGCCGCCGGGGGCATCGAAGATGGTGACGGTGCTGCGCGGCTTCAGCGTCAGGCCGTGGCCCCGCATCCGCCAGCGGAACTTCGTGTCCTGGGTGAGCTTGGTCGGCCCCTCGTCGAGCCCGGCGAAGCCGAAGACCCACTCGCCGAAGCGCGTCGTATCGGTCATCAGCCCGAACACTTTGTCGACCGGCGCGTCGATCATCACACTGCGCTGTACAAGTCCCATCGTGGGCTCCTTCGCTCATCCCGATATCATGGGCGACACCGGGCGCGGGGGCGATCCCGGCACCGATGTGGGCGCGTCTGCGGCGTCTCTCGGCGGTATTGTACCCTGTTCGCACAGCGGCGATCACGAGTTCGGCCCCCGCCGGTGGACTATACTGGCCCTCGTTGGCGTTGTACCGAGCGATGACGTGTTGCGGCGGCGTACTGTGGGGAGCGGTCGATGTCGGGTCTGGTTGCGGAGGTCCGTCGCCCAGGGGCGGCGCGGGTGGTGGGCAATATGGCCCTGCGCCTGGCGATTGTTGTCAGCGGCCTGGCGTGCTTCTCGCTGGGGATCATGCTAACCCTCCAGTCGCGCGTCGGACTCGGCCCGTGGGATGTTTTTCACCAGGGTCTCGCCAACCAGCTCGGGATCGCGTTCGGCACCGCCAGCATCATCGTCGGGTTCGCGATCCTCCTCCTCGCCTGGGCGCTCGGCGCGCGGCCCGGCCCGGCGACGGTGCTGAACATGCTCCTCGTCGGCGGCTTCGTCAATCTCTTCACCGCCATCGACCTCGTCCCCGACTTCGCGGGCGCGCCGCTCGTCGTGCGGATCGCGATCGACCTGCTGGGCGTCCTGGTCGTCGGTTTCGGCACCGCGCTCTACATCAAAGGGAATCTCGGGGCCGGGCCGCGCGACGGCCTGATGCTCGCGATCACGCGCCGCACCGGCGGGCGGGTCAGCATCGTGCGTGGCGCGATCGAACTCGCCGCCTTGGGGATCGGCTTCCTACTCGGCGGCACCGCCGGCCTCGGCACCCTGATCTTCGCCCTCGGCGCCGGCCCCGCCGTCGGCCTCGCCTTCCGTCTGCTCCGCGTGCGGGTCGCGGGCCGCGAGGGCTGATTGGTGTTCGTCTTTATGGGTGGGGCGCGCACCCATTGGTAGGCGCGCGATACTTCTCCGCCCTCGGCCTGTGCCGATGAGACGTCGCGTCGCTCGCGCGAGCGGTCAGAGATAGCCCTTCAGTCGCTCCAGATCGATGTTGCCGCCGCCGATCAGCGCGACGACCGTCGCGCCCGGCTCGACCCGCACCGCCCCGCTGAGGAGCGCGGCGACGCCCGCCGCCGCCGCCGGCTCGACGACGAGCTTCGCTCGTTCGAGGAGGAAGCGCAGTCCGGTCAGGATCGTCTCGTCGTCGAGCAAGGCGACCTCCTCGACATGGCGCTGCACCAGGGCGAGATTGATCGCCCCGGCGAACGGCGCAGTCAGGCCGTCGGCAACCGTCTGGATGTTGGTGAGCGGGACGACCCGCCCCGCCGCGAGCGCGGTGTGCATACTCGGCGCGCCCTGCGGTTCGACGCCGATGATCCGCACGCCCGGTCGCTGCGCCTTGATCGCCAGCGCGATCCCGGCGATCAGCCCGCCGCCGCCGATCGGCACGACGATCGTGTCGCGCCCCGCCCCCGCGCCGGTCCCGAGGAGCGGCAAATCCGCCAGGATTTCGAGGCCGATCGTCCCCTGCCCGGCGATCGTCTGCGGGTCGTCGAAGGGATGGACGAGGATCAGGCCGCGCTCGGCGCGCAGGCGCTCCATCTCGGCGAACGCGGCGATATTGTCCCGCCCGAAGAGGATCACCTCGGCCCCGTACTCGCGCGTGGCGGCGACTTTCGTTGGCGAGGCGATCTCGGCCATCACGATCGTCGCGCGGACCCCAGCGGCGGCGGCGGCCCAGGCGACCCCTTGCGCGTGGTTGCCGGCGGAGACGGTGATCACGCCGCGCGCCTTCTCCTCGGCGGAGAGGGTCTCGATCTTGTTCAGCGCGCCGCGCACCTTGAACGAGCCGGTGCGCTGGAAACTCTCGGCCTTGAGCCAGACCAGACCGCCGAGGCCGATCGCCCGCCCGAGGGTCTGCGACGACAGGAGGGGCGTCCGGTGAATCCGCCCCGCGATCCGGTCGCGCGCCGCCTCGACATCGGCCAGCGTCACCCCCAGTGTCGCATCCTGCTCACGACCCACGCCCATCGGTTTCCCTCTCGCTGCTGTTGCGCTCGCCCGCCTCGCGCGGTGCCGACGAACTCGACCGGGCCATGGTAGTTCGGGCTAAAGTGCGCTCTTTCGGCAAAGCGGGGTGAGGGACGGCCCTCACCCCCGCCGCCTCCGGATGAACCGGATTGATCCTGCCGCAAGTCAGGACAATGTGCGGGCGGCACCCCCTCTCCCCATCCGAGGCGAGGGGGAGGGGTCCGTCGCCCCCCCCGTAGCGCGGCCCCGGACACCCTACTGCGACGCCCCGCCATAGAGCAGGTCGAAGGTGCGCGCCTCGACCTCGTCCGGGTTGACCTCGGCGCGGGCCTCGCCGGTCGCCACGGCGGCGCGGGCGACGGCGGCGGCGACCTTCGGTGGCACGCGGTAGCTGATGCTGTCGGGGATGATGAACTCGGCCCCCAACTCCTGCGGCGTCACCAGGGAGGCGATCGCCTCGGCGGCGGCGATCTTCATCGCGTCGTTGATGACCCGCGCCTTGGCGTCGAGCGCCCCCCGGAAGATGCCGGGGAAGGCGAGCGAGTTGTTGACCTGATTCGGGTAGTCCGAGCGCCCGGTGGCGACGACGAGCGCGCCCGCCTCCTTCGCCAGCGCCGGGTCGATCTCCGGCGTCGGGTTGGCGAGGGCGAAGACGATCGGCCCCTCGGCCATCTCGCCGATCATCGCCTGGGTCAGCGAGCCGGGGGCGGAGAGGCCGATGAAGACATCCGCGCCGGTGATCACCTGCTCCAACCGCCCGGCGAGGCGGTCCTTGTTGGTGATCGCGGCGATCTCGTCCTTGGCGCTGTTCATCCCCTCCGGTCGGCCGCTGTAGACCGCGCCGGAACGGTCGCAGAGGATGATGTCGCCGACGCCGTACTGCAGCAGCAGCTTGGCGACCGCGACGCCCGCTGCGCCGGTGCCGTTGATGACGATCCGCACCTGCTCCATCGTCTTGCCGGCGATCTTCAGCGCGTTGATCAGCGCGGCGAGGGTGACGACGGCGGTGCCGTGCTGGTCGTCGTGGAAGACCGGGATGTCGAGCAGGGCCTGGAGCTTCTGCTCGATCTCGAAGCAGCGCGGCGCGGCGATGTCCTCCAGGTTGATGCCGCCGAAGGTCGGGGCGATGTTCTTGACGATTTCCACGATCTCATCGGGGTCGCGCGCGGCGAGACAGATCGGGAACGCCTCGACCCCGCCGAGGGTCGAGAAGAGGACCGCCTTCCCCTCCATCACCGGCAGCGCCGCCTGCGGGCCGATGTCCCCCAGCCCGAGGACGGCGCTGCCGTCGGTGACGATCGCGACCAGATTCCCCTTGGCGGTCAGCTCGTAGACCTGCATCGGGTCGCGGCGCACCTCCTCGGCGGGCGCGACGGCGGCGGGCGGCACGTAGAGCATGTTCAGGATATGGTGGTCCTTGATCGGGATCTTGCTCTTGATCTCCAGCATCCCGCCGTAGCGGTGGCGCAGGTCGAGGGCGCGCTCTTTCAGCGACGCCTCGGGGCCGATCCGCTCCGCCCCATTGACCGAGGAGTTGGTCATCTGCCCCTCGTAGACGATCCGGCGGGTCCGTTCGGCCTCGACCTCCGGGGCAACATCGCGCCGGGCCTCGCCGCTGGCGCTGGCCGCGCGGACGACCGCCGCGGCGATCGTCGGGGCGACGCGGAAGTCGAAGATCGGCGGCAGGATATTCTCCGCGTGGAGGCGATTCGCCGGGACGCAATCGGCCAGGGCGCGCGCCGCGCCGTCGAGGATCGCCATGTTGATGTTGCGCGCCCGCGCGTCGAGCAGCCCCCGGAAGACGCCGGGGAAGACGAGCGCCGGGTCCATCTGGTTCGGGTAGTCGGAGCGGCTGGTGGCGATCACCCGCGCCCCGGCCTTGCGAGCATCCTCCGGGTCGATCTCCGGGTCCGGGGCGGCGCAGGCGAAGATAATCGGGTCGTCGGCCATCGAGCGGACCATCTCCGGCGTCAGGGTCTCGCGCGCGGAGAGGCCAACGAAGACGTCGGCCCCGACGAGCATCTCGGCTAGGCTGCCGGTGCGGCGGCGGAGGTTGGTCTCCTTCGCCAGATACGCCTTGGCCCAGTGCATGTCGCTGGTGCGGTATGGCACCAGCGCCCCGGCGCGATCGCAGACGATCACCTCCTTCGCCTTGGCGCGCACCAGCAGGCGCGCGGCCCCGATCCCGGTGACCCCCGCGCCGTTGACGACGATCGTGACATCCTCGATCCGCTTGCCGACGACTTTCAGCGCGTTGTAGAGGGCCGCCAGGACGACGACCGCCGACGCGTGATGCTGATTGGAGAAGACCGGGATGTTGGCCGCTTTCTCCAGCTGATCGGCCAGGGTGAACGAGTTGGGCGCGGTCATATTATCGAGCGCGATCGCGCCGAAGGTCGGCGTCAGGCTATAGAGGGTCTGGACGATCCGCTGCGGGTCGCGCGTGTCGAGGCAGATCGGGAAGGCGTCGATCCCGGCGAACGTCTTGAAGAGGACTGACTTGCCCTCCAGGACCGGCAGGGCCGCCTCGGGCGGCGCGTTGCCATGCCCGAAGAGGGCCGAGCCGTCGGTGACGATCGCGACGGTGTTGCCGCGCGACGTCAGATCGAACGATGTGTCCGGCTCGCGCGCGATCACCAGGCAGGGCTCCGCGACGCCCGGCGTGTAGACCAGACTGAGGACCGAGCGGTCCCTGATCGGCACCTTGCTCGCCACGCCGATCACGCCCCGATAACGCCGCCGATAGCCCAGGGCCTCGGCCCACTCCTCGCCGTTACTCATCCTGCCCTTGTCCCTTCGCTGGTCATCGTGGGGCCGCATCAGCGCCGCCCCACCCCACCATTCATCGTGCATCGCACAGAGTAGGCGAGAGTGGCCTGGGTTGCAAGCGAACGTGCGGTGATGAGCAGAAGATGCAAGCCACGTATCGCGGGATCGGGTGGTTTCTCCAAATCCCGGACACTTGCCGCAGCGTAACCCTCGCCTCTTGACGAATGACCAAGGGTCATTTGTTATATGACCCATGGTCATTAAACAGCGGGCGCGGAAAGACGAAGACAAGCTGGCGCGGCGGCGGCGGATCCTCGATGAGGCGCTGGCGCTCTGGGACGAGCGGACATTCGCGACGCTGACGATGGCGGAGGTTGCCGCGTGCTGCGGGCTGGCGAAGGGGACCCTCTACCTCTACTTCACGACCAAAGAGGAGTTGCTGCTCGCCCTGCTCGAGGAGTTGCTCGCCGATTGGTTCGACGCCCTCGACAGCGTGCTCGACGAAGCGGGCCACTGGGACGCCGCGCGCGTCGGGCGGGCGATCGGCGGTGTGACGGTGTATCGCACCGCCCTGACGCGGCTGCTGGCGATCGGCGAGGGGACCCTGGAGCACAACATCAGCGAGGCGCAGGCGCGAGCCTACAAGGGGATGACGCTGACGCGGGCGGGCTCGACCGGCAGACGCCTGGAGCGGCGACTACCCTTCCTCGCGGCGGGGGAGGGGATGCTGATCTTGATCCGCGTCCACGCGTTGGTGACCGGCCTGCGGCAGCTGGCCGATCCCGGCCCCATTGTGCGTGAGGTGCTGGCGCTGCCGGAAATGGCCCCCTTGCGCGTCGATTTCGGCCCGGCGTTGACAACGGCACTGGTCGCCATGTTGCTCGGGATGGAGCGGGAAAGGACTGCAGCGTGATTATCGTCGCGGGGACCGTTCGCTTTTATGCTGACATCGCCGATCCCGATACCTTCCTCCTCTTCGAGGAGTGGGAGAGCGATGAGGCGCTACGCGCCCACTTCGGGACGCCGCACATGGCCGAGTTCAACGGGGCGCTGTCGGGATTGGTGGCGAGCCCACCGCGCGTGATGCGCTACGAAGTCACTGCGGCGGGGACACTCTGACGCGGGGTTTCGGGTGGTCTGATGAACAGGAGTTGAGACAAGATGGCGGCGGGGAATGGTGGTGAGCAGCGGCGGACGGCGCTGATCACCGGCGCGTCGGGCGGGATCGGCGCGGAGCTGGCGGGGGTGTTCGCGGCCAATCGGTGCGATCTCGTGCTGGTAGCGCGGGATGAGGCACGGTTGCATGCCGTGGGCGAAGCCCTGACCTTGCGTTGGGGTATCCGCTACACCGCCATCGCCGCCGACTTATCCGCTGCCGGGGCGGTGGCGACGCTCGTCGGCGAACTTGAGCGCCGGGAGATCGCGGTCGATGTGCTGATCAACAACGCCGGTTTCGCCACCTATGGCCAGTTCAAGGATCTCGATCTCGCCGGCGAGATGCGGATGCTCCAGGTCAATATCGTCGCGCTGACCGAGTTGACGCGGCGGCTGTTACCGGGGATGGCCGAGCGGCGCTGGGGCAAAATCTTGAACGTCGCCTCGACCGCCGCCTTCATGCCCGGCCCATTGATGGCGGTCTACTATGCCTCCAAAGCGTTCGTCCTCTCGTTCTCCGAGGCGATCGGCGAAGAATTGCGCGGGACCGGCGTGACGGTGACGGCACTCTGCCCCGGCCCGACGAGCACCGGCTTCCAGGCGCGGGCGGGGATGGAAGAGTCCAAGCTGGTGCGCGATCGGGCGATCATGGATGCCGCGACGGTCGCGCGCGAAGGGTACGCCGCCCTGATGGGCGGGCGACCGATCGTCGTCCCCGGCCTGAAGAATCGCTTGCAGGCGCTCGTCCCCAAATTCCTCCCTCGCCGCCTTGTCCCCGTCATGGTACGCAACGCGCAGGAACGAGCGCATTAAGACCCCGACCGTCGGGCATTCAGCGTCAGCGAGTGGTCACGAGTCCTTGACACGCCCCTTGTCTGTAACTATACTGGTTACGAAAGGCGGTGCTGGTCGGCGATGACATCGAGTCGGTTCGCGGTCGCGACACATATCCTCACGCTGCTGGCGCTCAAGGGCGACGAGCCGCTGACCTCGGAGGTGATCGCGGCGAGCGTGAACACCAACCCCGTGGTCATCCGCCGCACGATGGCCGGACTGCGCGAGGCGCATCTGGTTGTTTCGCAGCCGGGTGCTGGCGGCGGCTGGCGGCTCGTCGGCGCGCCCGAGGCGATCACCCTCTGCGATGTCTTCCGCGCTGTCGAGACCGACGATCTCCTGGCTCTCCCGCCGAAGTTGCCGAATGCCTCTTGCCCGGTCGGGCGGACGATCTGCGGCACACTCGGCGAGGTTTTCCACGAGGCCGAGATGGCGATGGCCGAGCGCCTGGCGCGCGTGACGATCGCCGATGTGCTGCGCGACGCGGTGCCGCAGTCGAGTTCTCCACGATAGGATCGCGCCGGGAACACTTTTTGGCCTAGATCCGTAACAATGTGTGTTACGAATGTCGAGGGGTTGAGAGAGCCCTTCACAACGAAGCGGGCCGCGCGAGGCGGCGAGGAGGCTCCCGATGAAAGCGCTGTGGAACGGGACGACCCTGGCAGAGAGCGACTCGACAATCCAGGTTGACGGTCAGTACTACTTCCCGCCCGAGGCGGTCGATCGGCGCTATCTGCGCCCGAGCGCGGCGCGCAAGGTCCGCACCTTGCGCGGCGAGGTGAGCTACTACACGATCGAGGCCGGCGGGGAGACGAACCCCAACGCCGCCTGGTCCTACGCCGCCACGCGCGACGCCGGGCACCCCATCGAGGGCTACGTCGCTTTCTGGAAAGGGGTCGCGGTCGAGGGCTGATACTGACTTCGGGAGAAAACTTGGCATGCACCTGGCGGGCGGCTGAAGCCGCGCCTCGCGGGCCTGTGGCCACGAAGCCCTGCTACCCGCGCAGGATACACCCGCCTACGCGGGCTAACATCGCAGATTTCCAACCAAAGTCAGTATGAGTCGTTCTATCCGAGCGGGCCGGGGAAATATTTCCCCGGCCCGCTCGCCGCTTAACGGCGAACTTTTGCAAGCCGATGCGGGCGCGGGTGGGCTGTGGAATAATTCGAGAGGCGTATTGCCTGCACCCGCCCCACGCCGGGTTTTCTACGGGCGTATGTAGATAGGTGAGGTGGAGAGGGCGTATGCAATACGCCCCTACAACCGGCGGTGGGCGGCGTTCGGCAAACGCGATCATACTCTGAGGATAGGGATTCCGACCGGCTGCGGGGCAAGGCGACGCGGTCGGGCGTAGGGGCGTATTGCATACGCCCGTCCGTCGTCCTGCCACCCACGCCTGGCGAATACCCCTCGGTGTAGGTAGGGCGCGACAATGTGCCCCTACGACCAGGTGTAGTGCCTTTCAGTAGCAATGTTGGGATAAGGATGATACGCGCGCAAGACACGACAGTGGCGAGGCAGGCGATAGGACTATCCGCCCCCGCCGTGGTCGTGGATGGCTTGGTGAAGGTGTACGGCGCGACGCGGGCGGTCGATGGCCTCAGCTTCGCCGTCGCGCCGGGTGAAGTCTTCGCGCTCCTCGGTCCGAACGGGGCGGGGAAGACGACGACGATCGAGATCCTGGAAGGGTATCGCGCGCCCGACGCGGGGAGCGTGCGCGTCCTGGGCCTCGACCCGATCCGCGAGGCGCGGCGGTTGAAGCTGCGGATGGGGGTGATGCTCCAGGCCGATGGCGTGCAGCCGATGCTCACCCCGCGCGAGGTGCTGCGCCTCTACGCCGCTTTCTTCCCCGACCCGCTCGACCCGGAGGAGTTGCTCGATCGGGTCGGGCTGCGCGCGGCGGCGCGGACGCGCTGCCGCCGCCTCTCGGGCGGTCAGAAGCGGCGGCTGGCGCTGGCGCTGGCGATCGTCGGTCGCCCGGCCCTGGTCTTCCTCGACGAGCCGACGACCGGCATGGACCCGCAGGCCCGCCTGGCGACCTGGGAGATCGTGCGCGAGTTGCGCGACGACGGCACGACGGTCATCCTGACGACCCATCTGCTGGACGAGGCCGAGCGCCTGGCCGACCGAGTCGTGATCATCGACCACGGGCGCTTGGTCGCCCTCGGGACGCCGCAGGAGTTGACCTGCGCGACCGAGTTGGGGGCGGTGCGGCTGCTGGCGTCGCCGGGTCTGCCGATCGCCGCCCTGGCCGGGCTGCCCGGCGTGCGCGCGGCGCGCGAGGTCGAGCCTGGCTCCTACGCGATCGAGGCCATCCCTGCCGAGTTGCCCGCCGCGCTGGCGGCGATCACCGCCTGGCTGCGCGATGCGGGCGTGACCCTGCGCGAGTTGCGCGTCGGGGAGGGGTCGCTGGAGGAGCTGTTCCTGCGGCTGACCGGGCGCGAGGAGTGATCATGAGCGATCGTGCCCTGCTGCTGCGCTCGATCGGGGCGCAGACCCGAGCCGAACTGCTCCTGACCGCGCGGCGCGGCGAGAATATCCTGATCACGCTGATCGTGCCGGTGGCGCTGCTCGTCTTCTTCACCGCGCTCGGCGTGCCGGGGCTGACGACGGATCGCCCGGTCGATTTCCTGCTGCCGGGGATGCTGGCGCTGGCGATCATCGCCAACGGGATGGTCAGCCTGGGGATCGCCACCGCCTACGAGCGCTACTACGGCGTGCTGAAACGTCTGGGCGCGTCGCCGCTGCCGCGTGGCGGCCTGCTGATCGCCAAGGCGCTGGCGGTGCTGGCGCTGGAGATCGCGCAGGTCGTGGTCCTGGTCGTGATCGCGGCGACCGTCTACGGCTGGCGGCCGGCGGGCGCACCGCTCGTCGCCCTGCTGCTCGTCGCGCTCGGCACGGTCGCGTTCGCCGGGATCGGGCTGGCGATGGCCGGGGCGCTGCGCGCCGAGGCGACCCTGGCCGGGGCCAACGCCCTCTACCTCTTCTTCCTGATCATCAGCGGCGCGGTCCTGCCGCTCGATCGCCTCCCCGGCCCCCTCGCCGCTCTCGCGCGCCTCTCGCCCGCCGCCGCCCTCACCGAGGCGCTGCGCGCCGCGCTGACCGTCGATGTGGCGTTCCCGCTCTCCGCCCTGCTCGTCCTCGCCGCCTGGGCGGTCGGCGCGCTCGTGGTCGCCGCGCGCACCTTCCGCTGGGAGTGAAAGCTGAGGGGACAGCGCCTTGATCCGGTAGGGGCGGTTCAGTGACCCACCCCTACCGCTCCGACCCGTATCGCCCTGAACCAAGGACCAGATCGATCCAGTATTGAACATTCTTATGGCGACGCGTTGGATCGCCGTGCTGCCAGTTCCAGAGGCCGATGCCAAAGTACTTGAAGCCGGGATAGGGACGCGCCGCGTCATAGCCTGCCAAAAATGTATCGCGCGGGATAGTATGGCCGAGGTCGGCCAGCGCGTCGTGGTAGAGCAAGGCTTCCTCGCGCGAGAACAGGTTGGGCAAGTCGAGATAGCGCGACCCGTAGCGTGCCTGATCCCAGTCGATGATCCGGGCGCGGCTCCCTCGCCAGCGGATGTGTTCGCCGTGGAGATCGGTATGGACGAGCGTCAGCGTGGCCGCCTCTTCTCCGATAGTTGTCAGCGCACGGGGGAAACGCGCGGCGACCGCCTCGATTGCTGTTGTGGTGTCGGCGAATGCCGCACAGAAGCCGACGTCGGACGCGACCGCCTGGTGTGGGCGATCGAACCAGTCGGTGTAGCCCTCGCCGGTCAGCAAATGCCGCCAGGGCCTGCGCCAGCAAATGTCGATCACGCGCTCCGCGAGGAAGGCGGCGTCAGCGCGCGGCAGCCACGCGAGGTCGTCGCCACGCCCGAGGGCGCTGTGGTGGATCGCCGCCAGGGAGCGTGCGACCCCCTGTACGTGTCCTTCTGTAGGTGCCGGATCGCCAGCATATTCCAGGTAGACGAGCACCGGGGCGTCCGTCTCCAAATCGGTGGTGTGACTGAACGGCGCAGGCAAGTCACGTCTGTTGAGCCAGGCGAGTGTGCGACGCTCGACGAGCGACGCCTCCTTGGTAACGAGCACAGCCCGCTCGGTGACGTTACGGAGCGTGTAATCGACATCGTAGTAGCGCAGCGTCGCGCCGGGGTAGCCCTGCTCTCCGCTCGTGTGAGGCTGCACAGCGAGGAGGTGTACTCCCTCACCGTGTTGCGTCCGTATCCATGCCGTGATCGCTTCGTTAATCTCGCTCACGGTATTCCCATAATAGCTACGTGATTGAGGGCGGGGCGGATGATGAATCTACCCCGCCATCGCACGCCAATCAGTAGGATAAGCGTCCCGCTACGGCCCCAGGGTCGCGTAGACATCGACAACGCGCCGGGCGATCGGGGCGGCGATCTGCGAGCCGCGCCCACCGTTCTCGACCATGCTGACGATCGTCAGCTTCGGCGCGTCCGCGGGGGCGAACGAGGCGAACCAGGCGTGGTCGGGCTTCGGCGGCACCTCCGCCGTGCCGGTCTTCCCAGCCACCGAGATCGGCACGCCGACGAACGCGTCGAGCGCCGTGCCGTTGGAGGCCGCGACCACATTCTTCATCGCCGTGTGGATCATCTGCATCGTCTCGGGCGGGACCGGCAGTTTGCCGATCTCCTTGCGCTCGCCGTTCCGCAAGATCTTGCCGTCGGGCGTGGCGACCTTCGCCGCGACGAAGGGGCGCAGGAGCGTGCCGCCGTTGGCGATCGCGTTGTACATATTCGCCATCTGCAGCGGGGTGGTGAGGAAGAAACCCTGCCCGATCGACAGGTTGACCGCATCCCCGGTGGACCAGCCATCATTGAGCGTCTGGCGCTTCCAGGCCGGATCGGGGATGACCCCCGCCGCCTCGGGCAGTTCCTCCAGGCCGGTCGGCTTGCCGAGGCCGAAGGCGCGCGAGAGTTCCGGCAAGATATTCGGGTCGATGTCGTCCAACTGCCGCCCGATCTCGTAGAAGACGGTGTTGCAGGACTGCGTGATCGCGTTCTGCAGGGTCATATTGCCCTGGGTGTTCGGGAAGGCCCAGTCGCGCCAGACGTTCGACGCGCCCGGCAGGGAGTATTGCGCCGGGCAGGGGATGACCGTGTTGCCGTTCATCCCCAACTTCGTCACCCCCGCCGTCGCGGTGATGATCTTGAAGATCGAGCCGGAGGGGTAGGTGAACTGCCTGGCACGGTCCCAGAGCGGGCGCAGCCCCTCGTCGTTGAGCCGTGCCTGGGCGACGTCATCGAAGCCGAGGGTGAAACCGTTCGGGTCGTAGGTCGGGTGCGACCCCATCGCGATGACCCCGCCGCTGGCCGGGTCGAGGATCACGCCCGATGCGGCGCGGTCGCCCAGGCTCTCTTCCAGCGCCCGCTGGATGTCGGTATTGATGGTGAGGGTGATGTCGGCCGCCGGTTCGCTCTTCCGCTCGGCGATCACCTTGCGGACCGCCTCCTGCTGTGAGACGACCGTGAGTTGCCCGCCCTTCTTGCCGGCCAACCACTGCTCGCCCCACGCCTCGACGCCGGCGCGCCCGATCTCGTCGCCGACGATGTAACCCTTCGGCGCGAGATCCTTCAGCTCCTCGGCGTTGATCTCGCCGACATAGCCGATGACGTGCGCGGCCAGCGATCCCTGCGGGTAGACCCGGCCCGGCACCTTGCGGACGGCGAGGCCGGGCAGCGTCTGGAAGGCGGCGTTCGTCTCCGCCGGGATCTGCTCCGGCAACGTCTTAATCGGCACGAACCAGGACGGATCGGCGGTGGCATACTGCGCCTTGATCTTCTCGGGCGGGATCCCGAGCGCCTTGCTCAGGCCGGCGAGGAAATTCGGCTCATCCTTGATATCCTTGGGGACCACCCCGACGAGGGTGACCAGGCCCTGCTGCGCCAGCGGTCGCCCCTTGCTGTCGAGGATTCGCCCGCGCGTCGGCAGGTCGGGCTTGAAGCGGATCAGCCCGTCGCCGAGATCCTTGAAGATCAGCGACGGGGTCCAGGCGACGCGCCAGCCGTCAGCTTCCTGCCGCATGGTGATCGTGTTGTCCTCGGCGATCGGCCCGACGAGCGCCGATTGCATCTGCACGCGCAAGGGGAGTTGGGTCGTGCCGCTCGGCACGTCGCCGATCGTCGCCTTGACCTCGGCCAGCCCCGCTTCTGTGACGATCGCCTGGTAGCGCGCGGTGAACTTGTCGCGCGCTATGCTGGCCTGCTCGGTCGCGCCGATCAGGTCGTACATCCCGCTGTAGTCTTTGTTGTTCCAGCGATCGGCGTACGCCTGGGCGACCGAGCGAGGATCGCTGGCGTTGAGCGCCCCGACCGGCGTGCCAGCCCCCGGTCTTCCGGGCGTGCCAGGCGTGCCCGGTGTGCCGCCGAGCGGGAGCGCGGTGGGCGGGGCCGCCCCCACCGCGCCGCTGTTGCCCGCCGGGGCGGTCCCACCGGCGGCGACCCCCGTCGTCGGCGTGCCACCCGCCGGGACACCCGCCCCCAGCGCTGCCCCGGTCGTCGCAGTGGCGTCGCCGCGCGAGATATTGACTCGCAGCCCCGAGGCATAGATCGCCACCCCCCCGGCGGCGAGGAGCAGCACGACGATCAGCCCGGCCAGCAGTTTGGGCCAGAGTGGCGGGCGCTGGGCGCGGCGCAAATTACGGGCGGAGTAGGGTGAGCGGTGGGTCACGGGCATGCTCCCTGTGGTTGGGGATAGTTGACCAGGCCGGTCTTGCGGACGCCGCGAATGCCGCGCCTCGCGCGCTCTCGCCATAGGACACAACGCGCGGGTCACTCGGATGGGTGCGTCCCGCGATTAACTGTGCCACGGTGGGGCTGCGGAGTCAAGGTCTGAAGGGCGCGAACGTACGCTGCAATGAACGGGGACTTGATCGGGCGAGGTGGCGATCGGGAGGCGTGGGTGTCGCCGGTTGAAACCGGCGCTAGGTGGCCTGCGGCCACAAAGCCTACTCAAGTAGGCCGGGCTACGGGTGCAGAGGCATTGTGATGCAAGAGCAATAGATTGGCAGCATAGTCCCATAGGGACTTCGTGGCCGCAGGCCACCTAGCGCCGACTTATGGTGGTGGCGAACTTGATCGGACTATCGGCGAACCTAACCGGCGAAGGCCGGTCATTGTGCCGTTCATCGGTATTCGTGGCGGCGTGAGCCGCCCCCAGGCGCGGTCTCGTCCTGTGCCGGGTCACAGGGTTCAACCGCCTGCCGTAGCCCGTTTAAGGTCGCCACCGACTTCAGTAGGCGACCACCACCTTGCCAGCAGTTGCTCACCAAACATCGATCCCCACCCCCGCCCCACTCGACCGGGTAGGTATCTCACCCACCCATCTTGCGCCCGCCGATCCGTCTGTTCCGGCGGTGTGATGGTCGTGCCGCGAGGCGTATTCTATTTACCGAGGGCGCAAGGGTGTGGCAGTGGCCACCACGAGGCGCACCGATCAGCAGTAGAAGGAGCGAATGATGAGTGGGACAGTGAGTGCGAGCGGGATCTTGCAGCAACTCTCCGATGAGATGGCCGGCGCGGTGCAGACCGCCGGGCAGTCGATCGTGCGGATCAACGCGCGGCGGCGACTCCCGGCGACCGGGATTGTCTGGGCGAGCGATGGGAACGGCGCGACGATCGTCAGTGCGAACCATGTGATCGAGCGCGACGAGGAGATTACGGTCGTCGCGCCGGATGGCCGCGAACTCCCGGCCAAGCTGGTCGGGCGCGATCCGGGCAGCGATCTGGCCGTGCTGAAGGTGGAGGGCGCGGCCCTGACCCCGGCCCCGCGCGCGCCGCAAGAGGCGGTGCGGGTCGGCGCGATCGTCCTGGCGCTGGGGCGCGCGGGCGAGTTGGCCGCGACGATCGGGATCGTCAGCGCGCTCGGCGGGCCGTGGGAAGGGGGGCGTGGGCGACGCTTCGCGAAGCTGATCAGCAGCGACGCGCCGATGTTTCCCGGCTTCTCCGGCGGGCCGCTGGTCGATGCCTCCGGGCGGGTCGTCGGGCTCCTCTCCTCGCACCTCGGGCGGGGGATGACGCTGGCGATCCCGAATGAGGAAGTCGAGCGGATCGCCGCCACCCTGGGGACGCACGGCAAGGTCGCGCGCGGCTACCTCGGCGTCGGGGCGCAGCCGGTCGCCCTGCCGGGGGCGCTGAAGGCGAGTGTCGGCCAGGACCAGGGCCTCTTGCTGGTGACAGTGGAGGATGACGGCCCGGCGGCCCGGGGCGGCCTGACGGTCGGCGACATCATCGTGGCGCTAGCCGGGCAGCCGACGCAAAGCCTCGACGACCTTCGTACCGGTCTGGCGACGGAGCCGGTCGGCCAGGCGATCCCGGTGCGCATCCTGCGCGGCGGCCAGCCGACGGACCTGAGCGTGACGCCGGGAGAAGCGAAGTAAGCGGAAGTACGAAGTACGAAGTACGCAGCGGTGCCTTTTCTCACGCTACTTCGTACTTCGTACTTCACACTGGAGTAAATGATGGTATCAACATTAACACAGGCCATCGGCGGGGCGCTGGCGGGCGAGCTGGCGGCGCTGGCCGAGCGGGTGCGCGCGGGGGTGGTGCGAATCACCAACGGGCGCGGCGCGGGCTCGGGGACGATCTGGCACGAGGATGGCCTGATCGTCACCAACTACCACGTCGTGCCGGGCGAGCGGGCGCGGGTCACCCTCACCGACGGGCGCGAGTTCCCCGGCGCGGTCGTATCCAACCTGCCCGAGCGCGATCTGGCGGTGATCCGGATCGAGGCCAGGGGGTTGCCGGCGCTGCCGGTGGGCGACTCGACCGCACTGCGGGTCGGCGAGATCGTGATGGCGGTCGGCCACCCGCTCGGGGTGCCGGGCGCGGCCACGCTCGGGATCTACAGCGGCACCGGGCCGATCGAGGGGCAGGAGCGCGGCGGTCGACACTTCCGCGAGGCGATCCTGGCCGACATCGAGTTGCGACCGGGCAACTCGGGTGGGCCACTGGTCAACGCGCGCGGCGAGACGATCGGGATCAACGCGATGGTGATGGGGCCGCGCACGGCGCTGGCGGTGCCGAGCGCGACGGTGGTGCGGTTGATCGGCGGGCGGGCGCGGCGAATCCTCGGCGTGCGCGTCGAGCCGATCGCCACGCCGCGCGCCCTGGCCGCGCGCCTCGGGATCGCGCAGGAGGCGGCCCTGATCCTGGTCGATGTGGCCGCCGACAGCCCGGCGGATCGCGCGGGCCTCTTGCCCGGCGATATCGTGCTGGCGGTCGACGGCCACGCGATCGAGGAGCCGGGCGACCTCGCCTGGGGTCTGTCGGAAGCGCCGGATGGCACGCCGGTGACGATTCGCATCGTGCGCGGGGGCGCGCCGCGCGAGGTGACGGTCGAAGCGGAAGTGCGGGCGGTGGCGACCGCAGCTTGATCATTCGCTGGAGCGATTACAGCGGCGGTGGACGCGCCGAGCGCGCATCGGTCTAGTGAGCGATCAAGGGAGGTCCAAGGCGCGGGCCGGGCAGCTCATCACGAGCCGCCCGCCCCGCGCCGCGTACGCCCGAGAGCAATGGGGCGTGTCAGCGGGCGCGATCGTTGATTTATCATCGTTCGTCCCCCATGTCGGTGTATACTCCTTCGGCAAGAGGAGGGGCCTGCGATGCTCGAACGACTAGCCCGGCAGACGGTGCGCGATCTCGATCCGTATGAGTGGGAAGCCTCCAGCGAGGTTGTCGCCGCACGCCACGGATTGGACCCGCGCGACGTGATCCGCTTCGATCTGAATACGTCGCCGTTCCCGCCCGCCGCCTGGGACCGGGCGATGGAGGCCGCGCGCCTGGAGCGGATCCCCAACGAGTATTTCGACACCGCCTACGCCGAACTTTCGTCGCTGATCGCGCCGTATTGCGGGGTGGGCGAGGACCAACTGGTGATCGGGGCCGGGGCCGACGAGATCTTGGACGTGCTCACCAAGACGTTCCTGGACAACGGCGACGCGGCGGTGATCTCCGTCCCGACCTACTCGATGTACGCCATCTGCGCCCGCCAACTCGGCGCGACCGTCCGCGCCGTCCCGCTCGGCGCGGAGTTCGCGCTCGATGTCGACGCGGTCCTCGCCGCCGCCGAGGGGGCGAAGCTGATCTTCGTCTGCAACCCGAACAGCCCGACCGGCAACCCCGCCGACCCGGCGGCGATCAATCGCCTGATCGCCGCCGCGCCATGCATGGTGGCGATCGACGAAGCCTACGCGGAGTTCCACGGCTGGTCGGCGATCCCGCTGGTCGCCGCGCACCCGAACCTGATCATCGTCCGGACGATGTCGAAAGGGTTCGGGCTGGCCGGGATGCGCCTCGGCTGGGGGGTGGCGCAGCCTGAGGTCGCCGCGATGATGAACCGGGTGCGCCCGCCGAATAGCGTCAGTGTGGTGACGGCGCGCGTCGCCGCCGCCGCCCTGCGCGACCTTGCCGGGATGCGCGCCCACGTCGCGGCGATCGTCGCCGAGCGCGAGCCGTTCGCCGCCGCCCTGCGCGGGGCTGGGGCGCACGTCTACCCCTCGGTCACGAACTTCCTGCTGACCCGCTGGCCCGATCCGGCGACCGCCCAGGCGGTCTATAGCTGGCTGGAAGGGCGCGGCCTGGTGGTGCGGAACTTCGCGCGCCACCCGCTCATCCCCGGCCACCTGCGGATCACCGTCCGCAGCGCCGAGGAGAATGCCCGCTTCCTCGCGACGCTGGCGGCGCGACCGGTCGCGGTGGGCACTGTGTAGGGCTGATAACCCCTCCCCCGGCCCCTCCCCTGAAGCGGGAGGGGCCGGGGGAGGGGTCGGCCTAGCACGCCTCGTGCGCCTCGCCCGTCAGGAGGTGTGATTCATGGAGCAGTCACCGGCACCACAGCAGCGGGTCGTCGATCTCGATGGGGTCGAGATCGGCGCGGTCGATCGGATCTATCTTGAGGCGGAAGGGGAGACGCTGCGTTCCGAACCGGTCGGCGGGGAAGCGCGCTTCGGCATCGGCTATTTGCAGGTCGGCGCGCGAGTCACCGGCCTTGGCCGGACACTCTACATCCCGTTCAGCCAGATCACCGCCGTGGACGCGCAAGGGGTCCACATCAACGTCCACAAGGATGCGGTCGAGAACCGCGATTGGGACTTGCGACCGCCGGTCCTCGATGAACCGCAATGGCAAGGTGCGTGATCGTCGCAAGCCGCCCCGCACAACGCTGTTGCGCGGGGCGGCTTTTTGGTGTCGGCTGGCTCAGCGCCAGCGGGTCAGCACGACCTCGCGCCCGAACAGGCGGGTCGCCGCCCAGAGGGCGAGCGCGGCGAGCAGCGCCAGGATGGCGGTGATCCCCAGCGCCGCCGGGGGGTTGAGCACCAGCCGCCCGCTCACCTGACCGGCGACCACGGTCACGATCGGCAGCACCAGCACGCCGGAGACTTGCTGCGCGGTGCGCGGGTCGTTCACGCGCGCCGAGATCGCCACCATCAGGGCGATCGTGACTAGCGCCAGTAACGGCGTGCAGAGGGTCAGGATGATCACCCAGCCGGGGCTGACGATCGCGTCGGTCACGCGCGGCGAGATGGCGATACTCCTGACGCCCAGCACGAAGATTCCGCCCAGGGTCCAGGTGACCGCCACCGCCGGGAGGAGCGCGGCGAGGGTCTTGCCGAGGAGCAGCTGCCAGGTGCGGAGGGGCGTGGCGAGCAGCGGCTCCAGTGTGCGTCCAGCCTTCTCCCCGACGACGCTGTAGGCGGCGATCACGCTCGGGATGATCAGCGGCAGCAGGAAGAAGAGGACCGAGAGTTGCTGCCCCAGGATCGCCTGGCCGAACTCGCGCCCGGTGAGGCCGAGCAGCGCCGGGTTCGCGGCGGCCAGGGTGCTGTCGTCCTGTGGGGGGCTGTCGGGGGCGTGGCGCACCGCCCACATCCCGAGCAGCGGCAGGAGGGTCAGCATGATCGCCGGGCCGAAGGTGCCGATCAGGATCAGCCGATCCTGCCGCAGTTCCAGCCATTCCTTCTGCAAGATCACCCAGACGCGCCTCATCGCCCCGCCCCCACCAACTGGCGCGTCTCGCGCGCGTTGCCGAGTAATTGTAAGTAAACCTCTTCCAGCGTGTGCTCCTGTGGCGTGACGTAGCGGACCGGCGCGCCCGTCGCCACCAACGCCGCCACCAGCGTCGGGTTTTGGTCATCCGGGGCGTCGAGCGCCACCGTGAGGAGATCGCCGGTCGCCGCGGCGCTGCGGACGAACGACAGCGCCTCCGTCGTCGGCACCCAGGGCGCCGCGTCGCCCGCCAGGGTGATCCGCGTCCCCTCGCCGAAGAGTTCGGCGCGCAGCCCTGCGGGCGTGTCGAGGTGGAGCAACCGCCCCTGGAAGATGCCGATCAGATCGCAGAGCTCGTCGGCGTCGGCCAGGTTGTGCGTCGTCAGGAAGATCGTCCGCCCTTCCGCACGCAACTCGCGCACGAAATCGCGGACGATCTTCGACGCCTCGGGGTCGAGCCCGACGGTCGGCTCGTCGAGGAAGACGACCTCGGGCTCGTGCAGGAGGGCGCGCGCGATCGCCAGCTTCTGGCGCATCCCGCGCGAGAAACCGCCGACCGGGTCGTCGCGCCGCCCCCAGAGCTCCAGCGTCCGCAGATAGCGCTCGGTCTGCATCGCCGCCTTGCGGCTGTCGAGGTCGTAGAGTTGCGCGAAAAAGGTGAGGTTTTGCCGCGCGCTGAGGCGGTCGTAGAGCCCCGGCGTCTCGGTGAGGATCCCGACCGCGCGGCGCAGCGCCTCGTCGTTCTCCCCGAGGCGGTAGCCCGCCACGCAAGCGGTGCCGCCCAATGGGGCGATAAGCGCCGTCAGCATCCGCACCGTCGTCGTCTTGCCCGCGCCGTTCGGCCCCAGGAAGCCGAAGACTTTGCCGGCGGGGATGGTCAGGGTCAGGTCGTCCACCGCCGCCCGCCCCGCGAAGTGGCGCGTCAACCCGATTGTCTCGATCGCGAGTGGTCCCATCTGCCCTCATGAATGGTGAGTATTGCGCACAAAGAGGCGAGTGTCGCATCTCTATCTATGGTAGGACGCCGAGCGCAAGGGCGCTATCCGCCAGAAGTCCTTGTTTTCCGCCCGCGGCGACTCGGTCGAGAGGCTGAGGCGCGATAGCTGGAAACTCCTGGAGCACCGATCATGCGAGTCGAGGGTATGTAATATGCTCCTACAGACACCGGGGTAGAATGCCTCACGGCCACAATCCGTACTCTTGTTGATTATGGAAGGAATCGCCGACCGATGGAGAGATCCCACCCTAAATCCGCCACGCCCCTCTTAGCTATCACCCTCTGCGCTCTGATGGCCGTGCGCCAATGGGCGCGCGTGCGCCGCGCTTTCGCCGAAACAGTGACCCCCGAGGATCTGCCGCTCCGGTCCCCGGCCCCGCGCGTCGCGATCATCCTGCCGGTGCGCGACGAGGCAGCGAATATCGACGCGGTGGTCGCATCGTTGCTCGCTCAGGAGGGCGTGGATTACGAGTTGCTCGTCCTGGATGACGGCTCAACCGATGCGACACCCGCGCTGCTCGCCGCCTGGGCCGCGCGCGACGCGCGACTCCTCGTCAAGCGGATCGACACCCTGCCGCCGGGTTGGGCTGGGAAGGCGCATGCCTTGCACATCGGTGCCGAGCTGACGACCGCCGAGTGGCTGCTGTTCACCGACGCCGACACGCGCCACGCCCCCGCAGCCCTGCGCGCGATGCTCGGCCACGCGACCCGTCAGGGTGACGATTTGCTCTCGCTGATCCCCGAGATCGCCTATGTCGGACCCGGCATGCGCCTGCTCACCCCGCTCGGCGGGATCGCGCTGCTGGAGCGGGCGACCCCCGCCGAGTTGCGCGACCCGCTCCACGCGGGGGCGATCGCGATCGGCCAGTACATCCTCATTCGCCGCGCGATCTACGAGCGCGTCGGCGGCTACGCCAACCCCCGCCTGCGCGCGACCTTCGCCGACGATGTCCACCTCGCCGAGGAGGTGAAGCGGCGCGGCGGCAAGCTCGAACTCGTCAGCGGGCGCGGACTGGTCACGAACGAGCAGTGGACAACCTGGGATACCGCATGGCGCGGCTGGCGCAAGAGTATCTACGGCGATCTTGTCCATCGCCCGCTCTACGGACTGGCCGGGGGGCTGACGCTCCTTGTCTATGGCCTGCTCCCACCGCTCGCCCTCTTGCGCGCGCTCGCCCGCCGCGATCTTCTCCCTGCGGCCCTCGCCATCGTGTCGCTCGTCGGCCAGGTGGCCACGCGCCGCCCGTTCGATCGCGTCGCGGGCCTCCCGTGGCGCTGGACCTTCAGCACCCCGCTCGGCTGGGCCACCATGGGCCTCCTGCTCCTCGACGCGACGCGGCACGTCCTGGCCGACGCCGGTGCCGACTGGAAGGGGCGTGCCGCGCCCGGGCGCGGTCTGGGTGACGGGTGATGGTCGCGGCGGCATTCAGCGTGGTAGGGCAGTTGTTGGAGATCGCCAACTCCTCTCGTTGTGGCGATAGCCCGAGGATTGAAATCCCCGGCTAGGTGGCCTGTGGCCACAAAGTCCAGTGAACTGGACTGAGGTGACGAAGTATCCGAGCCAGAACGGCGTTCGCGAATACCTGCCACGTCTGGACCCCCTCTCCTCGGATGGGGAGAGGGGGTGAGGGCCGTTCCCCCTAGAGATACTTCTCAAACCACCCCACGATCCGGCGCAACCGCTCCAGGCGGTGCAGCGGCTGCCCGCTGCGCGACAGTTCATGCCCTTCGTCGGGGAAGCGGACGAACTCTGCGGTCCGCCGCAGATATTTCAGCGCGGCGTAGAACTGCTCGCCCTGCTCGACGAGGCAGCGGAAGTCGCGCTCGGAGTGGATGATCAAGAGCGGCGTCCGCACATTCTTGACGTGGGTGAGCGGCGAGCGGTCGAGGTAGAACTCCATCCGCTCCCACGGCGGGCCGCCCCATTGCAGGTCGTTGCCGATGTAGCCGATGTCGCTCGTCCCCCACTTCGAGACCATGTTGCAGATCGAGCGCTCGGTCACCGCCGCCCCGAAGCGGTCGGTCTGCGTGACGATCCAGTTGACCATGTAGCCGCCGTATGAGCCGCCAGTGACGCCGAGGCGCGCGGGATCGATCCAGGGGGCGCGGGCGATCGCGGCATCGACCCCGAGGATGAGGTCGTGATAGTCGCCGCCACCCCAATCGTCGTTCGAGGCCAGCGTGAACTTCTCACCGTAATTGGTGCTGCCGCGCGGGTTGGTGAATAGCACGCCCCAGCCGCGCGCCGCGAGCAGTTGGAAGTCGAAGAGGAAAAGGTTGCCGTAGGCCGCGTGCGGCCCGCCGTGGATCGCCAGGATCAGCGGGTAGCGCTCGCCCTCCTGGTGGCCGATCGGCTTAATCAGCCAGCCCTCGATCGGCCAGCCCTCCGCCCCCGCATACTCGAACGCCTCCGGCTCCGCCAGCGTGATTTCGGCAAAGAAGGCGTCGTTGACCGCCGTGAGACGACGCGGGGTGCCTCGCGAGTCGCGCGGGTTGGCGCAGTAGACGTCGCCAGGGTTGAGATTGTCGCCCAGGTTCACGGCCAGCGTCGTCCCGGCGGCGCAGAAGGCGAACGACTGCACCTGCTGGCCGCGCGCCTCGACAACGCGCGTCGGCTCGCCATCGAGCGGCACGCGCCAGAGCGGGGTGTCGCCGCGCGTCGAGGCGAGGGTGTAGAGGGCATCGCCGTCCGGGGACCAGATCGGTCGCGTGGCTGATAACCCAGCGCGGACATCGGCACCGACGCCCAGCCCCATGCTCAAGTCGAGCGCGGCGGTCAGGTTCCTGGGCGCGCCCGAGCCATCCGCCGCGACGACCCAGAGGCTGTCGTTGCCCCCCGCCGTGTTGGCGCGGGTGTCGCCGACGAAGGCGATCAGCCGCCCATCGGGCGACCAGGCCGGGGCGTCGGCGGGGCCGTCGCCGGTCGGCAGCTTGCGCGGTTCGCCCGTGCTCCCGTCGGACGCGATGATCCAGAGATCGGTCCCATCGGTGTGGTCGGCCTCGTCGGCGGGGCCGCGCTTCGAGACGAAGACAATCGAGCGGCAATCGGGCGACCAACCGGGGGCGGTGTTGCTGTGGTCCCCCTCGGTCAGCCGCACCTCTTGCCCTTCCAAATCAACCGTCCAGAGGTGGGTGCGCCGCGCGTTGGTGAAGCCCGCGCCGTCCCCCTTGTAGCGGATCCGCGTGACGGTCACCACATCGTCGGTGACGCGGCCCTCGTCGCCCGCCGTGTCCCCCTCTGCGAGGGTCCCGGCATTGCCGGCCTCGAACTTCTCTCCGCGCACGAAGGCGAGCCGGGTGCTGTCGAGCGACCAGGCAAAGTCGCTGATCCCGTCGTCACCGCTCGTCAGCGCGCGCGCCTCGCCGCCCGCGCCGACCGTCGGGATGATCCAGAGTTGCCGCCGTCCCCCTTGCTCGCGATCGGCCAGGAACGCCAGCCAGCGCCCGTTCGGTGACCAGCGCGGCTGCGCGACGGTGCGCGGCCCGTGCGTGAACTGCGTCGCCTCGCCCGCCATCCCCGCCGAAGGCACGACCCAAAGATCACTGCGATAGGCGTTCTCCTCGCGGTCCATCGTCGTTCGCACGAAGCAGATCGTCCCGCCATCCGGGCTGATCGCCACATCACCGATCATCGCGATGCGGAACAGATCGTCCGGGCGTATGCCGCGCTTCATAAATGCTCCTTGGCTAATGACGAATAGGTCAGTGGGCCGAGTGGAACAGGCGGGACGTGGTCAGCTTTGCCGGAAACTTCTGTGGCGGGGGATGTAGGGGCGTATGGCATACGCCCTCTCCGCCTCGCCGTGTCTACAAATGTGTACATTAGCCCTGGCGTGGGTGGGCGTATGCAATACGCCCACCCATCCTCTATCGCTCCGCTTGTCCGCTCATTCCTCCTCACCCACTCGCGCCACTCGCACCACTCGCGCCACTCATCGCACCCGCAGGCTCCGCAGCCGATTGATCGCCGCCGCGACTTCCAGCATCCTGGGGCGGGCGAGTTCGCCCGGATGCTCGCCCAGTCGCTCGGCCAGGAGGTCGAGACCGGCGCGATCGAGGTCGGCGTCGAGCGCGGCCAGCGCCTCGGCGAGGGTGCGTTGGCCGTCAAGGTGACCGCGCGCAACCGCGTGCGCCAGCAACCCGCCGATCGCGCGCGTCTGGCTCGGATCGACGATCTGCTCGACCGCGCGCAGATCGATCTCCTCCTGGCCGAAGGCGATCTCCTCCGTGCCGCGCGCCCGCACCCGGTCGCGACCGCGCTGCTCGGCATTGATGCTGGCGGGGTCGGGGATGCGGGCTGGTGGCGCGGCGAGCGGGCGCGGCGCTGCCGTCTCGCGCCCCGCGCTGGTCTCGGCGGCGATGTCGTGCGCCCGCGCCGTGATCTCGCGCGGGCGGTAGGCGTCCATCCAGATCACCGTGTCGGCCACGCCGAGGTAGTCGCCGGAACCGCCGAGGACGAGGATCGTGGAGACGCCGAGCCCGGCGTGGAGATCGCGTACGCGGTCCACGAACGGGGTGATCGGCTCGTGCGCCGCCGGGACCAGCAGGCGCATCCGGGCGTCGCGGATGAGGAAATTGGTGGCGCAGGTATCCTCATCCATGATCAGCACGCCGCCGCCCGCCTCGATCGCCTCGACGATATTCGCCGCCTGCGACGTGCTGCCCGAGGCGTTATCGGTGCTGAAGCGCGCGGTCGAGCCGCCCGACGGCAGGGTGCCGATGAACGGCGAGATGTCCACCGCCGCCACACGTCGTCCATCCTCGGCGCGGATCACGACCGCGTCCTCGCGCGCCACGACCCGTTCGCGCCCGTCACCCGGCAGATGGTCGTAGGGGCCGTGCGCGATCGCCGCCAGCAGGGTCGATTTGCCATGGAAGCCGCCGCCGACGATGACCGTCAGACCCTCCGGCACCCCCATCCCGGCGACTTCCCCGGCGTGCGGGGCGTGCAACGTCACGCGCAACTCCGGCGGGCTGGCGAACGGGATCGCCCCGACGAGTGGGCGCTGCGAGACGCCACTGGCGCGCGGCAGGATCGCGCCATCCGCGACGAAGGCGACGAGGCCACGCTCGCGCAACTGCGCCCGCAGCGCCCGGGCATCCTCGACCGTGTCGAGGTGTTCCCGCGCCGCCGCAGCCTCGTCCGCGTCCAGGCGCAGCGCCTCCCAGGCGATCGCGGGCAGAGTCTCCAGCAGCAAATCGGCCGCCTCGCGCCCGAGGATCGAGCGCCCCGCCGCCGGGAGGCCCGCGCTCAGGCGCAATTCGGCCCAGTCGTCGGCGACCCGGCAGGCGCTGCGCTCCAAGACCTCCTGCCCCGGCGCGTCGATCCGCACCGCGCCCGATTTGCCGGAACCCTGGCTCCGCCGCGCGTGCTGCTCGACGGCCCTCCCGCCGCGCCGCGCCAGGAAGTCGGCCAGAGCGACCCGCCGCGCCCGACTATCGCCATCGAGCGCCGGGTCGAGCGCGGCGCGTGGCACGCGCACGCGCACCAGCGACGGTGCGGCGAACGGATCCCCCTGCACCCGGTCGATGAACAGGGTGACCGCCCCGAGATCCCAAACTCCGCGTAACTCCTTATACGCCGGGTAGGGCGCGCGATCGAGCCGTGCCAGCGCCGCGCGCAACTCCCCCGCCGACCGAGGCCGACCGTCGTGCGGCCCCTCATCCTGACGCGGCGGCCCATACCGACGACGCATCAAAACTCCTCGCGGGGGACGAGTGAACCGCAGAGACGCAGAGACGCAGAGACGTGCAGAGAGAAAGGGAGGACGAAAGAGCAAATGATCAGGGGGAGAAGTTTCATCATCCGCTCCCCGCTTTATTCGTGGTTTCTCCCATCCCGTTCTCTGCGGCCCTCTGCGCCTCCGCGCCTCTGCGGTGATCCGTCTCCCCCGTCGTCATTCCACGAAGCGATAGCCGACCCCCCAGACGGTGGCGATCTTCTCGCCGAGCGGGCCGAGTTTCTTGCGGAGGCGCATGATGTGGGTATCGACCGTGCGATCGAAACCTTCGTAATCGTCGCCCCAGAGCCGTTCGAGCAGGAAATCGCGGCTGAAAGCCCGACCGGGGTGCGAGGTGAGCAGGACCAGCAACTCGTATTCCTTCAGCGTCAGATCGAGCGCCGTGCCATCGAGGGCAGCGACCCGATCGGCGAGGTCGATCCGCAAGCCCCCGCGCACGATCGGCGGCGGGGCGGGGGGCATCGCGTCGTCCGAACCTTCGGTCGCGGCGAGCGGGGCGGCGTCGGATGCCGTCGCGTCGAGCGCCACGCGGCGCAGCATCGCCCGGACGCGCGCCATCAGTTCGCGGATGCCGAACGGCTTGACGACATAATCGTCGGCCCCGACCTCCAGCCCGAGTACGCGGTCGATCTCCTCGGAGCGCGCCGTCAGCATGATGATCGGCACCAGATAATCCTGGCGCACCTGGCGACAGACCGCCAGCCCGTCGAGGCGCGGCAGCATCCAGTCGAGGATCAGCAGGTCCGGGCGGGTCTGCCCGACGAGCGCCAGCCCGGTCAGCCCGTCGAATGCCTGGTGGACTGTATGTCCCTCCGCCTCCAGGTGCGAGCGGATGAGGTTATTAATATCGGGTTCGTCCTCGACGACCAGAATCGTAGCCATAGCCTCTCCCTGTGGCCGCCACTATTCGGCGTTTCGCGCCTGTTGTACCACAAACGGCGAGGGTGACGGAGGGAATGCGCGGGTTGGTGATCGATGGTACAGGGTCGCCTGGCTGACAGCGCTTAAGCTGCCTGACGCTGATCCCTATTACGATCGGCGCTGCGAATGGCACAGTGATGGCGGGACAGTATGCGTAATACCCATCGTCATGACTTGTCAATGTGTGTTCAATCATTGTGCAGGATTGTTGCTTGTGCTAGAGTAAGGGAACGATGGGGTGTATATGGCAGGAGGCGCGGCCATGACAGCGAACAAGCGAGTGATCGTCACCGGCGCGACCGGGCTGATCGGCAAGGAAGTCTGCAAGGAGCTGATCGCGCGCGGCTACGAGGTCGTCGTCTTCAGCCGAGACCCCGACTCGGCGCGGGCGAAAGTGCCCGGTGCCGCCGAGTACGTCCCCTGGATCCCCGCCGAATCGGGGCCGTGGGCGGCGCACCTCGACGGTGCCTGGGGGGTGATCAGCCTCGCGGGGGCGTCGATCGCCGGCAAGCGCTGGAACGAGCAGTACAAGCGGGAGATTCGTGACAGCCGCGTCATCGGCACGCGCGGCTTGGTCAAAGCGATGGCGTCGGCGCAGCGGAAGCCCGAGGTCTTCATCAGCGGGTCGGCGATCGGCTTCTACGGCGCGCGCGACGCCACGCCGCTCGACGAGAGCGCCGCCCCCGGCGACGATTTCCTGGCGAGCCTGGTGCGCGATTGGGAAGCGGCGGCGCAGGAGGCCGAAGGGCTGGGTGTCCGCACCGCGCTCATCCGCACCGGTGTCGTTCTCGACAAGACCGAGGGGGCGCTGGCGCAACAGAAGCTCCCCTTCCAGTTCTTCGTCGGCGGGCCGATCCTCCCCGGCACGCAATGGTTCTCCTGGATACACCGCGACGACGCGGTCGGCGTCATCCTCTTCGCGCTGGAGAACGAGGCGGTGCGCGGCCCGATCAATGCGACCGGCCCGACCCCGCAGACCAACCGTGACTTCTCGGCCAGCCTGGGCAAGGCGCTGGGTCGGCCCTCCTGGGCGCCGGTCCCCGGCTTCGCCCTGAAACTGATCGTCGGCGAGTTCGGTGAGACGCTGAAGGTCGGCCAGCGCGTCATCCCGAAGAAGGCACAGGAGCTCGGCTACCAGTTCAAGTACCGGACGAGCGATGAGGCACTGCGCCAGATTTTCGGCTCGTGATGGGTTGCCTCGGAGCTGGCCGGGGTGGTGGGGTCGATCGGGTTGTAGCGGGCGGTTGAACCCCGAGACGCCGCTCGGGATAAGCCCTGTGACGATGCACAGGATAAACCGCGCCCGGGGGCGGTTGCGGCCGCCACGAATCCACTGGCCCGGCAAGGGACCACGACTGGCCTGCGCGGATTAGGTGAGTTCGCTACGGCCATTACCTCTCGACACGTTATGCCGCCTACTGCCGCCGTGTTTTCCCGCGCTCTCACCCCCGCGAACTGCGCCGCTTGCCACTTGCCACTCGTGTCAGGTGTGGCACAATGGCGCGGCGAGGGTATCCGCATGGAGGTGGGGCGATGACGGCAACGCGGCGCTTCGGCGCGACCGATCTGATCTTGAAGCAAGGCGACATCACGCGCGAGGCGGTCGATGTGATCGTCAACGCCGCCAACAGCGGCCTCCTCGGCGGGGGCGGCGTGGACGGCGCCATCCATCACGCGGGCGGGCCGCAAATCCTCGCGGAGTGCCGGCAGATCGTCGCGCGGCAGGGCGGTTGCCCGACCGGCGAGGCGGTGATCACCGGGGCCGGTCGCCTCGGGGCGCGCCACGTCGTCCACACGGTCGGGCCGGTCTGGCAGGGCGGCGGCGCTGGCGAACCTGATCTCCTCGCCAGCGCCTACCGCAACAGCCTCGCCCTCGCCGCGGCGCACGGCGCGCGCACGATCGCATTCCCGGCGATCAGTGCCGGCATCTACGGCTACCCACTCGATCGAGCTGCCACCATCGCCCTCGGTGTGGCCCGCGATTTCGCTCTGCAGGAGCAGGATTTCACCGAGATTCGCTTCGTCCTCTTCTCGGCGGAGAGTTTCGCCGCCTTCGCGGCGGCGTTGCGCGCCCTGCCGGGTGAGGCTGCTCGCTGACGCCCCATAGGCGGGGGCGAGGGCGTGTTCTCTGCACTTATGACAGTGCGCCATCCGAGCGAGAGGTGACCCATGCACGCGAACGATATCCGCACCCTCTACCACTACCACTACTGGGCCAATGACCGCATCCTCGCCGCCCTGGCGCGGATCACGCCCGAGCAGTTCGTCGCACCCGCGCCGGTGCCGTGCGGGACGTTGCGCGCTACCCTCGTCCACCTGCTCTGGGCCGAGCGCAACTGGCTGGCGCGTTGGCAAGGGCAGCCGACCCTCGCGCGCTTCGAGGAAGCAGACTTCCCCACGGTCGGGTCGATCGTCGCCGGGTGGCGAGAGAGCGAGCGTGCCGTCTGCGCCTTCCTCGACACGCTCGACGGGGTCGCCCTGGATCGCGACTTCCGCTACACCCGCTTCACCGGCGAGCCGCGCGCCCAAACCTTCTGGCATCTCCTCGTCCATCTCGTCAATCACGGCACGCAGCACCACAGCGAGGCCGCCGTCCTCCTCACCCTCTACGGCGCCTCGCCCGGCGATCTCGATCTCTCGCTTTCCCCACTCGGGCGGCGGGCGGAGTAGGGGGAGCGCCGCGCGTGGCCCCGACGAACCTCAGCCTGGCGGCGCGAGATCGTACGTCGTGAGGGCAAGGAGTTCCACGGTGCCAGCGGCGCAGTAGGGCGCGATCGCCCCGTGGTCGGCGGGAAAGAACAGGTCGGTCAGCACGACCGCGCCCCCGTCCGCGAAGAGTTCGATCGAGCACCGATCGATGAAGAGGTGCAGCGTGAGCTGGCCGCCATCGAGCGCCAACGGGGCTTCGCTCCGACCGCCGAACCGGGCCAGCCCCGCGTTGTCCTCCTCCCCGCGCTCGATGAACACCGATTGCCGCGCGGTGTCGTAGCCGACCGTGGCCCCGCGCCCGCCGCCCGCTCGTACCTTGAGCCCGAATTCGCGCGCCGCGACGTTGCCGAACGTGACGACGATTTCGACGCCCTCGCCGGTCAGCGCCGGATTGAGCGCCGTCTCCGGCGCGATCGTCTGCACGGGCCACTGCCGTGTTTGGCCGCGCAATTCTCGCAACTCGGCGACCGGTCGCTGAATCAGCCGGGTTCCCTCCGGGCGCTCTTGCAACACCAACTCGCGCGGCAGGGTCAGCGCGCCGCGCCAGGGGGCGGTGGGCAGATCGTGGGCGTAGCGCCAGTTGCTCATCCAGCCGATCGCCAGCCGCCGGCCATCGTCCGGCGGCAGATCCGCCCAGGTGATCGCGGCGTAGCAGTCACGACCGAAGTCGAACGGCAGGACCGTCGCGGCGGGGTTGTCGCTGGTGAACGTCCAGCCGTCGAAGTCGCCGACGAAGTATTCCATCGTCGAGCCGCCGGGTCCGTTGACACTGATCAAGAGTACCCAGCGTTCGCGGCCCGACGCGCCGTCAACGGGCAACGGGAAGAGGTCGGGGCACTCCCAGACGCCGGACTGCGAGCCGTAGCCCTGGCCGAACTCGCCCACCTCCTGCCAGTCGCGGAGGTTCGGCGAGGTGTAGAAGCGCGCGCGCTGCCCGATCGTGACGACCATGATCCAGCGCCCGGTCGCGGCGTGCCAGCAGACCTTCGGGTCGCGGAAGACGCGCAACTCCGGCGCGACGATGACGGGATTGCCCGCGTACTTCGTCCAGGTCCGCCCGCGATCGGCGCTGTGGGCGAGGCTCTGCGCCTGCACGCCCTCGCGCCAGTGCGTGAACAGCGCGACCAGGCCGGGCGAGCCGCCGAAGAAGCCGCTCGTATCCCGCCAATCGACGACCGCGCAGCCGGACCAGATCGCCCCCAGTTCATCCGGCGCGAGCGCGACCGGCAGATCGGTCCACCCCACGAGATCGGCGCTGACCGCGTGGCCCCAGTGCTTCCCCGCGCCGGTCCCCAGGAGGCTATCGGGCTCGTACTGGTAGAAGAGGTGGTATTCGCCGTCGAAGTAGGCGAACCCATTCGGGTCGTTCAGCCAGCCCGCCTCGGGCGTGAAGTGGAACCGTGGTCGCTCCATCGCTTGCCCTCCGAATGTACACCCGCCACGCTTACGGAGACCGACCCGCGCGCATCGGCTCAACGATGTGGCGCGGGGTCGAAGCCGACGAACTCGACCTCGGGCTGCGCGCCGAAGCGTCGGGCCATCGTCGTCAGCGCCGCCTCGTTGTCATCCACCAGCAGGAAGTCGCGCCCGAGCGCCAGGGCTGCCGCGCCGGTCGTCCCGCTGCCGGCGAAGAAGTCCAGCACCAGATCGCCGGGCCGTGAGGAGGCGGTGATGATCCGCCGCAGGACGCCGAGCGGCTTCTGTGTCGGGTAGCCGGTCTTCTCCCGCCCGTTTGGGCTGACGATCGTGTGCCACCAGACTGACGAGGGGAGTTTTCCGCGCGCCGCCTTCTCCGGCCCGACCAGGCCGGGGGCCATGTACGGCTCGCGATCGACCTCCTCGGCGTTGAAGACATAGTTCGTCGGGTCTTTGACGTAGACGAGGATATTGTCGTGCTTGGCGGGCCAGCGCTTCGTCGTCCGCGCGCCGTAGTCGTAGGCCCAGATGATCTCGTTGAGGAACGAGTCGCGCCCGAAGATTCCGTCGAGCAGCACCTTACAGTAGTGGACCTCGCGGTAGTCGATGTGGAAGTAGAACGACCCGTGCGGGGCCAGGATCCGATACGCCTCGCGCAGGCGCGGCTCCAGGAAGCCGAGGTAATCGTCGAACGAGTCTGCATAGGTCCCGCTCGCCAGCCGCGTCGTGCGGTAACGCTCACCCCGGAAGCCCGCGCGGTCGCCATCCGCCGCCCGCTCCGTGCGGACCCGCACCCGCGCCTGCGTACGCCCGGTGTTGAACGGCGGGTCGATGTAGATCAGCGACACCGACCCGCTCGGCAACGCCGCCAGGACCGGCAAGTTATCCCCATAGACGATCCGCCGCATCCCGCTCCGCTCCCATCCGTCCGTTGTCAGGGGGCAGGATACCAGCCTTGCCCCGCCACACAGAGTACAATGGCCGCGACAGGCCCGCCAGCGCCTCGTGAACCGTGACCGTGTGGCAAGGGCGTATGAAGTGGAGAAGGTGTATGAAAAGGGAGGAACGATGATCGCAACGGCAACCGCGAAGACCTACCAGAACTATATCGGCGGCGAATGGGCCGACTCGTCGAGCGGCGCGACCGGGGAGAATCGTAACCCAGCCAGGCCGGGCGAGATCCTGGGTCACTTCCAGTCCTCGGCGATCGCCGACGTGGACCGCGCGATGGATGCGGCGCACGGCGCGCTCGACGGCTGGCGCAAGATGTCGCCGATCGCACGCGGCAATATCCTCTACAAGGCGTCGCAGATCGTCGAGCGTCGGGCCGACGAGATCGGCGAGGCGCTGACCCGCGAGGAAGGGAAGACGCTCAAGGAGGGCAAGGGCGAGACGCTGCGCGCCTCCGCGATCCTCCGCTTCTTCGCCGGCGAGACGGCGCAGCCGGTCGGCGACCGCCTCCCCTCGTCCAACCCGACGACCTTCCTCTACACTGAGCGCGTGCCGCTCGGCGTCGTCGCGGCGATCACGCCGTGGAACTTCCCGATCGCCATCCCGGCCTGGAAGATCGCCCCGGCCCTCGCCTACGGCAACACGGTCGTCTTCAAGCCCGCCGAGTTGACGCCGCTGACCGCGACCCTGCTGGTCGAGTGCCTGGCCGAGGCGGGGCTGCCGCCGGGGGTGCTGAACCTGGTCACCGGCTCCGGGCGGGCGATCGGCGACGCGATCGTCGGCCACGAGGCGGTCAACGCGATCACCTTCACCGGCTCGAACGAGGTCGGCAAGGCGCTCTATCGCCGGGCGCTCGACTCCGAGCGCGGCGTGAAGGTGCAGCTGGAGATGGGCGGCAAGAACCCGGTGATCGTCCTCAACGACGCCGACCTCGATCTGGCGTTGACCCAGACGATCAACGGCGCGATGATGTCCAGCGGCCAGAAATGCACCGCCACCAGCCGCGCCTTCGTACAGCGCGGCGTCTACGACGAGTTCGTGGACAAGCTGATCGCCCGCGCCGGGAGCCTGCGCGTCGGCGACCCGCTGGCCGCGACGACCGATCTCGGCCCGCTGGTCTCGGCCGGCCAGCGCGACAGCGTGATGGACTACATCGGGATCGGGCGGGCCGAGGGCGGCGAGATGGTGACCGGCGGCGCGCCCGAGGAGTTGGGCGACGGTTACTTCGTCAAGCCGACGATCTTCACCGGGATCGCGCCGACGGGGCGGCTGGCGCAGGAGGAGATTTTCGGGCCGGTGCTGGCGGTCCTGCCGATCGACGACCCGGCGGAAGGGCTGGCGCTGGCGAACAGCGTCAAGTACGGCCTCTCCGCCTCGATCTTCACGCGCGACATCGCCACCGCGTTCGGCTTCATCCGCGACATCGATGCGGGGATCATCCACGTCAACTCCGAGACGGCGGGGGCCGAGCCGCACGCGCCGTTCGGCGGGATGAAGGCGTCCAGCTCGTTCTCGCGCGAGCAGGGCAAGACGGCGGTCGATTTCTTCACCCAGGTCAAGACCGTCTACTTCGACTGGGCCTACAAGGCTCCCCTGGCCGACAAGGAAGAAGGGGCGGGGGCTCCGGCGTAACACCATCGGGCAAGAAAGAGGGGGGCGGCAAGTGTTGCCGCCCCCCTCTTTGTTATCGCTCTGGCTTGGTGCGCCAACCGTCCGCCGGCCGAACGCGCTCAGTGCCGCACCTTCATCCGCCCGCTAATCAGCAGGAACCAGATGATCAGCAGACCGAGGAGCAGCACGGTCGAGCTGACGAGGATGGCGAGGAAGATGTTGATGTCGAAGCCGTAGCGCAGCAGGAAGACGAGCAGCAGCGAGCCGATCACCACCGCGCGAATCACCCAGCGGAACGCCCCGCCCCCCGTCAGATCGCTCGGTTTAATCCCGCTCACCCTGTACTCCCCCGCCGCGAACTGCCGCGCCGCGCCACTTGTCTCGGAACTATACCAAATCGCCGGTTGACGAGAGGCCGCGTTTGCCCTCACGCCTCGTGTCGCCTACCATCCTTATATTCGTCACTCTCCCCCGACACGGCAGGGGACCACGGTCACTCGTCACTCGTCATTGGAGGCAGGGTGGAGCGCGCGGAGGTTGTGATTATCGGCGGCGGAATCATGGGCGCGAGCCTCGCGTTTGCGCTGGCCGGGCGTGGCGTGCGCGATGTGCTGGTCCTGGAGAAGCGCACCGTGGCGTCCGGGGCGAGTGGCAAGAGCGGCGCGCTCCTGCGTCAGCATTACAGCAATCGCCCCGAGGCGACGTTGGCGCATCGCAGCCTCCAGATGTTCAAGGATTGGGGCGAGATCGTCGGCGGCGACTGCGGCTACGACCGGTGCGGCCTGATCGTGACGGTGGCGACGAGCGGGCCGGACGACCCGAATATCGCGCGGATGCGGGCGAACGTCGCCTTGCAGAACAGCGTCGGTATCCGCTCGGAGGTCTTGCCCGCCGAGGAGTTGCGCCGGTTGCAGCCGTTCGCGCGCTTCGATGATGTCGCGGTCGGGGCGTACGAGGCCGAGTCGGGGTACGTCGATGCGGTCGCCGCGACGCGCGGGATGATGGACGCGGCGCTCGATCGCGGGGCGCGACTGCGCGAGGGGGTGGCGGTCACCGGGCTGCGGGCGGTCGGCGGGCGGATCGACGGCGTGGAGACGAGCGATGGGCCGATCGACGCGTCGGTCGTCGTCTGCGCGGCGGGGGCCTGGGCCGCACCGATCCTGGCGACCGCCGGTGTCGCCGTGCCGCTGGATCCGATCCGCGTGCAGGTGGCGATCGTCAATAGCCCGGACGCGATGCCGCGCGGCGGGACGATGGCCTATGTCGATACCTCCGCCAACCATTTCTGCCGCAACTGGGGGCCGAACCGCACGCTGGTCGGGATCGGGGGCGGCGAGGGACACGAGTCGGTCGATCCCGACGCCTATGACGAGCGCCCCAACCCGACGTTCCCCGCGCGGGCGCTCGGCAACCTCGCGCGCCGGATGCCGGCGATGGCGGGCGCGACACCGCTCGGCGGCCACGCCGGCCTCTACGACATGACCCCCGACGCCCACCCGATCATCGGCCTCGCGCCGGGCGTCGAGGGGCTGCACCTTTGCGTCGGGTTCAGCGGCGCGGGGTTCAAGAAAGGTCCAGCGGTCGGGCAGGCGCTGGCCGAGCAGATCATCGATGGGCGCTCAGCGATCGTGGATCTGGCGTCGTTCCGCCTCGAACGATTCGCGGACGACGGCTGGCTCGCGCCCTGGAGCGAGCACGAGTATGTGCTGTCGAGCGATTTTGGGCATGGGTTCTAATACTGACTTCGGGAGAAAACTTGCTATAAACCCGGCTGGCGGCTGAAGCCGCGCCTCGCGGGCCTGCGGCCACAAAACCCGCCTTCGCGGGTTAGGGAATACGAGAGTCGGCGGTACCCCCCTGGCTCTCATGTCACCCAGCCTCCGTAGGGAGGCTTTGTGGCGGCGTGAGCCGCCCGCGAGGCGCGGCTTCAGCCGCCAGCCACCATCATGTCCTCACAGCGCCTGGTTCGCCCCGGCGATCGGCGTCGGCAGAAACCATTCCTCGCCGCGCGGGGTGTTGACGTATTCCGGCCAGTGGAGATCGATCGGGGGGCTGAAGTCGGCGGGGAGGAGCGGGCCGACCCAGCGGTCGCCGCCGATCCCGCCGCCGGTCCGCTCGCGCCACTCGTCCTGGCAGCGCGCCAGTTCTTCGGGCTGCGTCAGCAAATCGAGCAGGGTGGCGGCGATCGTCTTGGCGGCGACGAACATGCCGGGATCGACCGCCGCCGCGAGGCCGCCGAGAGCGTTGTAGGTCCAGGCGGGCGGCGCGTGGCGCGGGTCGGCCGAGAGCAGGGTCGGACGCGCGGTGAAGAGGCGCACCGTCGGCGCGTGCCAGCAGTATTCGACATAATCGTCGGCGCTCTGGTGCAGCTGCCACGGCGGCAGGATCGCGCGCAGCCCCGCCTCGAACTCCTGCGGCGGCGTCAGCGCGCGCCCCTGCGGCTGGAAGGGGAAGTCGGTCTGCGGCCAGCCGAGCTCGCGCTGCATCTCCCGCCCGAAGGTCAGCGCCGACTCGGCCCAGACGGGCGGGCCGACCCGCGCCAGGTTGCGATAGGTCAGGTCGGCCAGCGCCAGATTCGGCAGGCCGACGCGCGTCTTGGTGACCCACTGGATCGAGGCGCGGCAGCCGGTCGTCGCGGCGGCGTTGCGCGCGTTGTTGTCCAGCACGCGCCCGATCTGCTCGGCGATCTTCAGGTCCGGCGCGCGCCAGGCGTACTGGATCTGGCTGAACTTCGGGGCGAGGTTGTCGGCGGTCGCGTCGCCCGCCGCCAGGACGAACTCGTTGAGGGTCCAGGTCCCGGTGTGCGGGAACATCGCCTCCTTGGTGTACTTGGTCATCGTGTACATCAGGCAGAGGGCGTCGAGCGCGCCGGGGGCGCGGGCGATCGCGTGGCTGCCGCTCCCCGGCGGCATCAGCGTCCGATCGATCCAGGTCTCCGGCTCGGGGCACTCGAAGGTGTAGACGGCGCTCCAATAGGCCCCGAAATGGGTCTCCCAGGCGACGCTGTTCTGCGGCCAGGGGTGGTAGGCGATGAAGGCGTCCACGCCATCGTAGTAGCCTTTCGCCGCGTGGATCGGCTTCGAGCCGCAGACCTTCTCCGCCGGTTCGCCGAAGAATTTTAATGTGCCTGACAGTCCATACTGCTCCATCGTCGCCTTCGCGGCGAGGATCCCGGCGAGGGCCGCGACGCCGAGCATCGAGTGCGGATCGGTGTGGCCCGCCGCCGCTGGGTGCAGCCCCTCGCGCGGCGCGCGGCGCGGCACGACCTGCTGCGAATTCCCCGGCACCGCGTCGTACTCGGCGTAGCTCGCCAGCGTCGGCCCGCCCTCGCCCCAGGTGGCGCAGAAGGCGGTCGGCATCCCGCCCGAGCCCTCCTCGACGGTGAACCCTTCGGCGCGCAAGAGTTCGACATAGGCCCGCGCCGACCGATACTCCCGCCAGGCCGGCTCCGCGTAGCGCCAGATCTCCAGGTCGAACATAGATAGTCGCTCGCGCTCCTTATCGAGCCAGTCGAGGGCGAACCCTTTTTCGCGTTCCCCCGCGCTCATCACCCCTCCTTTGCGACATCCAACGACCACCCCACAGAGCGGCCCCCAGGATACAAGGAACCCGCCGGGGATGGTGTCATCCTCTCCCCGGCTGGTTGTGTCAATCAGGCGAAGAAGTCCCGGTCCTCCTCGCGCAGGTAGGCCCGCGCCTTCTCCGGGATCAGGTCCACGCCCATGCCGGGGCGGTCCCAGACGGTGATGAAGCCGTCCTGGACGATCGGGTCGGGCAGTCCCGCCACGATGTCGTACCACCAGGCCGGGGCATCCGCCGGGTAGCCGAAGCCGTGCGGATTGCCGAGCGGGTACTCGAAGGCGATGTAGTTGTGCGGCAGCGTGGCCGAGACCTGCACGAGCGCCGCGAGGCCCAGCAGGCCGTCGCCGACGCCGTGCGGGGCCATCAGGATCCCGTGCAGGTCGGCGTACTCCGCGATCCACTTCAACTCGGCGATCCCGCCGACATCCGCCGGGTCGGGGCCGACGATGTTGACCGCGTGGGTCTCGATCAACTCCTTGAAATTCTGGCGCAGGTAGATCTGCTCGCCGGTGTGGATCGGGGTCGTGGTGGCGCGCGTCACGTCGCGATAGACATCGGCGTTGACGTAGGGGGTGTAGTCGCCGGTGAGGAGGTCTTCGAGCCACAGCACGTTGAGCGGCTCCAGCGCCCGCGCCAGCCGGATCGCGTCGGGGACGGTCCAGCCGGGGCCGCAGTCGAGCGCCAGGCCGACCGCGTCGCCGGTCACCGCCTT
>CADCWN010000385.1 GCA_902806415.1 uncultured Thermomicrobiales bacterium | reverse complement strand
GGTGCGGGCGGCTTGGGCGCGGGCGCATTATCTCGGGGCGGGCGGGCGGCGTCAACTTGGGGAAGTTGGTGGGGCGGAGGCCGGGGCTGAAGACCCGGCTAGGGGCGTGCGGCCACAACGTCCCCTTGCGGGGACTGTGCTGGTCACCTATTGCCCTGCCTGCGAGGCGCTACGCCACACGCAAGTCCAGCCCGCGCAGACGGGTCGTGGTCTCCTGCGAAGTCAGGGGATTCGCGGCCGCAGGCCCCTAGCCGGGTCTTCAGCCCCAGCCCTCCCACCTCGCCGGATCAATCTCGCCTGCGCCAGCGGCCACTCTCGCGAGTATCCGGCCACCAGGACCGCCGCCTTTGCTCTCAACCCACGATCCCCCGGCATCCTCGCTCGTTACGCCCCGTCCGCGCCGGGCTGCCAGGCGGCGAGGCGGTCCAGCAGGCGGAGGTAGGCGTGCTGGCCGCGCGCGAAGCTGGACAGGCGGAAGAATTCGTCGGGGCCGTGGATCCCCTCATCGGGGAGGCCGAAGCCGAAGCCGACCGAGTGGACGCCGAGATGCTCGTGGAAGAAGGCCAGGATCGGCACGCTGCCGCCGGTGCGCATCGGGAGCGGGTTGCGCCCGTACAACTCTTCCAGCAGGTCGCCGACCAGGGCGTTGGCGGGGTGCTCGCTCGGCAGGTGGTAGGCGCGGGCCAGGTTGGCGAACGGGCTGATCTCGGCGACCACGCCCGGGGGGGTGTGCGCCCCGATGTGCGCGATGACGCAATCGAGGACCCGCTGGGGATCCTGGTTCGCGACGAGGCGGCAGCTGATCTTGGCGCGGGCCTCGCGGGGGATGACCGTCATCGGGCCTTCGCCGGTGTAGCCGCCCCAGAGGCCGTTGATCTCCAGGGTCGGGCGGATCGTCGTCCGCTCGCGCGGGGTGTAGCCGGGCTCGCCGAAGAAGGCGGTGATGCCGATCTTCGCGCGCTCGGCGGCCTCATCCCAATCTGGCGTCTGCATCGCGGCCCGCTCGTCGGCGGAGAGTTCCAGCACGTCGTCGTAGAAACCTGCGACGGCGATCCGCCCGCTGGCGTCGTGGAACGAGGCAATCAATTCGGCGATGGCGTGGAGCGGGTTCTGGATCGCGCCGCCGTGCTGGCCGGAGTGGACGTCGGCCCCCGGGCCGCGCAGCGCGAACTCCAGGCCGCAGATGCCGCGCGTGCTGAGCAATTGGATCGGCTGCTCCTCGGACTGCTGCCCGCTGTCGGCGTTGATCGCCAAGTCGCAGGCGAGGAGGTCGCGCTGGGCGGCGACGAACGCGCCCATGTACGGGCTGCCCATCTCCTCCTGCCCCTCGAAAAGGAATTTCACGTTGAGGGGGAGCGCCCCGATCGTTTGCAGCAGCGCCTCGGTTGCGAGGATCGGGATGAGCATGTTGCCCTTGTCGTCGGTGGCCCCGCGCCCGTAGAGGCGACCGTTGCGCACCTCTGGCGCGAACGGCGGCGAGGTCCAGAGGTGGGTCGGGCCGGGCGGCATCACGTCGAAGTGGCCGTAGATCAGGACCGTGGGCTTGCCCGGCGCACGCAGCCACTCGCCGTAGACCGCGGGGTGCAGCGCCGTCGGCAGGAGCCGCACCCCGTCGAGCCCCGCCCGCGTCAGCCGGTCGGCGACCCAGCGGGCCGCGCGGGCGACATCGTCGGCATGGTCGGACTGCGCGGCGATGCTCGGGATCGTCACCAGTTCGGTCAAATCCGCCAGCGCGCGGTCCTGATGCTGGTCGAGATAGTCGTGCGGGTTGCCCTGGTCCATGTTGTCCCTCCACGGATAGTTCGTCGGTTGTGGTTGTCGCAGTGCCTCGCGGTGGTGCTGCGGGATGATAGCCGATAGGTGGCGCGGGGGTAGAGGTTGATGGGATTGGCAGGCGGCCGAACTCCGAGACCACGCACAGGATAAGGTCGCGCCCCGCGGGCCTGCGGCCACGAACCCTGTGACGGCGCACAGTACCACGCTCCTGCTAGCCGCGCGGGATATACCCACCTGCACGGGCTGGCTCTCAGATTTTCAACCAAAGTCGGTATGAGATGCGCGAATCCACTGCCTTGACTGGGAAGCATCGCGCTGTGATCGAACCCAGTCGAGTTCACCGGACTTTGTGGCCGCAGGCCACCTAACCGGGGACTTTGAGTCCTTGGTCCTCCGCGCCAGTGCGAATGCTCGCACATCACCGCACGCTCGTTTCCCCCTACTCCACCTCCAACTGCTCGGCGATGTCGCGCGCCGCTTCGAGCCACTGCTCGGGGGTGTCGTCCGGCACGGAGCAGCCGTTGGCGAGGATGAACTTGCGCCCGCCGGTCTGCGCGATGGCGTCCTCCGCCTCGGCGCGGATCGCCTCGATCGGGCCGTTCGAGAGTGCGCCGAACTCGTGCCAGCCGCCCATCAGGCATTTTGTTGTCTTCGCGCGCAGTTCCCGCAAGCTGAGCCCGGTCAGCCGATCGCTCCAATTGAGCACGTCGAACGGGTAGTCGAGGACCGTATCGATCAGCAAGCCGCCGTCGCCGTGGACGTGGAGGATGTTCAGCCAGCCGTCGCCCGCGCCGCGCAGCGCCTTCAGATCATAAGGCTTGCCGAACTCGCGGTAGCGCGCCTCGCCGAGTCCGCCGGGCTGGTCCTCCCTCATCGCCCCTTGCAGCGAGAAGAAGACCCCGTCGGCCCCGGCGGCCAGGTAAAGCTCCATCGCGTCGGCGAGATTCTGGGCGATCGTGTCGAGCGCCGCATGGACGACTGCCGGGGCCTCGCGCATATGGCGGGACAGGGTGTCGTGATCAGTCGCGAAGTAGAGCGCCTCGGTCAGCGGGCTGAAGACGGTCATGACGATCGGCGTGTCGTCGCCCAATTCGTCGCGCAGGAACTCGATCGTGCGGAGGCGCTGCTGCACGAACGGCGAGCGCTTCAGGTCCAGTGGCTCGATCAATCGCCAGCCGTCCACGTCGCCGATCGACTTGCGCGGGAAGGGGTAGGGAATGTCTGGCATCACCTTGCAGATGTCGAGGTCGAACGCCTCATCGAAGAATTGCAGGGTCAACTCGGCCTGCCGTCGCCCCGACCCTTCCGGGCGGAAGTGGTGCCAGAAGGCGACCGGGATTCGATCGACCTCGTCGCCGCGCAATGCCGCGCGCACCCGCTCCGTGCGCGTCATCTCCTCGTATTGGATTAACTCGTCCATCGTGCCCTCCTTCCGCACGCCGCGAACGCGGCGGCAGGGGTAGTATACGGCTACGGAGTCGTCAATCGTCGGTCGTCAGTGGGCGAGTAGGCGAGTGGGTGAGTGGGGACCGGGGGGGCGGGGAAGACGCGGTCCGTATCGGGCGAGCATTGTGATCGGGCGTGGGGGCGTATGGCATACGCCCGCCCGTCGTCCTTCCACCAACGCTCACAGACAACCCCGGCGTGGGTCGGACGTATGCCATACGCCCCCACGCCCGACCGTGGTGCCCTTCCCCGAATACCAATCCCCGCCCCGCCCCCTCGGTGCCTCCGTGCCTCCTGTTCCACTCCCTTCTTGGGGTCAATGACGTGGGCGGTCGCCTGCCACGCTATACTTGCCCTGTTCTGCACTGTGCTGTGCCTATTGTGAGAGGGAAGCGATGCGCACCGATGCCGACTACGCCGCCGAGTTGGATCGCGCCGATCCGCTGGCGCAGTTCCGTGAGCGGTTCTATCTGCCGGAGGGGGGGCTCTACTTCGACGGCAACTCGCTCGGGCTGCTGTCGCGCGATGCCGAGGCGGCGGTCCTGAGGATGCTCGATGAGTGGAAAACGCTGGGGATCGAGGGGTGGCTGGGCGCGCCGAACCCCTGGTACTACCTCGGGGAGTCGCTGGGCAAACTCAGCGCGCCGCTGCTCGGCGCGGAGCCGGATGAGGTCGTGGTGACCGGCACGACGACGACGAATTTGCACGCCCTCGTCGCGACCTTCTACCAGCCGACCGGCGCGCGTCGGAAGATTGTCGCCACGGCGCTCGACTTCCCCTCCGATCTCTACGCCCTCCGCAGCCAGATCGCGCTGCGCGGCGGTGACCCGGCGGCCGACTTGATCCTGGTGGGGAGCCGCGATGGTCGCACCGTTGAGGAGGAGGATCTGATCGCGGCGCTCGATGGGACGACGGCGCTGCTGCTCCTGCCCTCGGTCCTCTATCGCAGCGGGCAGCTCTTCGATCTCGCCCGCCTGACGCGCGCGGCGCACGAGCGCGGCGCGATCATCGGCCTCGACTGCTGCCACTCGATCGGCGCGATCCCGCACCACTTCGACGATTGGGGCGTTGATTTCGCCTGCTGGTGCAACTACAAGTACCTCAACAACGGGCCGGGCGGGACGGCGGGGCTCTACGTCAACCGTCGCCACTTCGGGCGCACGCCCGGCCTGGCCGGGTGGTGGGGCAGCCACAAGGAGCGGCAGTTCGATATGGCGACCGGCTTCGACGGCGCGCCGGATGCCGGGGCCTGGCAGATCAGCACGATCCAGACACTCAGCGCGGCACCGTTGCAAGGCTCACTGGCAATCTTCGCCGAGGCGGGGATCGCGGCGGTGCGCGAGAAGTCGCTGCGCCTGACGCGCTACCTGATCGACCTGATCGAGGCGACCGGCCTGACCGCCGCCCCCTACGGCTACGGGATCGGCACGCCGCGCGACGAGGCGCGACGCGGCGGCCATGTCGCGGTCGAGCACGCCGAGGGGCCGCAGATCGTCAGGGCGCTGAAGGTGCGCGGTGTGGTGCCGGACTTCCGCCCGCCGAACGTGATCCGACTCGCCCCGATCGCCCTCTACACGTCCTACAGCGATGTCTGGCAACTGGTGCGGCACCTGCGCGCGATCATCGACGGTCGAGAACACGAGGCATTCGCGGCGACGCGCGACCTGGTGGCGTAGGGAAAGCAAGAACAAAGGGGCGGGCGGATGTTAACCCGCCCGCCCCTTCTGTTTCGTTTTACGTTGGGAGCCCCCCCACCAGCTTCCAGAGAGGCACCCCTCCCCTCCAGGGGAGGGGCCGGGGGACAGGTCCCCCCTAATGCCGCCGTCGCCCCGCCGCGCGCCCGCTGGCGAGGGTGGGGCGAGCACGACCGACCGGCTGCGTCGCCTGGGGCCGCTCCAGCGGGATCGGTGCACCATCGCGCGTACGTCCGTAATTGCGCCGCACCGGGATATTGGCGACCAACTCGTCGTTGTGGCCGCGCCGTTCCACGGCGACCTCGACCCCCTCCGGGGCGATCTCGAGGTGGCGCGAGATTACCTCGGCGATCTCGGCCTTGATCGCTTCCATCGTACCCGGTGGCATCGACAGGTGATCCTGCACGAGCACGACCTGGAGGCGCTGCTTCGCCAATTGGGCGCTGCTCGGGCCTTTCGCGAAAAGATTGCGAAAGAAACTCATGGTGTCCCCCTCCCGCTAACTCGCCACGCGCTGGCGCGGGCGGAAGGCGTTCAACATCCGATTCAGGAAGCCTTCGTTGGCGACCGGGATCACGATCGGCACGTCCTCGCCGAGCAGCCGCAGGCCGATCTCGCGATAGGCTTTGCCCGCCTTGCTGGTGTCGGAGAGGGCCGCCGGCTCGCCGCGATTGGAGGCCATCACGATCGTGGCATCCTCCGGCACGATCCCGACCAGATCGATCGCCAGGATGTCCTGCACATCCTCGGTCGTCATCATCTCGCCCCGCTGGACGAGCGCGGGATTGAGGCGATTGAGGATGAGGCGCGGCGGCGGCAACTCCGCCGCCTCGACCAGCCCGATGATCCGATCGGCGTCGCGCACCGCCGAGACTTCCGGCGTGGTGACGACGATCACCTCGTCGGCCCCGGCGATAGCGTTGCGGAACCCCTGCTCGATCCCGGCGGGGGAGTCGATCACGACGAAATCGAAGTCTTTGGTCAGCTTCCGGCAGAGTTCGGCCATCTGCTCCGGCGTGACGGCGTCTTTATCGCGCGTCTGCGCCGCCGGGATGAGCGAGAGATTCGGGAAGTGCTTGTCGCGGATGAGCGCCTGCTTGACCCGGCAGTTCCCCTCGATCACATCCACGATGTCGTAGACGATCCGGTTCTCCAGGCCCAGCACGATATCGAGGTTGCGCAGCCCGATGTCGGCGTCGATCAGGCAGACGTTCTTGCCGTTCATGGCCAGGGCCATCCCCAGGTTGGCGGTCGTCGTCGTCTTCCCGACGCCCCCCTTCCCCGAGGTCACGGTGATGCAGCGTCCCATAGGTCCTCCCGAGTTATCAGTCGTCGGTCGTCAGTCGTCAGAAGGGAACGCTATTGATTGGTAGCGGCTCCGTCGCCTTCGTCTCACTGACGACCGACGACCGACGACTCGCCCCCTACTTCATCTTCCACGGCTCGACGACAAGTCGGCCATTCTCCAGGCGGACCCGCTCGGGCGTGCCGGGGATCGTGCCCTTCTTCTCGGACGGTGGCAGCGCGTAGTGGCTACCGATCCGTAGCTGGGTGGGATTGAGGCCGAGCGCGCAGATGATCGCGCTGTCGTCACCGAGCGCCCCGGCATGGACCATCCCGCGGATCGTCCCCCAGACGATGATGTCGCCTGCGGCGGCGACCTCCGCGCCGGCGTTGATGTCGCCGAGGAGGACCAGATTGCCGTGGTGCCGGATTCGTGCCCCGGAGCGGAGGGTGCGACGCAGATAGCGCGCCTCCTCAATTTCGGGGTTGACGGGGCGGATCTGGGCGGCGGGAGTGGCCGCAGCGCCATCCCCCAAGGTCGTACGCTCAGGCGGGGCTACTTGGAGCGGGTGATAACCGGCCTTGCGGATGGCCGCGCGCCCCTGCGGGCTGGCGGCGGTGAAGCCGCGCACAACGACGCCGCGCTCCTCCAGCACCTGGCGATAGAACGCGATCTCGCCCTCGTCGAGATCGCGTTCACCGAGATCGACGATGATGTCGGCCCCGCTGAAGAATGCTTCCGCATCATCGAGGTGCGCGGCGAGCGCCGCCGCAACCTCGCGCGAGCTGTGGAGCCGTGCATCGTCCGGCACGGTGAGCAACAGACCCTCGCGCGTGCCTCGCACTTTGATCATAGCCACCGCCCCGTCGGCGAAACGCCCCCGCGCGAGGAGCGGCGGATCGTGGACATACGCTTGAACATTCTGCGCCATCGCCTCACTCCTGCCGCGCCCGATCGCACCCGACCGTCGGCCTGCCCGGATCAGCCCCTCGCCGAGACTGTACGTACAGAGTGTAACCGATGATCGGGTGGTGGTCAAGCGTTCGGGGACAGTTGCCGAAACGGCGTAATGCTACTTTTGGGGCGGGGCAGGGGCGGGATATGGCGCCCCCGGCCTGGAGATGACCGGGACCGGCGTGTATCGGCTCAGACTTTATTCTTGCGCGCGAACCAGGCGTTGATCATCCCGCAGGCGACCGGCGCGGCGATCTTGGCGCTGGCCGAGCCACCCTCGATGAATGAGAGGACGCAGATCTCCGGGTCGTTGTACGGCGCGAACGCGGCGCACCAGGCATGCGATTTCAGCAGCAAGCCATCATCATCCGTCTGCGACTGGTCGTACTCGGCGGTGCCGGTCTTGACCCCGGCGTCGATCCCCGGCGGCAGCGGGAACTGCTCGGTGCGGGGGATGACATTCCCTTGCGGGTCGAAATCCGGCGCGACCAGGCCTTTCACCTGGAATGGTACCGGCCGGCCATCTGGCCGGTGCCAGGTGACGTTCATCCGCATCCCCTCGCGCACGATCTCCAGCAGGTTGCGGCTGATCGGCAGCTTGCGGATCACCTGAGGCTGCGGGCCGCGCACCGTCTTGCCGCTGTCGTCGACGATCTCATGGATGATCGTCGGGCGATACAGGGTGCCACCATTGGCGATCGCGGCGGTCGCGTTGCAGAGTTGCAGCGGCGTCACCTGCATATAGCCCTGGCCGATCGACGAGTTGAGCGTGTCGCCGAGCGACCAGTAGTCGCCCTCGATATTCTGCTCTTTCCAGGCGATCCCGGGGACCAGCCCCTGCACCTCATCGCCCAATTCGATCCCGGTCAGGTCGCCGAAACCATAGAGGCGCAGGTGCTCATTCATCCGGTCGATACCGAGCCCGTTAAACCACTGCGGGTCGCCGCCGTTTGGGTGGTAGAAGTGGGTATCGAGGCCGAAGAGGTCGGTCTGCTTCGGCCCGGCCAGCGTGTAGAAGAAGACGTCGCAGGAGGTGGCCAGCGCCTCGTAGACGTTGAGATCCTGGTGCTGCGCGTCGCGGGTCCAGCACCAGTATTTGTTGCCGCCGAGTTCGTTGCCGCCCGGTGGGACGCGGATATGCCCCAGGCACTTAAACTTCGTGTCGTGTTTGATCGTGCCGAGATGCAGACCCGCCGACGCGACGAACGTCTTCAGCGTCGAGCCGGGCGGGTAATTGCTGGCGATGCAGCGATTCTGCAGCGGGAAGCGCTTCTCCTTATCGGGAATCCCTTTCTCCAGCAAGAGGTCGAAGTCTTTCTGGCTGATCCCCTGCGCGAACAATTTCGGGTCGTAGCCGGGCAAGCTGGCGAGGGCGAGGATTTCGCCGGTGCGCGGGTTGATCGCCACCGCCGCGCCGGCCTTCGGCGGGACTGGCTTGACCCGGTCCGGGCGACCCTCCCGGATCGCTTTCTCGTTCTCGGCTTTGATGTACGGCTCGACGTTGTTAATCCCGCCGACCCCGTTGTAGCCATCGGCCAGGATCTTGAGGACTTCCTGCTGATAGTCGAGCGGGATGGAGAGGACCACGCTGTTCCCATTGACCGCGTTGACGCGGAATTCCGGGAGCTCGCCAATGACCTTGTTGAGCGCGTTGACTTTGGCGCTGTAGCGCCCGGCACGACCGCGCAGGATCTCTTCGAGCCCGGCCTCCACGCCGGCCTTGCCGATGAGGTCCTGGTGCTTATATAGCCGGATCGGATCGCCGTCGGCGTCGGTCACCACCTGGCCGCGCTCATCCCGCACGAGTTTCGCTTCCCACTCCTCGGCGGTGATCGGGCCGGTATAGCCCAGGATATGCCCCATCTCCTCGCCGACGTGATAGCGCCGGCTGAGGGTGTTGTCATCGACCTGCGCCCCGGGCAGATAGATGCGGTTGGCCTCGATCCCGAGCGCGACGCCCTTGTCCACATTCGGCTTGATAATCAGGGGCTCGTACGGTTTCCAGGCGCCGTAGATGGCGACCTGATAGTCGATCGGGTTGACGATGTGGACGCCTTGCAGATCGGGCTGGATGGCGCGAGCGGCGGCCAACTGCTCCGGCTTCAGATCTTTGCTGCCGCGCGGTACTTTGATCGATCGTTGCGGCGCGCGTTTTTCCTCCGCCGCCAGCGCCAACTCCGCCTCGATCGGATCGCGCACCTCCTCGACCGGCACCCCGAGTGCGGCGGCGAGGCGCGCGTAGGTCTCCTCACGCTTCGTCTGCTCGTTGTACAACTCGCTCGGGCGGATAATCACGACATCCAGCATACCGAGTTGATTCGCCAAGGTGACATAAATCGCGTGGCGCTGGAGCTTGCCCTCCTCGGTCTCATCATCGGGCAGATTCGCGGGCACCACGGCCACCGACCAACTCTTGAGATTGTCCGCCAGCGGCTTGCGATCGCGGTCGTAGATCAGGCCGCGCGCGGCGGGGAGGGGGAAGTCGCGCCGGTTGAAGTCCTGCTGCTTCGCGAGCAAGCTCGAACGATCGCGCACCTGGAGTTGAAAGAGGCGACCGGTGAGGGCGGCGAACGAGCTGACCGCCAGCCCCTTGAAGATGAGGGTGCGTCGGGTGAGGCGCAGCTGATCGGCGGTGCGCTCGGGGGAGCGCGACCGCTTCTTGTCGGCCATCCGCTCGATCTCGATCCGCTTCTTCGGGCGGAAGGTCGGCTGGTAGCGTTTACGCACGAGCATAGGTATCGTTCCGTCCGATCCAACGATCTAACAGTTGCACAATCAAGTAGAGGGGCGGGGCGACGATCGTGTTGAGCAGCGCCCCCAAGGTCGCCAAGCGCAGCGTCGCGAGGAGATTGAGTTGGCCGCCGCCCTCCGGGGCCAACCCGAACAGCGTGAGCAGCCACGACAGGATGAAGACGGTCAGGCTATGCGCCGCCGTTGCCGCGATCGTCATCAGGAGCGGGAAGAGTAGCCCGCTCTGGAAGAAGCGATTGCGCCCGAGCCAGCCGATGATCGCCACCGGCAGGAAGCTGAGCGCCGTGGTGCCGAGCGGCGTGAGGGTGAGCAGATCGACGAAAAGGCCGATCCCGAAGGCCCAGCATAGCCCCTCGCTGGGCTCGCGCGACGCACTCCACAGGAACAGGCTAACCAGGACAAGGTCGGGGGTGATACCGATAATGCGCCCCATCGGGACGACCGTTGTCTGGAGGAGTGCTAACACGAGTATCAGGATGGCGAAGATAATCCGCGGCATGGGCGACTCTATCCTCCCGCCATGCGCACGGCGGGCATGGACCACGCATCGGGGTTGGGCAATGCCGTACCGGCCATCGTCACGCCGAGCGATGCCGATCGCTACGGGGCGTTGCCCTCCCCTCGAATCCGGATTGCAAGGATAGCATAGCTCTCAGGGGGTGGGCAACGCCGTTGTACGTACCGTTTCGTCGCGCGCTGGCGAGGCTTCACCCTGCGCGGCTGCTTCCTCGTCCATCAACTCGGCCAGATCACGCCGATCGGTCGGGGTCAGCGGCGCGGTTTCAAGCAGGTCGGGTCGGGAGCGCAGGGTGCGGCGCAGCGCCTCGCGCCGTCGCCAGGCCGCGATCCTGGCGTGGTGGCCGCCGACGAGGACCGGGGGGACGCCGAGGCCGCGAAAGTCGAGCGGCCTGGTGTAGTGCGGCCCTTCCAACAAGCCGGAGGTGTGCGACTCCTCGGCCAGCGAGGCGGCCTCGATCACGCCGGGGAGGAGGCGGGTCGTCGCGTCCACGATCACCATCGCGGCGAGCTCGCCGCCGGTCAGCACGTAATCGCCGAGCGAGAGTTCGTCGGTGACGATCAGGTCGCGCACCCGCTCGTCGAAGCCCTCGTAGTGGCCGCAGATCAGCGCGACGCGCGACCGCTGGCTGAGTTCTTCGGCGACGCGCTGGGTGAACGGGCGGCCGGCGGGGGAGAGGAGGATCGTCGGCACGGCATCGCGCTCGTCGCCGAGCGCCGCCTCGACCGCGCGGACGAGCGGCGGCGCTTGCAGAACCATCCCCGCGCCGCCGCCATAGGGGGTGTCATCCACGGTGCGGTGGCGGTCGGTCGCCTGTTCGCGCCAATCGTGCAGCGCAATCTCGACCAGCCCGCGATCGGCGGCGCGCTTGATAATGCTCTCGCTGAGCGGCCCGGCGAACATACCGGGGAAGAGGGTGAAAATCTCCCAGCGCATCCCCGGCCCGCCCCCTCGGCGCGTCATCAGCGATTGAACAGGTAGACCGCCTCAACCCCGCTGAACTGGCCCCGCGCGACGATGCTGGTCGCCCCGCGCGGGATGGCCTGCCAGTCCTCGGCGCTCATCCCGCAGATGACGCTGCCATCGTCGAGCGCGTCGGTGCGGAAGAGGAATGTCGCACTGTGGTCGGGGTGATTGTACCAGAGCATCACCGGCTCATCGGGGGTGAATACCGCCCCGGCGGTCAGGGTGGTCCCGGACGGATCGTGCGCGTCGGCGAGCAGGGCGACCGTGGGGAACGTGGCGTTGATCGGCGTATCGCCGACCGCCACTCGGAACGTGTTCGCCACCGCCTTCCCCCCACCCTGATAGGTTTCGAGCAGCGCCCGCACCTCCGCGGGGTGGGCATCGACATAGGCGCTCAACTGCGGATCGGCGGCGGCGGCCATCGTCAAGCCCTGGGCGGCGCACTCGACGTCGCATTCGAGGGTATCCGGTGCGTCGTTCGACCAGGCCAGCATCGTCCTGAAGGTCAGCGCCGTGCCAGACGGCGCGGTGACGCGCAACCGCAAGGTGCCGGTCTTGGTCTCGCTGGCACCGATCCCGTTGAAGGCGATGACGATGACGCGATTCTCCGTGTCGATCTCCTGCACCCACGTCCGATTGCTGTCGTTCAGATCGGGCTTTGCCGTGTCGGATGAGGTGAAATCGACGATCTCGACCCCGGCGGGGAGGGCGGTGAAAGTGCGCACCTGACTCGCGCCGCCGAACTCGAAGTTCCGCGAATCGTTCGTCGCGCGGACCGTTAATTCGATGATGTCGCCGGACCGCGTCTGAACATTCGGGCTGACCGACTGCCCCGGCCAGACGCGCGGCAGCCCCGGCGTCCCGATCGTGCAGCCGGAGAGCGTTGCCAGCAGTGCACCGAGGAGGAGCATGGCGAAGGGTGCGCGGCGGGAGCGGCGCGGTGCGTTGGCGGGGCGCTCCCCCTGTCGCCTCACCCCCGGCGACCTCGAATCTCTCTGCGCGCTCGCCATCAAGTCCCTCTTTCGATCATTGTCTCGCGATGCTGTTCAGCAGGCCATTTGCTCGATGACGCTTAGCGTCAAGTCTGTATCAGCGGACTGAACAAGGTCACCGCCTCACCAGCGAAACGTCTTTGGGCCGCGCTGGTTGCCCCGGATGGGTGCTTCTCGACGCCCCTCCGCGCCCGTCCGCTGGGTCAGTGCAGCGTAGGATTGACGCAATGCAACCATTCTTGAAGCACACCCCGCGCCGATCCCGCCGCAGGATGCCCGTCAATCGTCGATCTGGGCGCGCTGGAGGCGACCGCTGTAATCGACGTAGATCGACTGCCACTCGGTGACCACATCGAGCGCCGCCTGGCCTGCCTCGCGGTGGCCGTTGCCGGTCGCCTTGGTGCCGCCGAATGGCAATTGGATCTCCGCGCCGATCGTCCCGGCGTTGACGTAAAGGATCCCGGTGTCGATATCCTGCATCGCCCGGAAGGCGCGGTTCACGTCGGCGGTGTAGATCGCGGCGGAGAGGCCGTACTGCACGCCGTTGGCGACCTCGATCGCCTCGGCGAACGAATCGACGGGGATGAGGGTGGTGACCGGCCCGAAAATCTCCTCCTGCGCGACGCGCATCGTCGCCTTCGCGCCGCCGAAGATCGTCGGCTCGTGGAAGTGGCCGCGCGCGAGATCGCCGTCGTCCGCGATCCTGCCGCCGAGGACCAGTTCCGCCCCCTCCTCGCGCCCGATCGCCATGTAGCTGTTGATCCGCTCCAGTTGTGCGCGGCTGATCACCGGGCCGATCTCGACGCCATCGGTGAGGCCGTTGCCCAGGCGCAGCTTGCCCACGCGCTCCGCGAGCCGATCGGTCAGCGCCCGCTCGACCGCGCGGTGGACGATCACGCGCGAGGCGGCGGTGCAGCGCTGGCCGGAGGTGCCGAAGGCGCTCCAGACGATCCCGTCGAGTGCGAGGTCGAGATCGGCGTCGTCCATCACGATGATCGCGTTTTTGCCGCCCAGTTCGAGTGAGACCCGTTTGCGCGTCCGCGCCGCCTCCCCCGCGACGTGGTCGCCGGTCTCGGTGGAGCCGGTGAACGAGATCAGGGCGATGTCGGGGTGGGCGAGGATCGCATCGCCGACCTCCGCGCCGGTGCCGGTGACGAGGTTGAGGACGCCCGCCGGCAGCCCGGCCTCCTCGAATATCTGGGTCAGGCGTACGGCCAGCAGCGGCGTCAGCGAGGCCGGCTTGAAGACGATCGTGTTGCCGGCGACGAGCGCGGGCATAATCTTCCAGGTCGGGATCGCCAGCGGGAAGTTCCAGGGGGTGATCATCCCGCAGACGCCGAGCGGCTTGCGGACGGCCATCGCCCACTTGTTCGGCAACTCGGCGGGGACCTGCTGGCCGAAGAGGCGGCGACCCTCGCCGCCCATGTAGAAGGCCATGTCGATCCCCTCTTGCACGTCGCCACGCGCTTCGAGCAGGACCTTGCCCATCTCCTCGGTCATCTCGCGGGCGAACTCCTCCTTGCGCTCCGCGAGCAGTTGCGCCGCACGGAAGAGGATCTCGCCGCGCTTCGGGGCGGGGACGAGTCGCCACTTCGCGAACGCCGCCTTCGCCGCCGCGACCGCCCGGTCGACATCCGCCGCCGTGCCGCGCGCGTAGGTGGCGACCGGTTCGCCGGTGGCCGGGTTGCGCGTCTCGAAGGTTGGGCCGCTCTCCGCCCTGCCCCATTTGCCGTCGATGTAGTGGCCGAATGCGCGCGTGCCGATTGCCGTGCCGCTCATCCTCGTCGCTCCTCCTCCGTCTCGCCCGCCGGTCGATTCGCCGTCGCGGTCCCCTGCGGGCCGCGCGGGTAGTCCGCCTCGCTGCCGATCCAGGTCGCGCCGTCGGTGTACGCCTCTTTCTTCCAGACCGGCACGATCTCCTTCAGGCGCTTGATGACGTACTCGCAGGCGGCGAACGCCTCGTGCCGGTGCGGCGACGAGACCGCGATCACCACGCTCGCCTCGCCGACGGTCAGATGCCCGACGCGGTGGATGATTGCCACGCGCCGCAACCCCCAGCGCTCGGCGATCTCATCCGCGACGCGCGCCATCATCTTCTCGGCGGCGGCGGGATACGCCTCGTAGTCGAGCGCGACCACCTCCTTGCCGAGCGAGTGATCGCGCACGGTGCCGATGAACGAGACGGTCGCCCCCGCCGTCGGATCCTCGACCGCGCGGATGACCTCGTTCAGATCGAGCGGCGTCTCGACCACCTTGAAGAGCCTGCTCGTCGTGTCCTGACTGCCGCCGCTGACCGGCGGGATGACCGCGACCTCGTCGCCATCGGCGAGGGTTTGCCCGAGCGCCGCGTATTCCTGGTTGACCATGAACATCGTCGAGGGGCGCATGGCGACGAGGCGTGGCTGCTCGGCGACGACCTCGCCGATCAGGGCGCCGACCGTCGTGCCGGGCGCGACCTCGCGCGTCTCCTCCTCGCGGCCGAGCTGCTCGCGCCAGAGCGCGAAGTAGCGGAGTGTGATCTTCATCGGGTTCCTTCCGCGGGTGTGTAGGGGTGTGCCGACAGCATCGCGCAAATTGTAGCACTCGGCTTGGGGCGAGTATTCCAATGTGGTTGTTGGCGGGGTGGGATAGCGGGCGGTTGATGGCGGTGGCGAACTTCGTTGCCCTATGCCGACCGTATGGCGCTCCGTCGGTGACATGCGACCACCATAGCGGGGCCATAGGGTCGTTAATTTCGCCACCGTTATCAACCGCCTGCCGACTCAGCCGACCTGTCAGAGTGATCCTGCATGGGGCGGTGCTGTGGCTGCGTCAAAGGTTTGACTTCCCCTCGCCGCTCATGGTACTTGCACTCTGGCCGTC
>CADCWN010000384.1 GCA_902806415.1 uncultured Thermomicrobiales bacterium | reverse complement strand
GGACCGGCGCCCGAAGCGCTGGTGGACCGACTCGCCCTTGCCGAAGCGCTCCGGGAGGTCGCGCCAGGCGCCCCCCGCCCGGAAGCGGTACAAGGCCGCGTCCACGGACAGCCGGTGGCCCGCCGCCGTCCCGCCGATATGCCCGCGCTCAGGATTGATCCGATAGCGCGCCCGGCACCCGAGTGAGGCCGGGGATAGCGTTCGCACGTAATCGGTCTTGTACCGTTCGTCCTCGCGCCTTGGCATCGCTGCCCTCTTCGCCACACGCTCACCGGGATATTATGGACTATGGACTAACACGAACCATGCTACCAAACGAAGCTGGGGCGAGTCGTGGGTCGTGAGTCGTGAGGGCCTCACTGTAGCGCGGCGACAGACTATTAGGCACTGCGCGGAGGACAGTTCTCACGACTCACGACCCACGACTCACGACTTCCAGTCGTACTCCATCCGCCGGGCCGTCCACCGTGCGGCCTCGATGCCGTGGAGGCGGGCGACGACGTGCAGGCTCATGTCGATCCCCGCCGAGATCCCGGCGGAGGTGACGACGCGCCCCTCGTCCACGTAGCGGGTATCTTCCAGCATCGTCACGGCGGGGTACTGCTCGCGCATAAAGTCAATACTGGCCCAGTGGGTGGTGGCGCGCTTGCCGTCGAGGATGCCGCGCTCGGCGAGGAGGAACGCGCCGGTGCAGACGCTGGTCGTCAACTCGGTGCGGCGATCTTGCGTGGCGATCCAGTCGAGCAGGGGGGCGTTCAGTCGTTCGCGCCGGGTGCCCATCCCGCCCGGCACGACCAGGATGTCGAAGGGGGTCTCGTCGTCGCCATCGTTGATGGCGAGGTGCGGTTGTACCAGCAGGCCGCCGGTGCAGGTGATCGTGCGCCGCTCCTCCGCGATCGTCCGCACGGCGAAGAGTTTGTGCTCATCGTTGTGCTCACCCGGTCGCCGCGCCACGGAGAAGACCTCGAACGGCCCGCAGAAGTCGAGGACTTCCACCCCGTCGAAGATCAGGATTCCGACCTGGCGAGCCTGTGCGTTGGTCATTGTTATGCCTCCTGGTGTTGGGTGATCGCGTGGGATTCGGCGGTGGTTGTGGGTGTGAGTATACGGCAGGGGTGGGGGGGGATGGGGCGAGGTCGGCGGGTGGCAAAGGTTGCGAGCCTGAGCCGGGAAGGCGGTGGACCGGGGATTGAAATCCCCGGCTAGGTGGCCTGCGGCCACGAAGCCCACTGAAGTGGGCTGGGAACGGGTGGTGCTGATCATCCTTGCGTGACGGGGAAACGCAATTGTATTGCATAGCCACCGAACATTCTAAATCAGTCTAGTTCACTAGACTTTGTGGCCGCGCAGGGAGCGCCGAATTGTCCCGTGCGTAGTCACGGGGTTGTCCCAAGCGCAGTCTTGGGGATTCAATCGGCGGCCACCGCCCATCCAGCAGCGACTTCCAGCCTTAAGCCCGCGACCACCATCAACCCCTCGGCCCTCTACCCCCCTACGGCCCGGCCCGTTGCTCATTCTCCGCCAGGATTTGTCGCCCGAACTGGCCGAGCAGCACGTCGTAGGGCGGCGCGTTCTGCGGGTGGTGCTCGAAGCGGGCGCGCTCGAAGTATTGGACGGTGTAGGTCTTGCCATCTTCGAGGCGCTCGGGGCGCTCCTCGGTCAGGGGCAGGCCGAACTGGGCGAGGCCGCCGTTGGTCTCCCAGTAGGTGAGGAAAGGGCCGCCGAGGTTGTGGCCGGTCTGGGGGAAGTGGCGTCGGCCCGGCAGCGGGGGTGCGGGGGGGTGTGCACCGCCGAGGATGCGCCGCCCGAATTGGCCGAGGAGGACGTCGTGCGGCGGGGCATTCTCGGGGTGGTACTCCAGGCG
>CADCWN010000383.1 GCA_902806415.1 uncultured Thermomicrobiales bacterium | reverse complement strand
TTGGTCGTCAGTAGACCGATGAACCAGCTCTCAGCTTTTGTCCTCGGAGAAGCCGCCGACGCCGAGGCCGAGGCCACCATCGACCCAGAAGACCTGGCCGGTGACGTAGGCGGCGGCGTCGGAGCAGTAGTAGAGGACGGCCCCGGCGATGTCCTCGGGGTAACCGACGCGGCCCAGCGGCGTGGCCTTGGCGAAGTGCCCTCCATAATCCTCCATCTCGTGACTGGTCCGCTCGATCAGGATCGCGCCCGGCCCGACGGTGTTGACGGTGATCCCGTAGCGGCCCAGCTCGGCGGCAAGGCCGACGGAGAGCATATTCATCCCGCCCTTGGAGGCGTTGTAGGGGGTCGCGCGGCGGAATGGCGACCGACTCGCGCCGCTGGAGATGTTGACAACCCGGCCCCAGCGACCCTCGCGCATGATCTTCGCCGCCGCCTGGGTGCAGAAGAAGACGCTCTTCAGGTTGGTGTCGATCGTCGCGTCCCAGTGCGCCTCATCGGTCTCGAAGAAGTCCTCCCAGAGGGTGATCCCGGCATTGTTGACGAGGATGTCGAGCCCGCCGAGCCCCCGCGCGGCTTCCTCGACCAGGCGGCGGCAGTCGGCCGCTTCGCGCACATTCGCCCCGATCGTCGTCGCCGCGCGTCCGAGCGCGCGGACCTGCCCCGCGACCTCCTCCGCGCCCGCCGCGTCGCTGTTGTAGTTGATCGCGACATCGGCCCCCTCGCGCGCCAACGCCAGCGCGATCCCCGCCCCGATCCCCTTGCTCGCCCCCGTGACGAGCGCCCGTTTGCCGTCGACCAAGCCCATCCATACCTCCTTGGGTAGTCAGTCCGTAGTCCGTAGTCCGTAGTAGCCACGGGTAAAGCCCGGCACCTTGCCTTACCGCCGACTCTCTACGGACTACGGACTACCGACTACGGACTGCCGACTCGTTTCCGGCCCCAATCATGCACACGCCGCGCGGCATTGCAAGCAGCCTTGCAAATTCGCGCGCGGCTCGATACGATGCGCGCAAGAGCGGGGAAATAGTCGCGACGGTGGGGGTGGGACGATGGGCGCGGCGGAGGAGTATCGCTACAACCGGCTGACCTGGGCCGAGATGAACGACGCGATCGCGATGCAGAAGGTGATCCTGCTGCCGACCGGCTCGACCGAGCAGCACGGTCGGCACCTGCCGCTCGACGTGGACACCTTCCTGGCGGAGTCGGTCTGCCTGGAAGTCGGGCGGCGCGCGCCGGATAAGGTGTTGGTCCTGCCGCCGATCGCCTACGGGCTGAATCTGCACCACATCGACTTCCCCGGCACGATCCACATCGAGCCCGAGACGTTCATCGCCTTCTGCGTCAATATCACCAAGAGTGTCGCGTACCACGGCTTCAAGAAGATCCTGGTCGTCAACGGCCACGGCTCGAACCAGCCGCTGATCGATCTGGTCGCGCGCAAGACGACCCTCGGCAGCGACTCGCTCTGCGCGGCGGTCCACTACATCAACCTGGCGATCGAGGCGTTCAAGACGGTGCAGGACACGCCGGTCATCGCCCACGCCGACGAGTTCGAGACCTCGCTCTATCTCCACCTCGCGCCGGAGCGGGTGCAGATGGAGCACGCCGGGGCGGATAACGACGTGATGGGCAAGTGGCTCAGCTCCGACAGCACGGCGAACTACGCCGTCCGGTTCAACGATTATTGGGGGCGCTGGACGAACCTCGGCGTGCATGGCGACGCGACGACTGCCACCGCCGAGAAGGGCCGCGTCATCCTCGACGCTGCCGTGACTGGCATCCTCGGCATCGTGGACGAGTGGCGCGACTGGCCGATCGCCCCGCGCCAGGACCAGCACACCGGGCCGGTGCAGGGGGGGATTCGGTGGTAACGAGTCGTGAGTCGTGGGTCGTGAGTCGTGAGTGAGGCGGTGCTGGCGCAAAGGTAACCGGTATCAGCGGGCCTTCTCACGACCCACGACTCACGACTGCGAGGTGACGATGCACATCCGAGAAATCCGCGCGGCGGGGTTGCGCGGGGCCACGCCCGAGGGGGGCTGGAGCCATGAGATCCGGCCCGACGAGTGTGTCCACACGCTGATCGCGGTGGTCACCGACGAGGGCGTGATCGGGTACGGCAGCGTCTTCACGAACGACGCGCTGGTGCGCGGCGCGCTCGGCGTGCTGGAACCGTTGTATCGCGGTGAGTTGGCGATCGAGCCGGAGCGGGTCAGCGAGAAGCTGCACCAGCAGACCTTCTGGATGGGGCGCGGGGGGGCGATCACCCACACGATCAGCGGGATCGACATCGCCCTCTGGGACATCCTGGGGCAGGTGACCGGACAGCCGGTCGGGCGACTGCTCGGCGGGCGCTACCGGGAGCGGGTGCGCCCCTACGCCTCGGTGCTGATGGACGAGCCGGAACGGATGGCGGATACCTTGCTGCCGGTCAAGGCGCAGGGGTTCCGCTCATTCAAGATCGGCTGGGGGCCATTCGGGCGGCGCGATGCGGCGACCGACGAGGCGATCGTCCGGGCGGCGCGCGAGGCGATCGGGCCGGACTGCGAGCTGATGGTGGACGCGGGCGGCAGCGACGGCTTCTGGTCGCAAGGCTACAAGTGGGCCTTGCGGACGGCGCGGATGCTGGCCGAGTACGACGTGACCTGGTTCGAGGAGCCGCTGGCTCCCGACGCGCTGCGCCATTACGCGGCGCTGCGCGAGGCCGCGCCACTGCCGATCGCCGGGGGCGAGACGCTGACGCGCCGCCAGTCGTTCGACCCCTGGATTGCCGCCGGGGCGTTCGACATCGTGCAGCCCGACGTGACGAAGGTTGGCGGGATCAGCGAGGAGCGGCGGATCGGCTGGGCGGCGAGCGAGGCGGGGATCCGCTTCATCCCGCACGGCTGGAATACGGCGCTCGGTCTAGCGGCCGACCTGCACCTCGCGTCGGCGTTCCCAGGCACCGATCGGGTGGAGTACATGACCGGCTCGCCGTATATCGATGCGATCGTCGCGACCCCCTGGCGACTCGACGCCGACGGCTTCCTGGCGATCCCGGATGCGCCCGGCCTGGGTGTGACACTCGATCCGCAGGCGGTGCTGCGCTATACGGGCGACCCGGCATTCATGGCCGAGTGAGCGGGCGGGCAGGGAACTTCCTCAGTCGATCCGACGTCTTTTGAGAACGATGGGCGGGGACATCAGACCATCCGACCGACCGCTGCACAAATCGTCGCTGAGGCGGTACAATGTGCAGAATCGCGCCGCGAGGTGATACGACCGACTGGGGAGTCCGTGAGGGGCTTCGCGCCGGTCTCCACGGGCGAGGGCAGCCTTGACCGAGCCACTGCGGGGGCGGTGGGGAGCGTTGCGGGTGATGCCCGGCGTGCAATGCCGCACGACGCGACGGCGAAGGAGCCGGGCCTGGCCGAACGGGGCCGTCCCCGAGCGGCGTGCAACAGGGGGACTGGACGGCAGTCGATCTGTCTGATGGGGCCGAGGGGATTGTGGGTAGTGTTTCACAGGAGGCAGAGCAGGATGGCGCGTTCCGAGGAGATTCGATCCCTGGTACAAGGGCTGGGTACAGGCCAGCTCTCGCGGCGTGACTTCGTGCGCCGGGCGGCGGCGCTCGGTATCTCATCGTCAATGGTCGGCGCGGCCCTCGCGGCCTGCGGCGCGACCGAGACCCCGACCGCCGCGCCGGTCCCGTCGGCGGCCCCGTCCGCCGCCCCGACCGCGGG
>CADCWN010000382.1 GCA_902806415.1 uncultured Thermomicrobiales bacterium | reverse complement strand
TCGCTCCTCTTCGGCACCGCGCTCTTCTTCGTCCTGCCGTTGTTGATCATTCATTTCCTCGACCGCTGGATCGCCTCGTCATTGGTCAGCAATCTCGTCGAGGGGCTGATCCGCCTGACGATCCTGCTCGGCTACCTGGTGTTGATCGGGCGGCTGCCGGATATCCGCCGCGTCTTCGGGTATCACGGCGCGGAGCACAAGACGATCAACGCCTACGAGGCGGGCGTGTCGCTCGATGTCGCCTCGGTGCAGCGGCAGAGCACGCTGCACACCCGCTGCGGCACCGGCTTCCTGCTGATCGTCGTCCTCTTCTCGGTCGTGGTCTTCATCTTCCTCGGTCGGCCGCCGCTGCCGCTGCGCCTCCTCTCGCGGATCGTCCTGGTTCCGGCGATCGCGGCGGTCGCCTACGAATTCGTCCGGTTCAGCGCCGCCCACTATGGCAATCGGCTCGTCCGCCTCCTGGTCACGCCGAGCCTCGCCCTCCAGCGCCTCACCACCCGCGAACCGGAGGATGGGATGGTGGAGACGGCGATCGTCGCCCTGAAGCGCGTCCTCGTCGCCGATGAACTCCTCACCCTCGAAGAAGCCGATCTGCACGACGCTATTCTCGTGGATGCCAACGGCTTCCCGCTGTCGGCCCCGGTGGAGCCTGTCCCGCTCGCTTGAGCGCCGTGATATTTCCCCCACGCGCGACGTATGGAATGGAGAGCGATGGCTCCTCCTTACTCGTTGTAGAGGTGGCAAATGACAGCGCCCGCGATGGCCCCGGCTTTCACCCTCGAACACATCGTCGGACACCCCGTATCGCTCGGCGATTACCAGGGCCGCGCCGTGGTCGTGCTCTTCGCCGGGCGCGACAGCGGCGAGCAGGCGCGCCAGATCAGCCGCACGTTGCGCGGCCGCTACAGCACCGAGGCCCTGCCGATCATCTCGGTCCTCGATCTCAGCAGGCTCCCCAGGATGATGCGCGGCGTTGCCAGGGGGCGCATTCAGAGCGGCTATCGGGAAATCGTGCGCGAGGCCACCGCCACCCTGCAGCAACACGGCCAGCCCATCCCGATCGATCCATCACAGATGGTCATCATGCTCCCCGACTGGGATGGGGCCGTCACCGCCAGCTATGGACTGAGAGGTGTCGATAAGCAGGCCGTCGCTGTCGCCATCGACGGTGAGGGCTCTATTCGCGGCTATGGCACCGGAGCGAGAGGTGGGCAGCAGATCCTCGACATCTTCGGCTAATGCTGGCCTTGTGGCAGCTCTCTGCCGTATCCCGCACGTCAACGGAGCCCGGTCGCAGTGCGCTGCGACCGGGCTCCGCGTATTATCGACATGAATGGGGCGTCTAGCCGAGGCGGAAAAAGGTCAGGTTTGGGGCGACGATTGCAAAGCGGGCAAAAGGGCGAAGGTTACTGAAATTTAGCCCATCCTGGCCCGTCAGCTTACGAGCCGACGATCCCAGGCAGGGCGCGTTCGTCGTACAACTCCGCCTGCCGTCGCGACTTCGCCGTCGCCGGGGCCAGCCACATCGCCACGCCGATCAATGCTGCGGCCACCCGCGCCCTGATACTCACCCCGCCGATCGGCACCGATCGGCGACCCCGGTCGGCCTCGGCGAGGAGGGATTGGCGGCGATAGTTGCCATGCTCGACGATCTCAAACCAGTCACCCATCGTCCCACCCCTTTCCTACCGGACCCGCGACGGTCGGCACTGACCCGCCGCTCTGCAATCAGTGTAGAGGGCTGGGGCTGCTGGCGAACCGACCGGATGATCTGCATCCGCAAGGACGAGTGACCACCGCGAATGCGACCATTCGTTCGCCAGCAACTCATCCATTTGGGGGAGGCGCGACGGTGCGACCGGGAGGTGTGGCATCGCGGATTGCCCCAAGCAGGGCCGTCGGCTGTGCTATACTCCGTCACCGACATAGTCTGAAGCGGCAGATAGCGTGTGTATTCGCAGAGGTGCGGATCGGTGAGCAAGCCGAGTATCAGCGTGTTCTTCCCGGCTTACAACGACGGCGGCACGATCGCCAGCCTGGTGATCGAGGCGGATCGCACCTGCCGTGCCCTCACCGACGACTACGAGATCATCGTCGTCGAGAACGGCAGCACCGACTACACGGTCGAGGTGCTGGAGGAGTTGGCCCCGCAGTTCGCGCGCCTGCGCGTCCTCACGCACCGCCAGCCCCTCGGCTACGGCGGCGCGCTGAAGCTAGGGATCGCCACCGCCACCAAGGAATTGTTCTTCTACACCGACGGCGACGGCCAGTACGACCCGCGCGAGTTGCCCCTGTTGCTGGACAAGCTCGTGCCGGGCATTGATGTCGTCAACGGCTACAAGATTAGCCGCTCCGATCCGCTCGGGCGGATCATCATCGGGCGCCTCTATCACTGGGCGATGAAGCTGCTCTTCGGCTTCCGGCTGCGCGACGTGGACTGCGACTTCCGCCTCATCCGCCGCACGGCGCTGGAGCGCGTCACCCTCACGTCGAATACCGGGATGATCTGCCTGGAACTGGTCAAGAAGCTGCAAGACGCCGGCTGCGCCTTCGCCGAGGTGCCGGTCCACCACTACCACCGCGCCTACGGCAAATCGCAGTTCTTCAACCTGCCCCGGATCGCCCGCACCGTGACCGACATCCTCTCGTTCTGGTGGCAGCTGCGCGTGCGGCGGCTCCCGTCGGCCCAGGCCGTCGTCTCCGCCCCGGAAGGGCGGCGCAAGGAGGCCCGGTGAGTGCGCCCCCCTACGCCACCGCCTTCGTTGACGCGCCGGTGCTGATCACCGGCGGGCTCGGGTTCATCGGCAGCGCGCTCGCGCACCGCCTGGTCACCCTCGGCGCGCGGGTCACCCTGGTCGATGCGATGCTGCCGGGCGCGGGGGGCAATCTGTTCAACGTCGCGGATATCCGCGATCGGGTGCAGATCAACATTTCTGATGTGCGCGATCCGGTCAGCCTTCGCTATCTGGTCCAGGGGCAGCGCTACCTCTTTAATCTGGCTGGACAGGTCAGCCACATCGACTCGATGCGCGATCCGTTCACCGACCTGGAGATCAACTGTCGCGCACAATTGGCAATGATGGAGGCGTGTCGCGAGCATAACCCCGCTATCCGCGTCGTCCACACCGCCACGCGCCAGCAGTACGGGCGCGCCAACTATCTGCCGATCGATGAGCGGCACATCCAGGACCCGGTCGATGTCAACGGGATCAACAGCATCGCCGGCGAGTCGTACCACATCCTTTACCACCGGGTCCACGGGATTCGGACCACCTCGCTCCGCCTGACCAACACCTACGGCCCGCGGATGCTGATCCGCCACAATCGGCAGACGGCGATCGGCTGGCTCATCCGCCTCGCGGTGGAAGGGAAGCAGATCGATCTCTTCGGCGACGGTGAGCAGCGGCGGGACTTCAACTATGTCGATGACGTCGTCGAGGCGCTGCTGCTGGCCGCCACCACCCCCGCCGCCGAGGGCCAGATCTTCAATCTCGGCGGCGATCCGATCAGCCTGCGCGAGACGGTCGAGGTGCTGGTCGGGGTGGCGGGTAGCCCCGGCGGCTACCGCCTCGTCCCCTTCCCGCCGGAGCGGAAGGCGATCGACATCGGCGATGTCTACACCGACTACACGAAAATCACCACCGCCCTCGGCTGGCGACCGCGAACCCCGCTGCGCGACGGCCTCGCCGCCTCGGTCGATTTCTATCGCCAACACTGGGAACACTACGCGGGCGCTGAGTGAGGCATCCATACCGCGCGGAGACGATCGGTCGCTCCGACCCGATGGTATACTACGCCGATATCGGAGCCGTCGGGCGCAAATAGCCGTCCCTTCAGCATCGCCACGCGCGCACGAACGGTTGATCGCGCACGGAAAGGATGGTCGTCACCATGCAAGTTTCTCATCTGCCTTATTGCTACTTCGAGGGGGAGATCATCCCGATCGAGGACGCGAAGGTCAGCATCGCCACGCACGCGCTCCAATATGGCACCGGGGTTTTTGCCGGCATTCGCGGCTACCTCGACCGGGACGGCAGCACGATCAACATCTTCCGCCTGCGCGATCACATGACCCGATTCAGTCAGTCGGCAGGGCTGATCAAGATCGATCTGGGGGTCGATATCGACGGCCTCTGCGAAATCGCTGTCGAACTGACGCGCCGCAATGCGCCCACCTCGAATATCTATTTCCGCCCCTACGCCTACAAGTCGGGGCTCGATCTCGGGCCGACGTTGCGCGGGGTGGACAACAACTTCGCGATCTATCTGCTGCCGCTCGACAATTACTACAGCGCCGAGGATGGCCTCTCGGTGATGGTCTCGTCGTGGAGCCGCATTCAGGACAACGCGATCCCCGCACGCGGCAAGATTTCTGGAGCCTACATCAACTCGGCGATCACCAAGGATGAGGCGGTCGAGTACGGCTTCGACGATGCGATCCTGCTCAACAGTCGCGGCAAGGTCAGCGAGGGCAGCGCCTGCAACATGATGCTGGTCCGGCGCGGCGTCCTGATCACCCCGCCCGTCACCGCCGACATCCTGGAGGGGATCACCCGCCGCTCGGTCCTGCAGATCGCGCGCGACGCCGGGATCGCGGTCGAGGAGCGCGAGGTCGATCGCACCGAGTTGTACGTCGCCGACGAGATCTTCTTCTGCGGCACGGGGGTGCAGGTCACGCCGGTGACGAAGATCGACCGTCGCCCGGTCGGGAACGGCAAGGTCGGGCCGATCACCTCGCGAATTCAGCGCACGTTCTTCGATACCGTCCAGGGAAAAACCGCGGAATACCGCGAGTGGCTGACGCCGGTGGCGATCGAAGCGGCCGTCGCGGCGGATTAGCTCGCGTCCCGTGCGGGGCGTGGCTTCGGGGAGAGGGAGCGGTGGCGTATTGATCGGTTCCGAGCGCAATGGTGAGTTGCCGACCGTCAGGCCACCGCAACCCGAGGCTATACCCCGCACGGCTGATTCGGCAAATCCAGAGAAGGAGGCTCGCGCCCTGATGGTCATCGCGCTCTTGCTGACGGGGATCTGCCTTTCCGTGGTCGGGGAGTTATTGCTGAAGTACGGGATGAATCGTTTCGGCGTCCTGGACCTCAGCCCCGCCACGCTGATTCCCACGCTCTTCCGCGTCTTCACGCAGGTGCCGATTCTGCTCGGCTTCATCTTCGTCTTCGGGGCGTCGATCTTCTGGCTGGCGGTGATCTCGCGCGTCCAACTTTCCTACGCCTACCCACTGCTCGCCTTCGGCTACGTCGTGACCGCGCTCCTCTCGCGCCTCCTCTTCAATGAAGCGATCAGCCCGACGCGCTGGGCGGGGATCGTCGTTATCTGCGTTGGGGTCGTGCTGGTTTCGCGCTCGTAAGGGGCGCGAAACCTCGCGCGCGGCTTCTCTCAGCTCGCCCGTGGGTCAGGGCCATCGCCAGCACACCCAGCCCAACCCAGCCCACTCTCCGCCTACCCCTTCTCCCCTCGCTGTCGCCCTCGGGGCGGGTGGTGATCCACATCACGCTCGCTCCCGCCAGCGCTCGCGCCGCCGCTGCCGCAGGTGCTCAACGATCGCGCGGTAACGTTCCGGGTTGCCGCGATGGCGACGCTTCGGGTCCCAATTCCGCCCTTTCTCGCCATTACAACCGGGATGGGTCAGGCCAAGGTTGGACAGATCGTTGTCGCCGCCGAGCGAGCGGGGGTAGATATGCTCGATGTTCGCCCCGAACCCGGTGCGCGCATCGAAGCTGAGCCAGCCGTTGCAGATCAGGCACTTGCCCCGCCAGCGCCCGTCGTCAATCGAAAAGGTGACGTCCGTTTCGGCAATCCGGGTCATCAGTTCTACGGTACGCATCGGTGTCCAGTCGTGAGTCGTGGGTCGTGAGAACTGACCGCCAGCGGCTACCTGTCCACGAATCGGCACACTTTGGGAGCGAGTTCTCGCGACTCACGACCCACGACTCACGACTACGCCCTGCGCGCCACGCAGAGGAGCGATGAGCCGATCGGCAAGTCGGTGCGACGCAGGAGGCGACCCTCCAGTTGGGTGATCGCGCGCAGGGTGCCGTTGATTGGCGCGGCGGGGACGCTGACATCGGAACGCGCGGTCGTGGCGTCAAGGCCGCGCAGGCGGGAGAGGCCGCGCGCGGCGGCCACCGCCGGCAGAAGCAGGGTGTTCCAGTAGGTCAGGCGCTCAGGGATGAAACCGGCCTGCGCCAGCAGAGCGAGGACTTCGGAGCGGGTGTAGCGCCGCTTCGTTTCCACGGCCACGTCATGCTCCCCGGCGAGCCAGCGGAAGGCGGGGAGATTGAGGCAGAGGCGACCGCCGGGGCGCAGGACGCGCGACAGTTCGGCCAGGGCGTGGGCGTCATTGCCGGTCCCCGCGTCGCTGATCACATCGAGCGACACCGCCAGGTCGAACGACGCCTCGGGGAAAGGGAGCGCGGTGATCGAGGCGACCGCCGTGTCGGCGAGCCCCCGGCGATCGCGACAGACCGCGACAGCGAACGGCGCGAGGTCGATGCCGACGACTGTGCCGTAGGGCTGGAGTCGCGCCGACATCCCGCCAGTGCCGCATCCGGCATCGAGGATACGCAACTCGCCAGACGCCGGGCGCGCGTCAAGATCGAGCAGTGCCACGACCCGATCGCGCAGGCTCTGGTACCACCAGAGGCGATCTTCGGCGGCGTACATCTGCTCGAACTCTTCGCGCTTCACCGGCCCTCCATCGCATGGTAACGGGTAAAAGGAAAGCCCACGTCGTAGTGACGTGGGCCTTGCCTGAAGGGGTAGCGCATACGGGATTCGAACCCGTGGTCTCCGCCTTGAGAGGGCGGTGTCCTAGGCCGCTAGACGAATGCGCCTCACGCACGCCGCGCGGTCATAACCCGTGACGCGACGTGAATTGTAGCAACGCCGCGCCAGCCTGTCAAGATCATAGAACTCCGATTCACTCGGCGAGTTGCTGCGTGCTCAGGTCCGCGCCGGGGCGCAGTTCCTTCTCCCAGAGTGCGAACTGACGGGCGACGCTCATGCCGGCGCGCTCGTAGAGGCGCGTCGCGCCGGTGAGACTTTGGGCATCGACACCGAGGGCGATCGTGCGCTCGCCGCGCTCCCAGAAGAGGCCGAAGGTCCGCTGGAGGAGCGCGAGAGCGAGACCGCGCCGTCGCCATGGTCGCCGCACCGCCAGGCTGCGGATATGCCCGTGATCGGGAAAGGGAAAGGCGCAAAGGGCGGCGGCAACCTCGTCGCCATCCTCGACGATCGACCAGAGGGTCGGATCGAAATCGGGGCGCGCGATCATGGAGCCCTGCCAGTCGGCATAACTCTGCGGGATGAACCCCCACATGTCCCCGAAACCCTCGGTGATCGTCGTGTGGACGGCCCGAGCGTCGCGCTCGGGCTCGAACGCCCGGACGGCGAGATCGGTCGGCCACACCGGCACAGGGGGTGGCGCGTCCAGGGTGATCGCCATCCGCCAGAAGTGCCGGAGAAGGGTGTAGCCTTCGTTCGTCAGGAGGCGCGCGGCGTGACTGTTCGGGGCGTTGATGTAGGTGCCGAGGGTGACGCGCGCCCCCGGCGGCGCAAGGGCGAGATGGTCAGCAGCCCGCTCCTCCGTCAGCCGATTGATCAGCGTGCCGATGCCGCGATTGTGGTGCGCGGCGTGCAGGTAAACGTCGGCGAAGATGCGCAGATGGGCGCGATCGGTGATGAGTGCGTAGGCGACCAACTGACCATCGGGCGCGTGGACGAGCCAGGCGTCGCGAGTGAGGTCCGCCTGCTCCCAGTCGAGGCGCAAGTCATCGTTATCGGCGTCGCTCTCGCCCACCTCGGCGAAATCAACTGCGGCCATCAGGGCTTGTGCAGCATCGAGATCGGCCAGAGTGGGCGGGCGCAGGGTATAGCCTGGGGGTAATTGCATCTTCAGAAACCTACTCAATCTACGCTACAAAACAGCGACGGCTACACCAAGCGGCGTCCAATCGGACAATTGAACCAGATCAGGCAGCGGTCGATTGACCTCCCGGCATAATGGTGGTGCCAGGCTTGACCAGGGGCAGGCCCTCGCGGCAGAGCGGGCAATCATCGGGATCGAAGGTGGCGATATCGGTCTGGAGGGTGGCGAAGAGGGGAAGCCCGAGATCGACCCGACCGCCGCTGCGATCGACGAGGACTGCCGCCGCGACGGTCTCGACGCCATGCGGCGCGAGTCCGGCCAGTGTCTCGCGGACCGCGCCCCCCGTGGTGAGGATGTCATCCACCACCAGGACGCGCTCACCGGGGCGGAAGGTCGCCCCGCGCCGAAACTCGCGCCCCGCCCCGCCCTCCGCGCGCTCGGCGTAGACGGCGCGGACCCCGAGTTGGCGGGCGACCTCGAAGGCCAGCAGGATCCCGCCGGTCGTCGGCCCGGCGACCGTCTCGATACCGGCCTCCGCGAAATGCTCGACGATCCTGCGGCAGACCCGCTCGGTGTCGCGCGGGCGCATCAGCAAGGCGAACTTCTCGATATACCGATCGCCGTGACGCCCGGACGAGAGGAGGAAATGCCCCTCTTGCATCGCGCCGACCTCGCGCAGGATCGCGGCCACATCGATCGTCATCCCGTTCTCCTTCACCCGTCCTCGTCCCCGACCGTTAACGGGGCTGCTTCACTTTTCCTCACCCCGCGCAGGGCGGGAGCTACTGCGCTTCGGCAGCGCGCGCGAGCACACGCTCATTCGCCAGGCCGATAATCTCGCGCACCGAAGAAAAGCCCTCGCGCGCCAGCCATTGTGACAGCCCATCGAGAATGGTCGGCATCGCGACCGGGTTGGCGAACGTGGCGGTGCCAACCTGGACGGCGGTGGCCCCGGCCATGAAGAATTCCAGGGCATCTTCGAGGGTCGCGATCCCGCCGAGGCCGATGATCGGCACCTCCACCGCCCCCGCGACCTGATAGACCATCCGCACGGCGATCGGCTTGGTCGCTGGGCCGGAGAGCCCGCCCATCAGGTTGCCGAGGACGGGTCGGCGGCGGTGGGTATCGATCGCCATCCCGAGCAGCGTGTTGATCAGGGAGAGGGAGTCCGCCCCGGCATCGACGACCGCGCGGGCGATCGTGACGATGTCGGTCACGTTCGGCGTCAGCTTCACGATCACCGGCAGGGAGGTGGCGGCGCGCACGGCGGCGGTGACCTCGGCGGCGAGATCGGGATCGCAGCCGAAGAACATCCCGCCCGCCGCGACATTCGGACAAGAAACGTTCAGCTCCAACCCGGCGACGCCAGTCACCTCGTCGAGGATCGCGGCCATTTCCGCGAACTCCGCGACCGAGTCGCCGGCCAGATTGACGATCACCGGCACCGCCCAGCGCGACCAGATCGGCGGGTACTTGGCGATGACCCCCTTGATGCCGGGGTTCTGCAAGCCGATCGCGTTCAGCATCCCGGCAGGGGTCTCGGCGATTCGCGGCATCGGCGCGCCGCGTCGCCGCCGGTAGGTAACCCCCTTCGAGACGATCGCGCCGAGCGCCTGCACATCGAGCAGCCCGGAATATTCGGTGCCATACCCGAATGTGCCGGAAGCGGCGAGGATCGGGTTGCGCAGGATCAGCTCGCGCGCGTTGTGCGGCGCGAGATCGACGCGCAGGTCCGGTCCCGCCCCACCACCGGGGATCGCCGTGTCCTGCACACCGGATGTTACCTGGGTCATCGCTCGTACCTCCGCTCCACGCCGCCATGAGGAAGGGGCGCTTCTCGCACTTGGGATCCGGCACGAATCTCGCTCGCTGCAAGAGCAGCTCCCGCTACCCGAGCACCAGCGCGTCGAGCGGGAAGATCGGGCCATCGCGGCAGACCGTCTTGAGGCCGCTCGTCGTCTCGACGACGCAGCCCAGGCAGACGCCCATGCCGCAGGCCATCGAGCGCTCCATCGCCGCCTGAACCGGCGGGATCGCGCGCGCGCCGCGATACCCGCGCAACGTCTCGCGCAGGGCGACGTAAGTCGTTTCGGGCGCATAGGCATAGATCGCGTCGGTCCACTCGATGTAGTTGGCGACGAGATCGGTCACCGCGCCGTGATGGCCGCGCGAACCGTCGGCGGTGGCAACGATGATCTCGGCCTCTTCCGGCAGCAGGGGGAGCGGCAGGAGGCTGGCGGCGGTTGGCGCGCCGACCAGCATGACGACTTCCACCCCGCGCGCCAGCGCCGACTCGGCGAGGGCGATGATCGGGGCGATGCCGTGGCCGACAGCGATCAGCAGGGCGCGGCGCATCCGGCCATCGATCGCATAGCCATTGCCGAGCGGGCCGAGGATCGGGAACGGATCACCAGCCCGCGCCTCGGCCAGGTGATTCCCGCCGCGCCCGCCGGTGAAGACCAGCAGATCGAGCGTGCCCTCCTCCCCCCCCTCGCGCGCGGCGCGGGTCGCGCGCATGATGCTGTAGGGGCGCGGCAGGAGCGGGTCGCGCCCGCCGCTCTGCAGCATCAGGAATTGTCCCGGCACCGCCGCCGCTGCCACACCTGCGGGTACGGCCAGCCGCACGATCGTGTTGGCGGGCAGGACAGGATCGGCATGGACCACTCGGGCGATGAACTGCTGCGGCACGGTGACTCCTCTTCTGCACGCGCGACAACAAATACCGAACCCATACCAGCATAGGTTAGGAATCAGTACGTCCGGGGAGCAAGCACCTGCTCAGCCCGCCATCTACCGAAATTCGGCGATGGTATTGCGCGCCTGTTCAAGAGTATTGACCGTCAAGAGGCGCGCGAAGAGCGCTTGCAGGCGCTCTGCATCCGCGATCTGCCGCACTTCGGGCAGCAACGCCTCGCCCCCATCACCAAACCGCGTTCGCAACACCGTACCGAGAGCATCGAACAATCCTGCGGCACGCCCCTCGGCACGCCCCTCGGCACGCCCCTCGGCACGCCCCTCGGCTAGCCCCTCGGCTAGCCCATTTGCCCGGCCAATCCGTTCGGCGGAAGTGATGTACGGCATTCGTTGTTCCTCCTCGAATACCTTGATCTGTCGCCACGCCTCGTCTTCCAGGTCCGGCGGCAAGCGGAGTAACCAATCGATGAAGCGGTAGAGTTGGATGATTTCCTCGCGCCCATACCCGCGCTGGTACAGGCGGCGGGTCAGGGTGAGCTTCGCGGCCATCCGCCCGTCGGGATCGCGGCGCGTGGCCTGCGCGAGACGGTGAGCGAGCACCACCGTCGCGCAAGGATTCGTACTCGATTCTAGTATAGCGAGATCGTAGTCGAGAAGTTTGATGGCGGGGAAGTTCAGACTGAGCGTGCAATCCCAGAGGGTATAGTCAAAGGCGCTGGGACGCCAACTCACACGGTCATCGCCCAGGATCGCCAGACTGGCGATTTGCCTGCGGAAGCGGTCGTGGAGCCGCGCGTGGTAACGAAACATCCGCTCGGCAAAATCCGGGTCGGGCTGGCTCTGGACCTCGATATGGACGAGCACCCAGGCATCGGAGCCATCGCGTCGCCGCACCTGCACCAGTTTGTCTACCGCCTGTCCCGCGCTACCGGCGGGGGCCACCTGCTGCAATTCCTTATCGAGCGGTTCATAGCTGTGCGACCAGTCGATCCCGGCGAAGGCGGCGGGGAAGAAGAAGGCGAGGATTTCCGGGAAGTAGAGATCCAGGGCGTCCTTCCACGGGCCATCGAAATCGCTCGCCGGTAGCATCTCCCCTCCCGGTCAGCGATAGGCTACGAGGAAGAGCCGCCGGAACGGGAAGATGACGCGACCGTCGCGCTGCGGGCGGTAGATTTCGGCGACGCCAGCGCGCAGGCGGGCGAGGAATTGCTGGCGCTCGTCCTCGTTGCCCAGCGCTTCGAGATAGGGGCGGAGGCGCGTGCCGCTGATCCACTCGACCGTCGCGTCGGCGTCGGCGAGGACGTGCTGGTACTCGGTCTCCCAGAGATCGATGTGGCTGGCCCGCTCGACGAGGGCGTCATAGTAGAAGCCGGGCGATTCGGCCACCAGCGCGCGGGTGGCCGGTCGCAGCCGCTCGCGCCAGGCCGGTTCGTCGGCGAGGGCGAGGAGGACGCGCTGGAGCGCGGTCGTGTGGAAGACCGGGATCTGCACAGCGAACGCCCCGCCGGGCGCGACCTGCGCGAAGAGGCGCGGGTAGAGGGTCGCGTGATCGGGGAGCCACTGGAGGGTGGCGTTGGAGAAGACGAGATCGTACGGCTCGGCGGCGGTCCAACTGGCGATGTCGCCGAGTTGCCAGTCGCCGTCCGGGTGGTCGCGGGTCGCGGCGGCGATCATTTCCGGCGAGTTGTCGAACCCGGCGATCGCCGCCCCCGGCCAGCGTTGGCGGAGGAGCGCGGTGCTATTGCCGGGGCCGCAGCCGAGATCGATGATCCGCGCTGGCCGGTCGAGCGCCACGCGCGCCAGCAAGTCGATCGCCGGCTGCGTCCGCTCATTGCCGAACCGCAAGTAGAGATCGGCATCCCATGTCGGCATCGTCCCCCCTATTCGTATCCGCGCATACCGAGGCGAGTGGGGAATGACGCACCACCCCATCCCTCGCCCCCGCCCGCCGACACAATTACCCCTGGCGATAGACGAGCAACGGTCGCACGTTGAACCCGCCCTCCGTGCCCGCCATCGCGGCGGCCATCGCCACGGCGGTATCGATCGAGGTGAGGCAGGGGATCCCGCGCTCGACCGCCGCGCGCCGGATGGCGAACCCCTGCTGCTGCTCCAAGTAGGCCAGGCCCGGCGTATTAATCACCATCGCGACCGTGCCGTTGAGGATGACATCGAGGACATCGGGGCTCCCCTGGCCGATCCGCTTCGTGACCAACTGCACCGGCATCCCGAGGCGATCGATGAACGCAGCGGTCCCCTCAGTGGCGTAGAGCGGGTGGCCGAGGCGTACCAGCGTCTCGATCATCGGCGCGGCGTCGGACTTATCGGTGTCGGCGAGGCTGAGGAGGATCCCACCGCCGCGCGGCAGGCCCATGTTGGCGGCGAGGATCGCCTTATAGAACGCCGCCGCGAACGACGTATCGACGCCCATCACCTCGCCGGTGGACTTCATCTCCGGGCCGAGGCCGACCTCGACACCGCGCAATTTGGCGTGCGAGAAGACCGGGCCTTTGACCGCCACGAGCGGCTGCTCCGGCCAGAGTCCGCCCTCATAGCCCTGATCGGCGAGGCTGCGACCGAGCATGATCCCGGTGGCGAGGGCGATCAGCGGCACGCCGGTCACCTTGGAGATGAACGGGACGGTGCGGCTGGAGCGCGGGTTGACCTCGATGACGTAGATCCGTCCGCCGTGGCTGACGTACTGCACATTCATCAGGCCGCGCACGCCGAGTTCGAGGCCGATCTTCGTCGTGTACTCGATGATCTGCCGACGCTCGTCGTCATAGAGGTGTTGCGGCGGATAAGCGGCGAAAGAATCGCCGGAGTGGACGCCGGTGCGCTCGATATGCTCCATGATGCCGGGGATGAGGATCTGCTCGCCGTCGCAGATCGCGTCAACCTCCAGCTCCTTGCCCTCCAGATACTTGTCGATCAGGACCGGGTGGCCGGTGAACTCGACCGTCGTGGTGAGGTAGTGACGCAGGTACTCGGGGGTGTGGACGACCTCCATCGCCCGCCCGCCGAGGACGTAGGAGGGGCGCACGAGGATCGGGTAGCCAACGCGCTCGGCGGTGGTCATCGCCTCTTCGAGGGATGTGGTCGCGGCACCGGGCGGCTGCGGGATCCCGATCTCGCGCAGGAATGCCTCGAAACGCCGCCGATCCTCGGCGATGTCGATCACCTCGCGCGATGTGCCGATGATCGGCACATCAGCGCGGTCGAGCGGCGCGGCCAGGTTGATCGCCGTTTGTCCGCCGAATTGCACCACGGCGGGCGGGAGGTCGAAGGTCCGAAGGTCGAAGGCCGAAGGTCGCTCTGCTGTAATGGAGTGGCTGTGGATTGGCGCATTCTGACTTTCGACCTTCGGACCTTCGACCTTCGACTCACCCTCGTGCCGAAAAATCTCGATCACGCTCTCATCGTCCAGCGGCTCGAAGTAGAGGCGGTCACTGGTGTCGAAGTCGGTGGAGACGGTCTCGGGGTTGGAGTTGATCATGATCGAGGCGACGCCCGCCGCCTTGAGCGATTGGGCGGCCTGGACGGAGCAGTAGTCGAACTCGATCCCCTGGCCGATCCGGATCGGGCCGGAGCCGAGGACGATCGCCTTCGGGCCGGGCAGTGTCGTTGCCTCGTCCTCCTCCTCGTAGGTCGAGTAGAAGTAGGGGGTGACGGCGGTGAACTCGGCGGCGCAGGTGTCAACCGTCTTGTAGACCGGCTCCAGCCCTGCGGCGCGACGCCGCGCGGCGATCTCCTCGACCGGCAGGCCGGTGAGGCGGGCGATCTGGCGATCGGAGAAGCCCATCCGCTTCGCGCGCCAGAGGAGCGCCTCGCCGATGTCGGTACTCTCTCCCGCGATCTCGCGCTCGGTGGCGACGATGCGGGCGAGTTTGCGAGTGAACCAGGGATCGTAGCCGCTGCGCGCCGACAAATCCTCCGGCGTGTAGCCGCGCCGCAGGGCGGCGACGAGTGCCCAGGGCCGCTGATCGGTAGGGCGGGAGACGAGATCGAGCAGGCGCTCCTCGCCCCCCTCGCCCTGCCAGTCGGGCGATTCCCAGGCGAGGTCGTGCGCGCCGTTCTCGAGCGAGCGGATCGCCTTCTGGAACGCCGCCTCGAACGAGCGATCGATCGCCATCACCTCGCCGGTCGCCTTCATCTGCGTGCCGAGGGTCCGATCGGCGCGGACGAATTTGTCGAACGGCCAGCGCGGGATCTTGACGACGCAGTAGTCGAGCGCCGGCTCGAAGGCGGCGACCGTCTTGCCGGTGACGGCGTTCGGCACCTCGTCGAGGCGGCGACCGACGGCAATCTTGGCGGCGAGGCGCGCGATCGGGTAGCCGGTCGCCTTCGAGGCGAGCGCGGACGAGCGGCTGACGCGCGGGTTGACCTCGATCACGTAGTACTGGAACGAGTGCGGGTCGAGCGAGTACTGGACGTTGCAGCCCCCCTCGATCCCCAGCGCGCGGATGATCTTCAGCGCCGACGAGCGGAGCATCTGATACTCGCGATCGGAGAGGGTCTGGCTGGGGGCGACGACGATGCTGTCGCCGGTGTGGACCCCCATCGGGTCGAGGTTTTCCATGTTGCAGATCGTGATGCAGGTGTCGGCGCTATCGCGCATCACCTCGTACTCGATCTCTTTCCAGCCGTTGAGATAGCGTTCGAGCAGGATCTGGCCGATCGGGCTCGCCTCGATCCCGGCCCTCACCGCGCCGTCGAGTTGGTCCATCGTGAAGGCGATCCCGCCGCCGGTGCCGCCGAGGGTGTAGGCGGGGCGGATGACGAGCGGCGGCGGCACCTTGGCCGCGAAGGCGTGCGCCTCGTCGAGGGTATGGACGATCGCGCTGTCCACCACCGGCTCGTCGATGCTGATCAGCAAGTTCTTGAACGCCTCGCGATCCTCGGCCATCCTGATCGTCTCGGGGTTCGCGCCGAGGAGGCGGACGCCGAACTCCTCGAAGACCCCGGCCGCGTGCAGTTCCATCGCGAGGTTGAGGCCGGTCTGCCCGCCGAGGGTCGGGAGGCAGGCGTCCGGGCGCTCGCGCGCGATGATCCGGCGCACCACCTCGACCGTCAGCGGCTCGATGTAGACGACATCGGCGACCCCTTCGTCGGTCATGATCGTGGCCGGATTGGAGTTGACCAGGATCGACTCGATCCCCTCCTCGCGCAGGGCGCGGCAAGCTTGCGTCCCGGCATAATCGAACTCGGCGGCCTGGCCGATGACGATCGGCCCGGACCCGATGACGAGGACCTTCTTGATATCGCCTGCCACGCCTCTTCCCTTTCCCTCATCCCCAGCGGCTGGCACATGGAGCGGGTCTCCCGGCGCAGCCTCCCTGGCGTACTGAGCAGACGCGGCGGTGTGAACGTGGACAGCGCGCCACGCCTGCGATCTTTCTATCGAGCGTTGGGCGGGCCTAATCCGTCCGCTTCCCCCCGCGTTCCTCGATCATGCTGACTAGGCGATCGAAGAGGTATTGGTTGTCCTGCGGGCCGGGCGCGCCCTCGGGATGGTATTGGACCGAGAACGCGGGGCGCGTCTCGTGTTCCAGCCCCTCAACCGAGCCGTCATTGAGATTGATCTTGCCGACACGCCAGCCCTTGTCGGTCGGGATCTGCTCCGGATCGACCTTGAAGCCGTGGTTCTGGGAGGTGATGTAGACCCGCCCGTCGAGCAAATCTTTCACCGGCTGATTACCACCTCGGTGGCCGTAGTGGAGGCGGCTCGTCTCCGCGCCGATGCTGAGGGCGAGGAGTTGATGGCCGAGGCAGATCCCCATGAACGGAATCTCGTGGTCCACGATCTGGCGCACCGTCTCGACCGTCCGCTCGGCATTCTCCGGATCGCCGGGTCCGGGAGAGGTGGTGATCCCATCGGGCTTCAGCCCCGCGATCGTCTCGTAGGTCGTGTCCCAGGGCACGACCGTCACCTTCAGGCCGCGCCGTTCGAGGGAGCGGACGATGTTGCGCTTGTGGCCGCAATCGAGGACGACGACGTGCAGGCCATCCGGGTTGCCGGTCGTCTCGATAGCGGGGATCGAAGTCTCGGCGACGACGTTGGACTCCGACGGCAGCGGCGCTTTGCGGGCGCGCGCCACCAGCTCGCCGTCGTCGAGGCCGCGGCGATCCGGCACGATGACGCCGCGCAACAGGCCACGGTCGCGCAGGTGGCGCGTCAGGGCGCGCGTGTCCACCCCCATGATGCCGGGAATCTGGTGCTGGCGCAGGTAGCTATCGAAGGTGCCAACCGAGCGCCAATTGCTCGGCTCATCGCTGTATTCGCGGACGATCACGCCGCGCGCCCAGGGGCGGAACGACTCGTCATCGGCGGGCGTGACCCCGTAATTCCCGATCAGCGGATAGGTGAAGCAGACAACCTGACCGTTGAAGGAGGGATCGGTCGCGACCTCCTGATACCCGGTCATCGTCGTGGTGAAGACGATCTCGCCGCCGGTTTCGACCGGCGCGCCGAACGGCTCACCCCGGAAGATCCGCCCGTCCTCCAATGCCAAGGCCGCAATCGGCCCAGTGTACGTCCCCATACTCCCTCCCCTATTACTCGCCCCGGCTGGGGGTGTTGAGCAGCGTGCGGTCGGACCAGCACAGTTGCCCGATCAAATGATACTGGAAGAGTTGCGCCAGGAAGATTGTGGCGAAGACGCCAATGAAACAGGCGAAATAGCCGATCTGGCTTAGCACGCCGATCGCCGCCGTTGAAAGGACGAGCATGAGGGCGTACTGCCCCCGATGACGCCCGATGAAGCGGAAGACCTCGCGGAAGCGGAAGGCGGCGGCGAGGTCGCCCCCGTGCAGGGCGAGTTGGGCGTGGGCGGCGGGGCCGAGGACCCCGACCAGCAGCGAGAACGGGACGAAGAGGAATGAGAGGATCAGCAGGAGAATGGTCAGGAGAGCTATCCCGCCGCCCGCCGACTGGCCGCCCGACGCGCCGAGGAAGATCAGCGGGAAATAGACGAGCATCAAGAGGAAGCCGAGGACGAGCAACGGCACGCTGAGCACCAGGGCAACGAGGAAGCCATTGAAACCCTGGCGCAGAATCTCGCCCCAATCTTCCCACTCGGGCAGCGGATAGGGCTCCGCGCGGGCGACCCGCTCCGCCAGGATTAAGAGATACCCCTGCGTCAGGATGCCGCCGACGATGAAGATCGAGAGGAGGCTGAAGAGCGCGCCGAGCGCGAGCTTCGGGAGCCAGCGCGGATCGCGCCCGACGAAGCGGATCGCCTCCTCGAAGTTGAGACGGAAGGTGGGACCCTGTCCGCTCATCGTCCCGACCCTCCCCCAGCCCGCGCGACCGGCGGCGCGGCCACCATTAGATAGTGTGTCGACGTCTCGCCCTCGACGACGAAGCCCAGGCGCTCGTAGAGGCGGCGCGCGGGGTTGACGTGCAGCACGTGCAGCCGGGTCGGCGCGGCATCGCGCGCGGCATCCGCCAGCACCCCGCGCAGGATCGCCGCACCAAGCCCGCGCCCCTGGATCGTCGGCGCGATCGCGAGATTGGCGATGAACCGGTCGGTGGCGCGACGCTCGACGGCGAGGACGCCGACACCGCGCCCGTCTACCACGACGATCCGGCTACTATCTGGCGCGAAGCGTTCGCGGAAGATCGCCCGCTGCACCTCCTCATCCCAGCCCCAAGTCGCCGCCACATAGGCTTTCATGCACGCGACGTGGAGATCGTAGAGGAAGGCGTAATCACCGGCGGTCGCCGGGCGCAGAGTATAGGGCGGGGCGAGGGCGGGATCAGGGGCGATGGCGCACCTCCCCGGCGACGATCGTGTGCGTCACCATCCCCCGCAGTTCGCGGCCGAGCAGCGGCGTGTTCTTGCTCGACGAGCGCAGCGCGTCGGGCGTGACGGTCCAGCGCCGCTCCGGGTCGAAGACGGTCACATCGGCGGGCGCGCCGACGGCCAGTGTACCCGCGCCGGGCGGCAGGATGTCGCCGAGGACGGCGGCGGGGGCGACGGTCAGTTTGGCGATGATCGTCGGGAGATCGAGCGCGCCCGCGCGGACGAGGCTCAGCAGCGTCGGCAGGGCGACCTCAAAGCCGAGCATCCCGAAGGCGGCGGCGCGATAGTCGGCGGGCTTGTCGCGCGCGGCGTGCGGGGCGTGATCAGTGCCGATCGTGTCGATCGTGCCGTCGCGCAAGCCAGCGACCAGCGCCTCGATATCCGCGCCGGTGCGCAGCGGCGGATTCACCTTCGTATTCGGATCGGCGGGTGTGCCCTGCGGAAACTCATCCTGCTCCCAATGGAGGCGGCGACTCCCGGCCACCCACTCGTCGGTGAGGGCGAGGTGGTGCGGCGTGACCTCGGCGGTGACGCGCACGCCGCGCGCCTTGGCCTCGCGGATCAACGCGACGCCGCGCGCCGTGGTGGTATGGCAGGCGAAGAGCCAGCCACCTGTCGCGGCGGCGAGGGTCAGATCGCGCGCCAACATCACCTCCTCGGCGATGTCGGGGCTGCCGGGCAACCCGAGCGCGTCGGCGACCGGGCCGGCGTTCAGCGCACCACCGCGCACGAGGGTGGGCTCCTCGCAATGGACCATGATCGGCCGCCCCAACGCCTTGCTCGCCTCCAGCGCGACCAACATGGCGTGGGCCGAGCTGGTCGATTCGCCGTCGTCGGAGAACCCGATCGCCCCCGCCGCCGCGAGGGCCGCGAAATCGACCGGCACTTCGAGGGCACGTTCGCGCGTGATCGTCGCGATCGGCAGGACGCGCACCGCCGCGCCGCGCGCCCGTTCGAGGACAAAGGCGATCTGCTCCGGCGTGTCGAGCGCCGGGCGGGTGTTCGGCATGCAGCAAATCGTCGTGAAGCCCCCCTGCGCCGCCGCCCGCGCGCCGCCCTGAATCGTCTCCTTGTACTCGAACCCCGGCTCGCGGAGATGGGTGTGGAGATCGATCCACCCCGGCGTTGCGATTAACCCGTGCAGATCGATGATCTCGGCCCCCTCGGGCGGCGCGATCGTGCCGCCGACGGCGATCACGTCACCCCTGAGGAGGAGATCGCCAACCTCGTCGCGCCCGGTGGCCGGATCGAGGATGTGCCCGCCGCGCAGGAGCAGATCACGCTGCATCAGAACCCTCCAAGAAGCGACCGTTCAACGATCGAGAGGACCATCGTCGCGCAAAAAAAAAGCCTTGGGTCCGTGGACCCAGAGGCTGCGGTCACCGTTGCATTGTCCCTGGTGGTGAATCGGTCATTTGCGCCCCACCGCCATGTCGCAGCACGACCCTGGCGACGTTCAACCCTGCAGCGAAACCGCCCGAACCGGGCGGGCGCGAGGATTATACGGAGGATCGGGCGCGGGCGTCAAGAGGTTGGCCGGGTGCGGAGCCCGATCGCGTATAGTTGCGTTGAGAATGTCCCGCGCGAGGATCGTCACCCCACTCGGAGGAGGAAGAGCGTTGACCACCGGTGTGACCCGCGACCGCAGCGTGTTCCTGCGAAGTTTCCTGCGCGATTGGCGCACCATCGGCTCGGTGACGCCGAGTTCGCAGTACCTCGTCCGGGCGATGCTCGACGGGGTCGATTTCGAGCGGGCGCGGCGGATCGTGGAGTACGGCCCGGGGACGGGGGTGTTCACGACCGAGATCATGCGCCGACTCGCGCCGGATGGGCAGTTGCTGACGCTCGATACGGAGGCGCATTTCATCGACGCCCTGCGCGAGCGTCTGCCCGACCCGCGCCTGGTCGCGGTGCGCGGGTCGGCGGCGCGGATCGAGCGACACGTCGCGGCGCTCGGGTGGCGCGGGGCCGACGTGATCATCTCCGGCATCCCCTATACCGCGATGCCGCCGGACCTCCGCGTGGAGATCCTGCGCGCCTCGGCGCGCGCACTCGCACCGGGTGGCCTCTTCACCGCCTACCAGTATTCCCCCTATATCCGCCCGCTGCTCGGGCAACTGTTCGGGCGAGTCGAGACGCGCTGGGTGCCGCGCAATCTGCCGCCAGCGTTTTTCTTCGCCTGCCGGAATTGAACTCGTGGCTCGGCGAAGGTGAATCGGGAATGGCCGGGGTGACCGCGACAGCGAGAGATGCAGCGCGAACGACGAAACGGTGGGCGACTGCGCCGCTCAGTTGCGCGAGCGGAGCCGGGCGACCGCATCACCGACCGGCCCGTCGGCCACCGCCTCCCAAAAGCCGAAGTTCTCCAGCAGGGCGACCGCGAAGTAGGTCAGGCCGAGCGCGGTGAGGACCGCCGCGGGCGAGATCGCGATGGCGGCGAATGCCAGGAGCGCGATGATGGCCAGGCGCACCGGGCGCGGGAACGGGCGTAGCAGCATCGGGATCTTCGGGAAGCGGAAGTGGCTCACCATCAAGAGGGCGAGGATGAGGGTCATCGCGGCGACAGCGCTCGGCGACCAGAAGTTGGGATAGAAGAGGAACGCCGCCGCCGACATCCCCGCCATCGTGATCGGCAAGCCCTGGAAAAAAGGGCCTTTCTCGCTGGAGGCGAAGCGGGCGAGCCGCCAAGCGCCGCACACGGCATAGCCACCGGCCACCAGCCAGCCGAGGCTCGGCCAGTGGTGCAGAAAGCCGCGATAGACGATCAGCGCCGGGGCGATCCCGAAGGAGATGATATCGGCCAACGAGTCGAGGGATTCACCGAACGGGTCGGCACCGCGCAGCCTGCGGGCGAGCGCGCCATCGATCACATCGAGAATGCCCGCCAGGAAGATCACCGCCGGGGCGAGGAGGAAGTGCTCATCCATCACCAGCATGATCGCCGCCACGCCGCAGAGCAGATTGCAGAACGTGATGACATTCGGGATCTGCTCACATCCTCGCCGAACTTTCCCCTTCACTGACGCTCCCCTATCCCTTATCGACCATGCGCTCACTGCGCGCACTCCCCCCAACGTCCCCGCCCCATAGTCGGCGACCGGCTACGCGCCTGTCGTACCCCCAACGTGGTAGCGCGCGATCGGCGTGATCCCGGCCCGCACGCGCGCGCCCTTGGCGACGAGCGCCTCGGCCTGGCCGAGCGGCACGATCACATCGGTGCGCGAACCGAATTTGATCATACCCAGCTTCTGTCCGGCCCGGAGTGGTGCGCCCGGCTCGACCCAACGACGGATACGCCGCGCCAACAACCCGGCGATCTGCACGACCACGATCGACCCCCGCACCCCGTCGATGGCGAGGAGTTGGCGCTCATTCGCCTCTGAGCCAGCGCGATCCATCGCCGCAACGTAGCCGCCAGCGATATGCTGTGTTTTCACCAGCGTCCCTGCCACGGGGCTGCGGTTCACATGGACATCGAAGAGGGAGAGGAAGGTGACGATTCGCAGCCCGCGGCCACCGAGGAACCACGGCTCCTCGACCTCGTCAACATCCAGGACGAATCCGTCCGCCGCCGCGTAGAGATGGTCGGCATCGGGCGGGGTGACGCGGCTCGGATCGCGGAAGAACGCCGCGACCGCGCCGGCCAGCACGAGCGGCGGCCAGATCAGGCGGCGATCGATCGCCGCCAGCGGCAGCGCGAGCGCCACCGCACCCGCGATAATCGGCCAGCCTTCGCTCAGGGCACCATTGCCGGGAGGATCGCCTTGCTCAGCGGTGATAGATGCCGCACGGTCTGCCAAATGCGTTCCGCCTCTCGGATTGTCAGGACTGCGTTACCCGGCAACAAAATCGCGCCCTGGAGGGCTTTGATACTATGCAAGCGGTGTAGAACAGGAAGTATGCCACACCCGGCGAGGATCTGCCCGCGCCAGACGGCCCAAACTGCCAGGGCAGACGCCGGAAAGGGGTCGCGATGGAAACGCTGTGGCTACCGGGACCGGCCGCGTACCTGCGCTACCTCGATCGCCCCGGTGCCGATCCGCCGCTCGTCTTTCTGCACTGCCTGGGCGGTGCGCTGACAGGCTATGTGCAAACGGCGTGCCAACAGGAACTTGCGGGGCGGCGGGCGATCCTGCTCGATCTGCTCGGGTACGGGTGCAGTGACCGCCCGCAGCGGTTCGGCTACACGCTGGCGGAGCAGGCGGGGACGGTAGCAACGCTGCTCGATCATCTCGGGATCGCCCGGGCCGTGATCGTCGGACACAGCATGGGCGGGAGTGTGGCGATCGGGCTGGCGGCGCAGCACCCCGAGCTGGTCACCAATCTGATCGTCGCCGAGCCGCCACTGGAATTGCGCGAGGAGAGCGCGAGCCGGATGATCGCGGCGCAGGAGGAAACCAGCTTCGTTGGGGAAGGCTTTGTCGCCTTCCTCGCATCACTCCGAGCGGCGGCGGCGGGCGACACGACCCTCGCCACATTTCTGGGCATGTTCCAGATCGCGGCCCCGCACGCGGTCCATCGCACGGCTGTCAACATGATGGCAGCGACACCCACGCTGTTCGATCACCTCGCGCGCTTCGGCGGTCCGCGCACCTACATCTGGGGCGAGCGCACACTGGCGGAGGAACCGCGCGCGGCACAGCTGATCGCGCGGCTGGAGGCGGCGGGCGTGAACTGCGTCGCGGTGCCGGGGGCGGGGCATCACCCGAACCTGGACAACCCCGCTGGTCTTGCGGGGGCGATCGCTGCGGCGCTGGAGAGTCCAGCGCCGCTAGCCTACAGATCGGCGAAGTAGACCTTGCAGGCGCGATCGATTAACTCCTGGGAAAGTTGCGGCGGGGAGTTGTGGTAGCGCGCGAACCCGATGAGGACGCGCAGCAGATCGCGCGGGTGGCAGGCGCGCAGCTCCCGCTTCGGCTTGATGTAGTACTCGCGCAGGAGATAGATCAGCACCTCCTGATCGAAGGCGACGCCAAATTCGCGGCACTGTCGCCGGAAGATCTCGCGGAACATCTCGGGCGAGGGATTGTGAATCCGCACCTTGTTCTGGATACGGCGCAGGAACGCCTCGTCCACCAAGTCCTTCGGCTCCAAGTTGGTCGAGAAGACGATCAACTGATCGAACGGCACCTCGAGCTTCTTGCCGGTGTGCAGGGTGAGATAGTCGATCCGCTTCTCCAGCGGCACGATCCAGCGGTTGAGCAGTTCGCGCGGGTGGACCTGCTGCCGCCCGAAGTCGTCGATCAGGAAGAGGCCGCTGTTCGCCTTCATCTGCAACGGCGCTTCGTAATAGCGATTGCTCGGGTTGTAGGTCAGGTCGAGCGCTTCGAGGGTCAGCTCGCCGCCGACGATGATCGCCGGGCGTTCGCAACGGACCCAGCGGCGGTCCCAGTCGAGCCGGATCGATCCGGTTGGCTCGACCGGGGTGTGGTTGTGGAAGTCGAATACCTTGACGATCTGACCGTCCACGACGATGCAATGCGGGACGAAGATATGACCACCCAGCAGGGGGACGATATGCTCGGCCATGACCGTCTTGCCGTTGCCGGGATGGCCGAAGAGGAAGAGCGATCGCCCGGTGTTCACGGCCTGCCCGATGATGTCCATCGTGGCCTCTTCGAGGACGAGGTCGGCCATCGCGGCGCGGATATCGGCGGGGCTGACGCGCACCTCGCCGATCGCCTGCGCCTTGACGACGGCGATGTAGTCTTCCAGCGTGACCGGCGCGGGGCCGAGGTAGGTGGTCCGATCCATCACCTCGTGGACGCGCACCATCCCCTTCGGGGCGATCGCGTATTGGTAGCCCAACTCGCCGAAGCCGTTGCTGCCGCTGACCTCGACCAACTCCTCGCGCTTCAGCATCGTCAGGGCGCGCTCGATCACGTTGAAGTATGGCAGGCAGAGGATTTCGGTGGTCCGCTGGGCGGTGATCGCGTTGTTGTAATAGATCGCCTTCAGGACAAGATCCGAGAGGAAGGGGAGCTCGAGCCCGGTATCTTCGAGGGAAGCGGGCTCCTTCACCAGCGCGCTCGCACTCGGTGGGCGCGCCGTTGTCGCCGTCATCGTGTTACCTCGCCTGTCGCTACGCGCTACAACGCCCATCACACCGGGTCGATGGGGAATGGACTCCGCACCTCGGGTGTCGTTCGGGTCTGTCTGTAGAATAGCATCGGGTGAGATAGGGGCTCAATGAGATTTTGGTCCTGATACGGTCGGGTACTCCGCAATGCGGGGTAAATGTCAGCGATTAAAACTATCGCACCTAATCCTGTAAGAACGGCGCTGTTACGCTGAGCACTATCGCAGCACCACCGTATCACCCTCAGCGAGGCCATCGGCGATTTCGACTTCGCCGCCGCTGCGCGCGCCGGTGCGAACCTCCACCTCGACATCCTCACCACCGCGCCGCACGGCGACATACTGCCGCTCCCCGGCGCGACGAATCGCGCCGCTGGGCAGGATCAAAATATTGTCACGGGCGTTGGTGATGATCCGCACGTCGACCGTCATGCCGGGGAGGAGGGCCAGCGGCGCGTCTGGGGGGCGCTCGATCGTGATCTGGATCGGGTAGACGGTCGAACCGCCGCGACTCTGCGAGGTGGCGCTGAGGGCGACGATGCGACCGACCAGCGGCGTGGCGGGGAAGGAGGTGACGGTGACGGTCGCCTCCTGGCCTTCACCGACCAGCGGGCGATCGATCTCATCGAGATCGGCGGTGACGTAAAGGTCGTCGCCGCCGGTAATCGTCGCGATCTCCGCGCCCGCGCCGTAATTGCTCCCCTCGGCGACGCGGACACCGCTGATGAGGCCGTCGAGCGGGGCGAGGACGAGGGTCGCGGTCAGCCGATCGTTCGCGCTGGCGAGGGCCGTGCGGGCGTTGTCCGCCTCGCTCGCGGCGGCGGCCACGTCGGGCAGGGCCTTGTCGTCGGTCAGCGCCCGCTGGCGCGCGACCCCCACGCGCGTTTCCGCCGCCTCGACCGCCCGCTCCGCGCGCCGCACGTCGGCGCGCGCCGGGGTGTCATCAAGGACGATGAGCACATCTCCCGCGCGCACCATCTCCCCCTCGCGCACCGCGACGATCTTGACCGCGCCGCTGGCGATCGAGGAGACGCTGCGCGTGGTGCGGGAGAGGAGGCGACCGCTCGTCTCGATCGACGACTTCAGCGAGCCGCGCCGGACGGTCGCCGTCGTCGCATCGGCCCCGGCGCGCGATCCGAAGGCTTGCCACCCCGCGATACCAAGGATAGCCGCGATCAGGAGGACACCGACGATCAGGAGGTTGCGGCGATTGAGGAACGTATCCTTCACACGGAACTCCGGCGCGGCCCGACGGGGCGCGCGCTGCAAGGGCGGACAGTCGTTCACGAAAGATTGTAGCCGAGGCGACCCGATTTAGCCCTCGCGCGCGAGGCGGCTGAGGGTCGCGTCGAGCTTGGAGGCGAAGTGCGCCCGATCGCGCGGGGTATAGGCGGAGGGGCCACGGTGCGCGGCGGGGTCGCCGAGGTCGCGCAGGTAACGTTGCAGATCGCGCATGGCGAGGGCGTCGCCGATTCGGTTGGCGGTGAACTCGCCGCCTCGGAAATCGAGGCTGAGCGCACCTGCGGTGAGCGCCCGCGCGGCGAGGGGGATGTCGGCGGTGAGGACGAGGTCACCGCCGACCGTGCGCTCGGCGATCCAGTCGTCGGCGGCGTCCGGCGCGCCGCCGACCCGGACGAAGGTGACACCATCCGGCACGCGCAACTGGCCGTTCGCGACGACGGTGAGAGGCAAGCCATAACGCATGGCGGCGCGATAGATCAGGTCTTTAACCGGGCAGGCGTCGGCATCGAGGTAGACGGTCATCGCCTTGCCGTCCCCGCCGCCGTCCCACCATCGCGCAGCCATTCAGCAGCGGCGGGCAAGCCGCCCGCGCCGGTCGCCCGCTCGACCGCGCGGAGCACGGCGCGGGTCAGGGTCGCCTCGGCGGCGACCGAGAGGGCGGTGAGGGCGCGCGGGTCAAGCGAGCCAGGCACGGTCGAGAGGGCGAAGATCGTGTCGCCGTCGAACGGCGTGTGGCACGGCCAGATCGTGCGGGCGAAGGCATCGTGCGCGTTCTGCGCCAAGCGTGAGGCGGACGAGCCGTCGAGCGGCGCATCGGTCGCGATGACGGCGAGCGTGGTGCTCGTCCCTGTCAGATCGGGGAGGGCCGCCGGGTCGGGGTTGCCTGGCGCGGGGGAGCCGTCACGCAGGGAGGCGAACGAGTCGAGCCAACCCCCGCCCGGTGCGCGCATCCCGCCGACGATGGCCCCGGTCGCCGGATCGCGCACATCGCCGACCGCATTGGCGGCGACGACCGCCCCGACCGTGAACCGCCCGAGCGCGCCGAGCGACACGCGGGCGCTGGCCGAGCCGAGGCCGCTCTTGATCGCCCCCGCCGGCCCGCGCAGCTTGCCGATCGTCGCGCCGGTCCCCGCGCCGACATTGCCCTGCGGCAGCGGCCCGGCGGGCGCGGTGAGCGCCGCGTCGCAGGCAGCCCGGCCCGCCGTCGCATCCGGGTGCGCGGGCTCACCGAGGGCGAGATCGTAGAGGACGGCGGCGGGGACGATCGGCACCGCCCCGGCGGCGGTCGGGAAGCCGACACCGCGCTCGCGCAGCCAACCCATCACCCCGTCGGCGGCGGCCAGGCCGAAGGCGCTGCCGCCGGTTAGCAGGACGGCATGGACCCGATCGACCGTGCGGCCCGGCGCGAGCAGCGCCGTCTCGCGCGTGCCGGGTGCCGCACCGCGCACGTCGACGGCCGCAACCGCCCCGCCTTCGGTCAGGATGACCGTGCAGCCGGTCAGCGCCGCGCGATCGGTGGAGTGGCCGATGCGCACCCCCGGCACATCGGTTATGTCGTCGTGCATCGTCATCCTCGCCCTCGCCCTACCCCGGTTCGCGGCACCGCCCGCTGCTACAATCCCCCATGGCATCGGGGGTATTCTTACCTGATCCTAACACGCGGCGCGGGCGGCTGGGGAGGCGACCGGACTGGTAATCAGTGTGTAGCGATTGGCGGGCAGGTGGGCGGGGGCGATACAACAGGGGTGATGATGACGCAGGGAGCGGCGGGGCGGGCGTTTCTCGCACGCAGCATCCCCGCCGACGCCGAACGAGCCCTCGCTGTCGCTTCGGCAGCGGGGAACATCGCGCTGGTGCTCGCTCGTCAAGTACCGTTCGTTCTCGATCTCACCACGGCTGTGATCGATCACCGTGCGACGACCGCCAACGACCCATCGCGACACCGGGTGGTCAGCAGCGTCACCGCCCTCCCATTCGCCGCCGACAGCTTCGACCTCGTCGTGTGCAGCGGTCTGCTGCACCGTATCGCCGCGCCGCTGCCGCCGCTCCGCGAGTTCGCCCGCGTTTGCCGCCCCGGCGGGCTTCTCCTGCTCAGCGATCACTTCGGTGATGAAGATCCGCAACGCGCCGCCGAGCAGAATGCGATCGAGCGTCTGCGCGATCCATCGCACGTCTGGTCGTATCCGCCGAGCGAACTCGCGGCGATCATCCGCGCGGGCGGCCTGACAATTCGTGGTGTTGAGACGATGGCCGCGCGCAGCGATGTGGATGAGTGGCTGGCGATCGCCGGAACGACTGCGGACAGTGCGAAGCTGATCCGGGAGCGCCTGATGGACACAATCGCAGACGATCGCGCGGGGCTTGCGCCGCAGTGGGAGGCCGGTCGGCTCACGCTCACCCGGAAGATTGCCTGGATCGTTGCCGCAGTGCCAGGCGGCGCGGGGACACCATGAAGCGGGCGTATTCGCTCCTGCTGTGGCTTTGGAAAACCCTACCGTTGCCGCGCTGGAGTCGCTGGTCCACCCTCTGGCTGCTGAACACGAAGTTCCTGGTCGGGGTGGTCGGGGTCATCTTCGATGAGCAGGAGCGCGTGCTGATCGTGCGACACACCTATCGTCGGCACCACCCGTGGGGCCTGCCGGGGGGCTGGGTCAGCGGCAGCGAGAAGCTGGAGCGGGCGCTCGCTCGCGAGTTGCGCGAGGAGACCGGCTTCGAGGTCGCGGTGGGCGAGGTCTTCCACGTTCGCAGCGGCTATCCCCGGCCGCAAGTCGATCTGTATTTTCTCTGCGAGTATCGCGGCGGCGAGTTCCTGCCCGATGCCGAGATCGATGCGTTCCGCTTCTGCCGGCTGGACGAGTTGCCGATGACGATCCTCCCGAGCCAACCCTCGGTGATCAAATTGGGGTTAGCGCGCTGGCGCGAACGCAACGATGGATCGATGGGGGGACGAGGAGGGATCGATGAACGAAGCAGCGGTGGATAGTGTACGACTTCTCCCCAACGGCGGGTGGGATCCCCGCCTGCTGATCTGCCGGTGCGCCCCGACAGTCGACAGCTTCATCGTCATCACCGCGCGCTACGTGATCCTGATCGATACGCTGATCAATCCCGCCACCGCCGAGGCGCTACTCGCCATCGCGAAGCCACATCTGCGCGATGCTCGTACGCTGCTGGTCATCAATACTCACGCCGATTGGGATCACTGCTGGGGGAATCAACTCTTCGCCGGGGCGGATGCGGTCGCTCCCGCCCCGATTCTGGCGACCGCGCGCTGCGCGCCCCGGTTCGGCGCGGAGATGGCGGCGAAGCTCGCCGCCCAACGGGATGCCGATCCGGGGCGGTTTGATCTGGTTCGCCCCGTCGCGCCGACGGTGCTTTTTGACGAGCGGCTGACCATCGACGGTGGCGATCTGACGTTGGAACTCTTCCCGACTCCCGGCCACACGGACGATCATCTGGCAATGTACATCCCCGAATTGGCACTGTTACTCGCGGGCGACGCGGCGGAAGAGCCGTTCCCTTTCGCCACCACCGTCGATGCCCTGCCGCCGTTGCGGGCGTCATTGGGCGCGATGATGGCGCTCCAGCCGCGCGAGGCGTTCTATTGTCACGCGCCAGAACGGAGCGGCCCGGTTCTGCTGGCACGGAACATTGCCTATTTCGATGCCCTGGAGTGGCATTGCCGCGAAGCTCTAGCGCGCGGAGTGGCGTCAGCGACGGAGGATGGCGACGAGCTGGAAAGGTACGTCGGTTGGCGCTTCCAGGAGGCAATCGGCGGGGATCGACAAGCGAGCGTGTTGCCACAGATGTACCATCGCGGGCATCAACGACATATACGGTTGATGCTGGACTGGGTGCAGCAAGACAACTCATTATCGCAATAAGTTGCTTCAGACAACTGTACGGGTCTATCTACTCATTCATGTTGAGCATTCACCCTATATCCATCATGCGTGAGCAACTTATTGTGTTGCGTTGTAAGACTGCCATCGCGTAACGGAACAATCAGCGGACTATAGCTAGATAGAAAATGTTATGCCTGATCGAGCAATATCGACTGGTCCGGCGAACGTGGTGCGCGCATCGGCAAGATAGCGCTCGAAACCAAGCTCGGTCCAGAGGTGTGTGAGGACGAGGCGGCGCACACCCGCAGTGGTGGCGATCGTGCCTGCCTCGGTCGCGGTAAGGTGCCCCCGGCGGTCCGGGGCTTCCGACGGTGCTTGCTGCAATAAGGTTGCCTCACAGAGGAATAGGTCGCTGTCGGCGGCGAATTCGACCAGCGGTGCGGCGGGGCCGGTATCGGCGGAGTACGTCAGGGTACGGCCGGTAGATACTTCTTCAATCCGCAGCGCCCACACGGGGATGTAATGCACCATCGGCGCGAAGCTGATCGCGAGGTCACCGATGCGTAGCGGTTCGCCGCTCGCGAGATGGTCACTGTATTCATGTGGGGATAGCACCGATTCCCAGAAATTCGTCGCTCGCTCGTTGCCAAGGGCGAAGATGTCGGCGAGGCGCGCAAGGAAATCTTTCCCCCCAGGCGGCAAGTGTAGCGGGATCGCCACGCTGGGTCCGGGTGGGGTGTACTGGAGGCCATAACGCAGCGCGATCAGGTCCAGCGTATGGTCCGAGTGCAGATGGGAGATCACCACGCCGCTGAGCGATCGCGGGTCGCAGCAAGTCCGGAGCCGTGAGACAACACCGGAGCCGCAGTCGATGAGGAGCGAGGTAGCGCCGCTGCTCACGAGATACCCGGAAGAGGCATCCCCGGCATTCGGTGTTGCCGCGCTACCACCAAGTATGGTCAACTCCATCGCGCCCTCATCAGCCCACAATACAACGATCTATCCTCCGTAGTCGCGCCAGTATACGACAGGGAACACCTCGTTCGCGTGTCACCTCTGCACATGCCATCCGACGAAGTGGCAGGAACGTTGTGAACTGATGCCGCGCATAGGAAACATTGCTAGAGAGTACCGCACGTCAGCTCGCGCGAGTCAGGACCGATGGGCTAGGGTGGGGCGATTTACCAACCCCTATACTGATCGGGAGATGAAGCTGAGCAGATGCTATCGACGTTGCTGTCCCACCCCTCCTGCTCGCAGACCACCTGGATCACTCGATCGACGAACAACCGATGGGTAGCGAAGGATGACGCGGTCGCGTAAGGTCAAGGCAGAGCGCTGGCGGGGCTTGCGCAGCACGCGCCACCTTGGTCGCCGGATCTTGATCCTCTACGCCATCACCGCTGCGGCGGTCGCGGCAGTATTCAGCACAGCGCTGGTAATCAACTGGATTGGTACCCTGACGCTCACAGCTGTCGATGAGCAAAGTATTCGCACCTACCGTAATCTGGCTGCACTCCAGGTAGCCGAGAGTGGTGGTACAGATCAACTCATCATCTTTCTCGCCACCGGGGATTCTACCGCCCTGGCACAATACCGCGCGATGATCACCAAACGCCAGCAGGCATACGAACAACTGGCGAATGGGGCGAATGAGGGCGGGACAAGCGCCGCCGTCGCCGCGCTGCAGCCGTCTCTAATCGCGCTCGATACGATCGCGGATCGTTCCATCGCGGCGCGTCAGGCTGGAACTCCCGATCCGGTGAGTGGCTGGCGAGGGGCGAGTATAGAAGGGCGGGAAACGCTCGCCGTGCAGCTCGCGGCGATCGCCCGTGCTGAAGAAGGGGTACACGCTGCGGCAATCAACGAAGCCGAGCGAACCCGAACGCTCACGATTATCCTAACCTTTCTCTTCGCCGGCGCGACCGCCTTGCTCGGGCTATGGATCACTCGCAGGGTGATCCTGAATATCACCCTTCCCTTGGAAGCGCTGGCGAACGCGGCGGCGGCGATCGGGGCGGGCCGGTTGGAAACGCGCGTCGCCCCCGGCCTTGCCACTGAGTTCGATATGCTCGGCGGGGTGATGAATGCGATGGCAGCACGCCTGGCAGAGTCGCTGGGTGAATTACAAGCGGCCCTCGCTGTCACCGAGCGCCGGAACGGTGAGCTGCGCTTACTGAGCGAGGTCGGTGATGCGCTCGACAGCTCGCTCGATCTCGATCTCATCGTGGAACGCAGTCTCAATGTCGTGCTGACAACGTTCGCCGCGCGGGATGGAGTGATCCTCCTCTACGACGAAGCAGGAGAGTCCTGGCGCTGGCACAAGACTGTGTCGGAGAAGGTGGAGGGGCAGCGGGCCGCCCGCGCGCGCGCGTTACAGCACGCCTTAGGGGAGCCCTCCATCGGTCGGGAACCCGTCACCGTGATCACGATAAACGGCGATATGGACGAGGTGCAGGAGGCGTTCGCGATCATCCCGCTCGGGGCGGCAGTGCGGACGCATGGTGTGCTGGCTCTATTTGCCGATGCCGCGTGGTCGCCCGATTCGCGCGAACGGGCCTTGCTCCTGCAAGTCGGGGGGCAAATCGCGCGCGCCGTCGAGAATGTGCAATTGTACGCGGCGGAGAAAGGCCGCAGTGCCGAGGCGGGAATGCTGGCACAGATGGCGCAGCTGACCACCGGGACGCTCGACCTTGATCGCCTGGCGCGGCTGATCGCGCGTTATGCTGTTCATGTCCTGGGGGTCGAGCGCTGCATCATCGGTTTCTTCGATCCGCGCGGCGAGGCGAAGGGGCGCGGGATGTTGCAACGTCTCTACCAGTACGGGTTCCAGCCGCAGCAAGCGGCCCTGGTCGAGGGGGAGCGCGCAAGTTTGTAGGCGATCGTACGGCGGCATATGTTCGAAGGACAGACGCTCATCGTCAATGATGCGCGCCATGATCAGCGCCCCGAAGTAGTCAAACTCGCGCAACGCCTCGATGTGCGGTCCTTCGTCAGCGTACCGCTGATCGCGCGGGATCGCCGCCTGGGTCTGATCTATCTCGACATGCGGGAGCCGCGCCAGCATGGCTTCGGTCCGCAAGATCAGCGGATACTCACGGCGATCGCCGATCAGGCCGCCGCTGCGCTCGATGGCGCGCGCTTGTTCGAGGCAGAGCGCAGGCGCGGGGCGGAATTGCGGGTACTTAACCAGACAAGCCAGCAGATCGCCGCTACCACACACCTTGTGGATCTCTTCGCGAGCGTTATAACGACGATCCACGAGAGCTTCGGATACGAACGGGTACAAATCGGTTTAATCGAGGGGGACGATCTCGTTTTCGTCGCGGGGCAGGATCGCGATGGCGATACCCTGGAAGAGCGCGTGGCGCTCGATGGCGACAGCCCTGCCGCCTGGGTTGTGCGACAGGGGGAAGCACGCACGCTTGGGCATGAGCATGACGATGGCGGGGAAACCTCAGGAATGGTCGTTCCGCTGCGCTCGAGGGAGAGCACGATCGGCGTGCTGACGGTTGCCGGGCGAGCGGGTGCAAGCGCAGCTTTTTTCGATGCCGACGACGAACGTTTGCTGATCGCACTCGGCGATCAACTCGGCATAGCCGTGGAGAAAAATCAGTTGCAAGAGCGCGCGCTCTCCCGGGCCGTGGTGGCGGAGAGGAACCGACTGGCGCGCGATCTCCACGACTCGGTCACCCAATCGCTCTTCTCCATGAACCTGACGATCGAGGCGGCGCGATTGCTCCTCCATCGGGACATCGCAGCTGCGGAGCGCCAGTTGCTCAATCTCAGTGATCGCGCCAAAGAGACGATGGCTGAGATGCGTAGTCTCGTCTACAGCTTGCGCCCTGCGGAGATGGAGGATCAAGGGTTGGTGGTGGCGCTGAAACGATGGGGTGAGCGTATGCGCCACGAGCATCTCCTCCCGGTCGAGGTGACGATCGAGGGGAGTACCAGGCTACGCCTATCGGAAGCGCAGGAACGCGAACTCTTCCGCGTGGCGCAAGAGGTGCTGAATAATGTCGTCAAGCACGCCCAGGCGACCCAAGCGAAGGTGCGACTTCGGGTGCTGCCGTCGGGCATCACACTACTAATCGAGGATGACGGGATAGGCTTCAACCCGGCGATACCCTTACGCGCAGATGCGTTCGGTACGCGCGGGATGCGCGAACGAGTGGCGTTGCTCGGAGGGGAGTTCAGCGTTACCTCGCGACAGGGGAGCGGTACACAGATACTGGTCACTATCCCGTGGGGTCCACGCGCGCCGAGAGAACAATTGCTCAACCGCGAGGAAGTACCGCTCACCGTATCTGCCACTGACGTGGCCTAGGAGGAGATTGGCATGGCACAAGTTCCCGAGCGATTGCCCAAGCCTAACAAGAACGCCGATCCCTCTGCAGGGGCGGCGCGCGTGATGCTGGTGGATGACCACGCCATAGTACGCCAGGGGTTGCGCACGTTTCTCGACTTACAAGATGACATCACGGTCGTCGGCGAAGCGAAAGATGGGGTCGAAGCGCTACGGCTCGCGCAGGAGGTCGCTCCTGAGGTGATCCTGATGGATTTGATGATGCCCAGGATGGATGGGATTGAGACGGTGCGCCGGATGAAAGCGGCTCACCCCCACATGCAGATCATCGTGTTGACTTCATTCGGTGAGGATCAGAAAGTCTTCGCGGCGATCCGTGCTGGCGCGACCGGCTTCCTCCTGAAGGATGTTTCACCCCAGGATCTAGCTGCGGCAATCCACGCGGCGAGGCGTGGGGAGGCGTCGCTCGCACCGGGTATCGCCACCAAGCTCCTGCAGGAGATCGCGGTGGGGGCCAACCCGGCGGCGGAAGAGCATCCGCTAACCGACCGCGAGTATGCCGTGCTGGCGTTGATCGCCCAGGGCCGTAGCAATAGGCAGATCAGCGAGGGGCTGATCATCAGCGAGAAGACGGTCAAGACGCATGTCAGCAATATTCTGGCGAAATTGCACCTGGAAGATCGCACGCAGGCGGCGATCTATGCGCTGAAAGAAGGCCTCGTACCTTTTGCTTAGGGGGATAAGAGCGCAGGACTCAGCGTGGTTCCTCGGCGGGGGCGAATAACCGTCGCGCACGCCGGGGCAGATGTTTCACGTTTTACATTGTGGTGGCGATGCATGTTCCATCACAAACAATTGCTGGCGAGGACTCCCGCTTCCGGCCGATAGACTCCCCCATTTGGCGGAGAGCGTGAGGGGCCAAGTGGCTTACGCCATATTCCCTCTTCCATGCGATATTCAACAATCGCCTCGCGCCCTATGATGTGAATGTAACAGAGAGCAACGAGTTTGCAATCAGACCATAGTGATAAGCCAGATGGGGAGGGTCCGATGTCCGTAATGATGATGGAAAAAGCGACCACGCCGGCGGTGGCGATCGGCGCGATGGCCGACCAGCCGTCCGAGGAAGCGGACGACCAGCTGGTGTGTCGGATCCTGGATGGGGACAACGCGGCCTTCGTCACCCTGGTCGAGCGCTACAAGCGCCCGGTCTACGCCCTGGCGTACCGCCTCCTCGGGAACGCGACCGATGCCGAGGACGCCGCACAGGAAACGTTCGTGCGCGCCTACACCCGTCTCACCTCCTATCAGCTGGGCAGCCGATTCGGTTCCTGGCTCCTCTCGATCACGTCGCACTGGTGCATCGACTTCCTCCGGCGGCGACGCGCGATCTCGCTCGACGCCGCGGGGATCGGCGCGGGGGAGATGCTCTTACCGAGCAGCCCGGAGGATCACCCGGAAGTGCTGGCGCTGAAATCCGAGCGCAAGCGCGAGGTGCAGGAATGGCTGGGAAATTTGCCGGACCCGTACCGCTCGGTTTTGGTGCTGCGCTACTGGCACGATCTCTCCTATGCCGAGATCAGCGAGACGACCGGCCTGCCGGTCTCGACGATCCGGATGCGACTCTTCCGCGCCCGCCAACTCCTGAGCAAGAGCCGCGAGACCAACAGCCAACTCTCCCCGGCGATGGGGCTGTAAAGCCCATAACCTCAGGAGAGCCCCAGCACACCCCGGCCCATCGATCGAAGGGGTGTATAGTGGAACCAGTTAGCGTAGCGGGAATACAGAGCAAGAAAAAGTTTCGGTTTCCAACCTGAACGAATGTCTCGCGCGACTATCCCAGGGTGTGGCACATTCTTGATGTGCCACACCCCTTTGCGTGCGGGGTCTAGCCGCGTCGCCAGCGCCGCCGCGGTTCCTTCCCTGCCTCGCGCTGCAGGGTATCGAGGCGTGCCTGTTGCGCGAAGCGGGGGTGTGGGATCTGGGCCAGCACGCCACAGGCGGCGCAGGTGACCTCGCCCGGCAACCCGACCCAGGTTGGCGGCAGTGGCCCGACGGGCCGCTCGCCGCGCGCGTAGCGTCGCCGCCCCTGGAGGGGCACGAGCGGCCCGTCCCCTTGCGGCACCAGCAAGAAGAACCCTTGCGTCGGCACGCCCCCGCAGCCGCCATCGGCTATCGCATCCATCAGCGGCTGCTCGGCCCAGGTCACGTAGAAGAGGGTGCCGAGGAGTACACCGCACGACGGGCAGGGGAGATCGCGCGGCACGCGGTAGTCCGCGAACCAGGCAGCGCGCGCTTCCTCCAGCATTTGGAGTTCGTCTCGTCTCGCCATCAGTGATCCGGGTGTGGATGAAGGTAGCGCATCGTTCAGAACGCCGCGCCGTCGAACGACTGCTCGGCGAAAGCACGGCGCATGAAAGCCAGGTACTCGTCCTTGGTCATCCGCGGGCGATAGCCATCGAGGAGGCGCTTCGCCTCTTGCGCCCCCTCGGCCAGGAGATCGACCGCAGTGAGAGCCATCAGCTTGGCCGGCAGGACGTAGGCGACATAGGGGTCGGCGATCTGCCAATCGTTCCCATGCCCCTGCCCGGTCGCGCCCACGGCGTAGGGGTGCAGCGACGGCATCAGGTGGGCGATATCGCCCATATCGGTCGAGCCGGCGCCGTGACCGCGCGCGGTCCATTGGGCGGGATCGTAATCCCGCGCGAAGTTGCCCTTGAATAGCTCCAGTAACCGCCCGTCGTTGAAGAGCGGCAGATAGCCGGGCAAGGTGGTGATGTCAACCCGCGCGCCGAGGGCGAGCGCGCCCGCCTTCAGCGCCCGATCTACCTTGGCGGAGGCCGACTCGATCGCCTCGACCGTTTTCCCGCGCACATAGGTTTCCAGCCGGACATCGTTCGGGATGACGTTCACCAGATCGCCGCCGCGCGAGATGATCGGGTGGATACGGACAGCGTCCTCGTCGCGGTAGGTCTCGCGCTGGGCGTTGATCGCGTCGAGCGCCACGGTTGCCGCGTAGAGCGCGTTGACGCCCCGCTGGGGCGCCCCGGCAGCGTGCGCGGCGCGCCCGGTGAAACGGGCATTCTTCCCGACGAAACCGTTGCTCGATTCCGAGGAGCCGAAGATCCCGGCCATATGGTCCTTGCTGGCGGTGTGGACCATCATCGCCATATCGATCTCATCGAATTCGCCCAGGCGCACGAGTTCGCTCTTCCCGCCGAGCAACTCGATCTTCCCCTGACGACGCAACTCCGAGCGATATTCGATCTCCACATACTCCTCGGCGGGTACGGCGAAGAGGGCGACCCGACCGCTCAACTGGGGGAGGACGCCCGACTCGACCAGCGCGATCCCAGCACCGAGCATATTGGCGAGTTGCGCGTTATGGCCGCAGCAGTGGGCCGCGCCGGTTTCCCGGTTGGCGGAGGGGTGATCGGCCACCAGGATCGAGTCGAGTTCGCCAATGATCGCCACGGTCGGTCCGGGGCTACCTCCTTCCGCGATCGCCTTGACACCTGTGATCGCCAGGCCGGACCGTTGCGGCAAATCGAGCCGCCCGAACTCTTCCATCACCACCTGTGCCGTGCGGAACTCCTTGAAGCCGAGTTCCGGCTGCCCCCAGATACGCTCACCGATGGCGATGATCTCCTCCTTGTGGCGCTCGATCTCGGCGGCGACTCGCGCTTTCAGTTCCTCGCGGCTCATCCCGATCTCCATCACTATCCCCATCCCGGTGCCGGGAATGTTTCACGTTTTACATCCCGATGATCGGGCAATCGCGCGGCGGCGTCAACCAGTCGTGAACTCGAACACCTCCCCATCGGGCGTGTGGCGTTGGTGGCCGAACAGGAGGCCCGTCCCTCGGAGTAAGCGCGGCAGCAGTCGATCGCCATCGACCAGATCGATCCGCCCGAGGTCCGCCAGCGGGATCCACTCGGGCACGCCTTCCGGCGAACCGACCACCTCGCGGGTCCGCGCCCACCCAATGAAGACGCAGAGCAGCACCCCGCGCGGTGCACCCTCGATGTTAATCAGGGCGCGCAGGACAAAGCTGTCGATCTGCTCGGGCGTTAAGCCCGCTTCTTCGCGCACCTCGCGCAGGGCGGCGGCTATGACCGTCTCGCCCGCCTCGATATGCCCGCCGAGACCGTTATAGCGCCCGGGCCAGAGCCGCTTGGTCGGCGCGCCCTTGAGCAACAGGACATCGTCGCCGTGCCGCAGGAATACCAGGGTGCGCGGGATCACCGTGTATCGCCCGCGCTCGCTGAATTGCTCATCCCCGCTTGTCATCGACCCTCCAGAACTCGTGTAGCCCCTCGCTCCCTACGCGGGATATCGCGCCAAGGAGCCCTCTCGGCGACGGTCCGCCACTAGCGAGCACGATTCAGGCAGCGCGGGAGAGGAGGAGATCGCGCAGGCCATCGGGGGCGAGTCGGACGAACAGGGCGAAGATCAGCCGATGCCGCGTCAGCAGATAGCGGGCGCGCGGGTGTGGCGCCGTCAGCGCCAAGAGGATCGCCTCGGCGACCCGTTCGGCGGGGAGCCCGCGGCTCGCCGCCCGCCGGATCATCGCCCGCACGCGCGGCACCGTGGCGGCATAGGGCGAGTCAGCAGGTAGATCGGCGCGATCGGCCAATGCGTCGGCCTCGCCTTTCCCCCAGATCGGCGTGGCGATCGGCCCCGGCTCGATCAGGATGACGCGCAAGCCCCAGGGCCGCAACTCCACCCGCAAGGAGTCGGACAGAGCCTCCAGCGCGAACTTCGACGCGGCATACGGCCCGAGGAACGGCGGGGCGATCCGTCCCGAGACGCTGCTGATATTGATGATCCGCCCACCACCAGCGCGCAACAACGGCAGGAATGCCTGCGTCACGGCCACCACACCGATCACATTCGTCGCGAAGATCGCGCGCAGCCGCGCGAGCGGCACCTCTTCGATCGGCCCGGCCACGACGATCCCGGCATTGTTGATCAGCCCAGCAAGCCCCGCGTCGCGCGCGCGCAGCCCCACTTCGACCGCGCGCACGGCGGCGCGAATCTGCTCCGGATCGGTCACATCGAGCAGTAACGGCTGCACCAGCCCGCCCAGCCCGATCGCGCCCGCCGCCGCCGCGAGATCGACCGCATCTCGCTCCGTACGCACCCCACCGAAAACGAGCCAGCCACGACGCGCCAATAGCAGCGCGGTGGTACGCCCGATACCACTGGACGCGCCAGTGATGACGACTGCGCCCCGCCCTCGCGCCGGTGTCTCCCCCATGCTCCAAGCTCCCAGATAGATCGCACTACGCGCCCATAGGGTACCACGTAGCTACCGGCGGCATAGGTCGTGCTGCATAGGATCTTCGGCGCACACACGCGGGGAATGGGTCACGGGCTCGGAACAACCGGCGCGCATGCGTGACGTTCTATCTGGCGAGGAAGGCTCGCGCTGTCAGAACTGAACCCGATCGGCCAAATCTGATGGATGATCGGGGGGGCGACGCGCAGCAAGGCGGAATGAGGAAGGAGCGGATCACCAGTCGCCTTGTACGCCGGGAGCCTCGCCGCGCGAGGATGCAGGAGGAGAGGAGGAGCGTACGTCCCGTTCTCGAACGCCGAAGGTGATCCTCTGGACATTGGCCCTGGCGCTCGCCATCGGTATCAGCCCGAGGATCGCACCGGTACAGGCCGCGCCGATCGCCTACCCGACCTTCGCCGACGAAGCGTTCCGAGCGGTGTGGGAACGCTACGATCGTCCCGTATTCTACGGCGAGACCGCGCGATCCTACATCTGGGGGAGCAAGATCACCGATGGCGTGCGGGAGAATTACCTCGAAGGGCCGGGGAACCAGCACCTCGTGCAGTACTTCGACAAGAGCCGGATGGAGATCAACAATCCCAACGGCAATCGGAATGATCCGTTCTTCGTCACTCAGGGTCTGCTCGCTCGCGATATGATTCGCGGCGAGATTCAGGAGGGTGACAACGACTTCGCCCAAGCCAACCCTGCCGAGATCCCGTTCGGCGACCTCGACGACTTCGGGGCGCTCAGCCCGACCTACGCCTCGTTCAAGAGCGTGCTCGACGCCCCGCCGATCCCGTCGGGCAATTTGATCGCGCAGCGGATCGATCGCAAAGGTAATGTGAACAATAGCGCCGATCCGCGCGGCGTGACATCGGTCGGCGTGGTGCCGGGGGTCACGACCAACCATGCCATCGCGTCGGTCTTCTACGATTTCTTGCAGCGCTCCGGCCCGGTCTATGAGGACGGGCGGAATACGAATGCCGCGATCTTCGTGCCGACCTTCTACGTCACCGGCCTGCCGATCACCGAGGCGTACTGGGCCACGGTCAAGGCGGCGGGGCAGCAGCGTGACGTGCTGATCCAGTGCTTCGAGCGGCGCTGCCTCACCTACACGCCGACCAATGAACCGGCCTTCCGAGTGGAGTTGGCGAATACCGGTCTGCAGTACTTCGCCTGGCGGTATCCGCAGATCGCCGACAAGACCCCCCCGCAGATCACCGATCTGGTGGTGACCGACGTTACCTCGTCGAGCGTGCGGCTCGTCTGGAAGACCGAAGAGGCATCCACGAGCGAGGTCAAATACGGCACGACCGATCAGTACACCAATGTGGCCGGCAATCTGGAACTGGCCAAATTCCACTCCGTCACACTGACCGGACTGGAGGCGAACCAGAACTATCACTATGTCGTCATCTCGCGCGATGTTGTCGGCAATGTTGCCCAAACCCAGGACAACGTATTCAAGACACGGCGACAGGAAGCATCGCCGAGCCCCACACCGTCGCCATCGCCATCGCCATCGCCGAGCCCATCTCCCAGCCCTTCGCCCAGCCCAAGTCCCTCGGCCTCGCCGAGCGCATCGCCCTCAGCGAGCCCTTCGCCGTCACCGAGTGCTTCGCCGAGTCCGAGCCCTTCTCCAAGTCCAGGGTCATAAACAGTCACCAGGGGCAGTTTGCAGAGTGAAGTGGGGCGGGGTGTAGCTTAGGCTGCACCCCCCTCTCACTCATAACTCGCCCGGTTGTAAGCGAAGCGTGCCTATGCTACATAATCGAGGAGGTCGGCGATGATGCAATAACCGAAAGAGGAAGACGTGACGATGACACCGCAGGAAACCCCTGCCAACACCTATCTCGACTGGCTCCGCGCCCGTTATCCCGCCCACGTCCGGGACGATGGTCACCTGAATGACTTCCTTAGCGTGCGCGCGAATCGGCTCCACTTCCGCGACCTCGATCTGTATGCGACGGTGCGCGAGTACGGCTCACCCCTGGAACTGGTCTACACACCGCTGATCACCGAGCGCGTGTCGCGGATGATCGCGATCTTCGACGAGGCGCGCGCCGCGACCGACTATCGAGGCGAGTTCATCTATGCCAACGCGACGAAGGCGAATGTCGCCGAAGAAGTCATCCGCCACGCCCTGCTCGGGGGGGCGCATTACGAGACCTCCTCATCGTATGACATCGACATCGCCCGCCTCCTCTGGCGACGCGGTATCCTCCCGGGTGAGCGCCTGCTGATCAATAACGGATTCAAGATTGCGTCATACGCCGAGAATATCAAGGCACTACGGCGCGAAGGGTATCGCAACATATTGCCTGTCTTTGACGGCCCGGAGGAAATCGCTGCGTTCGCGGATTTCGAGCTGCCCCTCGCTGTCGGACTACGGCAGCGGATCGATCACGGCGTGACCACGCTGGCGCAATTGGACAGCGTGGAATCCCGCTTCGGGATGGGATTCGCCGAGCTCTCCGCCCAGGCGGAGCGAATCGCGGCCTTGCCGACCCTCACGCTGAAGCTTTATCACGCGATGCTCGGCTCGCAACTCGACGACGAAGAGCGATTTGTCGAATCGCTCCTCTTCGCAGTCGAGTGCTATTGCACCCTCAAGGAGGTGCACCCGACGCTCGAGTACTTCGATTTCGGTGGCGGCGTGCCGGTCCCCTACAGCCTCGACTTCGACTTCGATTACGCCCACTTCGCCCGCTTGCTCCTCGCCGGTGTGCGCGGGGTCTGCGCGCGCCGTGGCGTGCCGGAGCCGACGATCGTCGGCGAGTTCGGGCGCTACACCACCGCCGAGCACGGCGCACACCTCTTCCGGGTGATCGAGGAGAAGCCGACGGCACAGGGCGATGCCCACTGGTATATCGTGGACAGCAGCCTGATGGTCGCGTTGCCGGATAGCTGGGGGATCGGCCAGAAGTTCATCGTGCTGCCGCTCAACGGCTACGATCGTCCGCCAAGCCAGGTATGGCTCGGCGGCCTCACTTGCGACTCCGACGATGTCTACCGCGAGGGCGGCACGCCCGGCTATCTCACGCTGCCGCAGTTGCGCCCCGATGAACCGTTATACCTCGGCTTCTTCGGCACCGGTGCTTACCAGGAAATGCTCTCGGGGGTACACGGCGTCCACCACTGCTTGCTGCCGGAAGCGAAGGAACTGATCATCGAGCATGATCCGGGGAGCGGGTCGGAGACACGCCGCGTGGTACAGGGTCAGTCGAGCGCGGCGGTCCTCGCCATGCTCGGGTATGACCGTTACCTGACAGATGATTCTCAGGCGAGTACCGCAGAAAAGAGGAGCACGAGTCGCTAGACGAAAACGTTTCCGCAGTGGCGAAACCGCTTCCGATACTGGCTGGTCGATGCGATGGCGCAATGATAGTACCGAGCTATCCTCAGCGGTGACCCGCTCAGACGATATGGTGGTTATCCCTCGCGGGAACAGGCTCGCGCAGGCGATCATCGTCGCTGTCGACAACGATAGTCGCCTCACCGATAGACGGACTCCCCGGGGGGGAGGCCGCATCCCGCCGGGCTTTACGACGCGCCAAGAACCACCGCACGAGCAGGACGGTGGCGACAACGGTCGCGATGCCGACGATCCCCCAGCGTCCGGCACGCTCGAACGCGGCCGCACCCTCTTCCCACCGATCGCCGAGCAGGCGACCGAGGTGGACCCAGAAGAACGACCAGACGAGCGATACCCCGACGACCGAGACGATCACAATCCGGTAGGAGACGCGCAGGACACCGGCGACGATGGTGCTGGCGATCCGCAAACCGGGCGTCAGGCGGGCCACCGGCACGGAGATCGCCCCCCAGCGCGCCACCGCCCGCTCGGCCTGATCGAGCCGCTCGTCCGTCACATGGATGAAACGTCCGTAGCGATGGATCAGGTGCCGCCCCCCGCGCCGCGCGAGGAAGTAGAGCAGCCCGGAGCCGCCCGCCGCCCCGAGCGTAGCAACCAATCCGGCCAGATTGGCATCCAGCTTCCCTTGGTAGGCGAGATAGCCGACATACATCAGCGCGACTTCATTCGGCAGCGGCAGCGGCACCCCGGCTTCCTCGACGAACATCAGCACGAAGATTGCCAGATAGCCATAGTCTGTCAGGAAGCCCTCGAGTAGGTGCGCCAGATCTTGCAGCATCGATCCCCCTCACCGCCCCATGCGGCAAGCGAGAGGCTTGCCGCCAACGGCCCGTTCGCCAGCATACCGATCAGCCCAGACTCGCGCGCACACCCGCAGCACCCGTGGATTATTCACCCCAGAACACCCCGAAAGTATAACAGGCATCACCTACGGGCCAGGGCGGTTAGCCGCCGCGCCGATGGAGGCGCCGTCACAACCGTTCGTACTGTCCCACAGGACAGCCGATCACCCCGCACGAATGGCCGACGCCGCAGCCTCCCGGCATTCGCTATACTTGACGATACGATCCCTTGGCACCGATGGGCAAGCGATGCGCTGGCGCGGGACACGCCTCGTGGTGCAGGGCGCGATGAGGGCGTGAGATGCCCGCCGACCGGACGGGGATAATGGGTGACGTGATGCGATGGTAACGATCGGGGAGCAATTACAACTGAGCCGCCGCCTCGGCGCGGCCATCGGTACCCACCGCGCCAGTATCCTCGGCACCTGGCTCCGCCTCCTGCGCGACATCCCCCGCGATTTCCACGGCAAGCCCCCCGCCGCCCATCTCGAAGAGTTCGCCCCACCGACGATCGATGCCCTCGTGGCCTTCCTCAACCGTGGTGATCGCAAATCTGCCCGCCGCGTCGCGATCTCCTGGGCCAACCGTCAGGACGGCATCGGTATCGGGCTTGGGGAGAGTATTCGCGGTATCCTGGCGCTCGGCCCCGCCATCGCGCCCCTGCTGCGGCGGATCGGCCTCGATCGTGGGCAGTCGCTCGTTGAAAGTTTCCTGGCGATCCTCGCCGAAGAGTTGAGCCGTGCCTACACCACCAACCTCAAGCGCGCGCTCGCCGACCGCGCGAAGGCGATCGGCGCGGCGGAAGAACGGCTGCTGAGTTTGCAGATGGTCGCCGGCGCGGTCGCCCAGGAGCGCGACCCCGACCTCACGCTCGACCTGATCGCGCGCGAGGTGGTGAAACTCACCGGCGCGGACTCCGCCAGTGTCTTCCTCCCGGACGAAGAGGCGGCGGTGATGCACCCGGCAATCAGCATCCCCCCGGCAGGCGGCGAGGACCGCGCGAAGGCCATGCCGATCGAGGGGACGACGGTCGGGCATGTCTATCGCAGCGGCCACCTGCTCGTGGCCGACGACACCAACGGCACGCGGGAGGGCGAGATCGCGTCCGGCATCATGGCCCCGCTCCGCACGCGCGACGAGGTCATCGGTGTCCTCGGCGTCGAGAAGCGCGATGGCGCGACGTTCGCCCGCGCCGACGTCGAGTTGCTCGGCCTGTTCGCCGACCAGGCGGCGATCGCGATCGAGAATGCGCGCCTTTTCCGCGAGACGAACCGGCGCACCGAGGAAGTGGCGACCCTCTACCGGATCGGCGCGGTTGCCAGCCGCTCGCTCGACCTCGACCGCATCCTGGAAGACGCGCTCGACAGTACCCTCGACGCGCTCGATCTCGAGTCCGGCACCGTCTATCTCCTCGACCGTGATTGTATCCGGCTCGAATTGCGCACCCATCGCGGCCTCCCGGCAGGCCCCGACGATGGCGAGGCTCCTGCGGTGATCCGCCTCGGCGAGGGGGCGCTGGGCGGTATCGCGCTCCGGGGTGAGCCGCTGATGATCGACGATGCTCGCGCCCACCCGCAGTTGATCGCCGGCTTCCCGCTCGAACCGGAGAACGACGCGGAGGTACGCTACATCGGGATCCCGCTGCGCGCCAAGGATCGGATCCTGGGCGTGCTCAACGTCCTCGGCACGGCGACTCGTGACCGGGAGGAGCGTGCGCGCGACCTCGCACTGGTGAGCTCGATCGGTGATCAGATCGGCGTGGCGGTCGATAACGCCCAGTTGCTGATGGGCCGCGAGGAGCGGCTGTCGCAACTGACGACCCTCAACGATCTGCTCCGCGCGCTGACAGCGATTCTCGATGTGGAAAGCCTCTACGAGGCGATCTACCTCGGCTGCTCCCGCCTCTTCGATACGGCCACCTTCTACGTCGCGCTCGTCGATCCGGCCACCGAGGCGTTGGTCGCGCGGCGCTGGTATATCGATGGCGCGCGGGCGCGCGACCGCGAGGGGCAACCGATCGTCCACGGCCTCTCGCAGGCGGTCATGGCCGAGGGTCGCCCGATCCTCACCGACGACTACTGGGCGGAGTGTCGTCAGCGCGGCGTGCAGGGCTCACCGCGCTTCAAGCAAGGGCCGCTCTCCTGGCTCGGCGTACCGATGACGATCGGCGGCCGACTCCTCGGCGCGATCGTCCTCGCGAGCCCGTCATCCTGCTATACCGTCGAGGATGCGACCCTCCTCAGCGCGGTCGCCAGTGGCTGCGCGGTGGCGATCGAGAACGCGCGCGCCTATGCTGGTGAGCAGCGCCGCGTCGAGCAATTGCGCGCGCTCAACGAGATCAGCCGCTCGCTCGTCTCGATCCGCGAGGTCGAATACCTGCTGCCACAGGTGGCCGCGACGATGCGCGACCGCTTCGATTACAACCACGTCAGCATCCTGCTCTTCGATCCCGAGCGGGACGATCTCGTCGTGCAAGCGCAGGCGAATCGCGGCGACGGCCCGACCGATCTCGGGCTGCGGATCCCGGTCGGCGCGCATATCGTGGGCCTCGCAGCCGCGACGCGCCAACCGGTGCTGATCAACGACGTCTCGCGCGAGCCGAAATTCCTGCGGACGGCTTCGGTCGCCGATAGCCGGGCGGCACTGGCGGTCCCGATCGTCCTGAGCAACCGGCTGATCGGCGTCGTGAACGTGGAGAGTGCGCGGCGCGGCGCGTTCGATGCCGACGACGTGGCCATCCTGCAGACGTTGGCCGACGGGCTCGCGTTCGGGATCGAGAATGCGCGGCTCTTCGAGGCCGAGCGACGCCGCCAGCAGGAATTAACCAGTATCCTTGACGTGACAACCGCCGCCACCTCCTCCCTCCTCCTCGACGAGGTCCTGGGGATCGTGGCGCGCGGGCTCTCGGACGCGGTCGATGGCCTCTCCTGCGGCGTCTATCTCCTCGACGACGCCGGCGCGCAACTCGTCCCGCGCGCCAGCGTCGGCTACCACGGCGGCCCGTTGACCGGCCCCGCCGCCGAGCTACCGATCGCGCTGGCCGACGAGGCGTTCCTGCGCGAGGCGATCACCAGCGGCCACGCGCAGATGACCGCCGACGCCGCGCACGATCCGCGCACGAACAAGGCACTTGTCCGCCTGCTCGGGCTGAAGTCACTGCTGGCGGTGCCGCTGATCGCCAAGGGGCGACCACTCGGCGTGGCGGTCGTCGCCGCGTTGGTGGATCGCTATCACTTCACCCAGGCGCAGGCGCGACTCGTTGAGGCGATCGCCGACACCGCCGCCCTGGCGGTGGAGAATGCACGCCTCTACGCTCGCAGCCGCGAACTGGCGACGGCGGAGGAGCGCAATCGCTTGGCGCGCGAGATCCACGACACCCTCGCGCAGGGGCTCACCGCTGTCACCCTGCAACTCGAAGTCGCCGATGCGCTGCTGGACGATCCGCACCGCGTGCAGGAAGCGCGCGAGAAGGTGCGGCGGGGGATGGAGGTCACCCGCGCGAATCTCGAAGAGGCGCGCCGCTCGGTGATGGACCTGCGCGCCGCGCCGCTGCAGGATCAGACCCTCCCCGAAGCGCTCGACCAGCTGCTGGAGAGTGCCGGGCGCGAATATGGCGTCGAGGGGTGCTTCCGCGTCCACGAGATCGAAGGGCGGTTGCCATCGCACCTGGAGGCCGGGTTCTACCGGATCGCGCAGGAGCTCCTCAGCAATATCGGGAAGCACGCCCACGCGACGCAGGTGGACATGACCCTCAAGCGGTGGGACGGTTCGCTGCTGCTGGCCGTCACCGACGATGGCGTCGGCTTCGACCCGGCCGCGCCGCGCGACGCGGGCGTCACCGGGGGCTTCGGCCTGGTCGGCCTGCGCGAGCGCGTCGCCCTACTCGGCGGCAAGTTGCAGATCGACAGCGCCCCCGATGAGGGGACCAGTGTGCGCGTCAGGGTGCCCTTGCCCAACACGGAGAACGGCGGCCGGCAGGCGGAGCAGGGGGGCGACGAAGCGGCGGTCAGCATCAATGGCGTATACTGATGCCAAATGGGGCGGTCGAACGGGGGGAGCGGGCAATTCGTCGGGTACTCTCCGCTCCCCGACTGACGACTGCCGATGGTGAGTGGTGTGATGATGATTCGGATTCTCGTCGTTGACGACCACCCGGTGGTGCGCGCGGGGCTCGTGATGATGCTCGGCACGCAAGCCGACATGCAGGTTGTCGGCGAGGCCGGCGACGGGCAGGAGGCCGTGGCGCAGGTCGCCGCGCACCGGCCCGATGTCGTGCTGATGGACCTGGAGATGCCGGGTCTCGACGGCGTGCAGGCGATACAGCGGATCACCGCCGAGCGCTCCGACACGCGTATCCTCGTCCTCACCGCATACGACACCGACGAGCGAATCCTCCAGGCGGTCCAGGCGGGGGCTCGCGGCTACCTCCTGAAGGGCGTGCCGCGCGACGAGATTTTCAACGCGGTGCGCGTCGTCCACAGCGGCGGCTCACTCCTGCAACCCGCCGTGGCGACGAAGCTGCTCAACCGCGTCGGCGATCTCCTGCGCGGCGAGCGCGAGGAGACCCTGACCGAGCGCGAGATGCAGGTGCTCGGGCTGATGGCGAAGGGTTACCGAAACAAGGAGATCGCCAAGGATCTCTTCATCACCGAGCGGACGGTGAAGTTCCACGCCAACATCCTCTTCCAGAAGCTCAACGTCGATAGTCGCACCGAGGCGGTCAGCCAGGCGCTACAGCGCGGGATTATCAAGCTCTGATCCGTCGCTCGTCGCGCCGTTCCTCGTTATGCGCCCACCATCGCCCACGGCCGGTCGCGACGGCACGTTCAGCGCAACGCCAGTGCTTCGCGCAGAATCACCCGCTTCTCCGGGTCGCGCTCCGTCTCGGCGAGATCGGCGAGCGCGCTGATCGCGGCGTCATCGCGCCCCGCGATCAGCGCACTGACGAGGTAGCGATAGATGCTGTGGAGCGTTGTCGTCCCTAGAAAGTTGAGGATCGCATCGCGCTGCTCATCGCGATCGTCGCGGGCGAGGAGCAGATCGAAGAGGCCGAGCAACACGATCTCATCCTCGCTGTCCCGGTAGCGCGCGACGAGCGGCGGCAGGAGCGATGCGGGGAGGGCGGTGAGGCTCCGCAGGCACTCCGCCGTCACATCGGCCACCGTGCGCGCCACCTGCGTGACATAGGCGTAGAGCGGCAAGAGCTGCCCCTGCGCGGCGAGGATCCGGGCGGCGGTGAGGGCCGGCTCCCCGGACATGATCGACGTGTACTGATCGACCAGCAGGCGCACGCAGTGGTACGCCGCCAGTCGATCATCGACCTCGTTAAGTGTGAGGAGCGCGGCGGCGCGCAGATCGCCGGTCGCCTCGCCGAAGAGGAATTCGTAGGTCGTCGCGGCGCGTTCGAGGAGGGGCGTATCGTCCGGCAAGGCGAGTGGGCGCAGCGTCGCCAGGAGCGCGCTGCGGATCAGCCCGCCCGGATCGTGCTTCACCCCGTCGAGGTCGCACGCGGCGTACTTTTCCAAAAGCAGCGGTCGCAATCCGGCATACGGCGCGGCGGTCAGCACGACGAGCGCCACGCGCGTCGCGTCGAGCGTCCGCGCGCCCCCCAGCAGCGCGACGGCCGACTGTAGCTGCGCCGCCGAGCCTGCGGGGAGCGCCCGTAATGCCGCGATCCTCGCCGCATCGGGTGATGGTTGCGCGCCTCGCCGCGAGCGTTTCACGGCGTGCCTCCCGATGGCGCGGGTAGGCCGTAGAACAAGTAGAACGGCTTGATCGCACACTCGGCCTCGTAGACCTGGCGTGGCACGGCTGCGGACAACGCATCGATCGTGCGTGCCCGCGCCAGCCCCGCGAGGAACGGCCGTGCCAGGGCGGCCTTAATCTCGCCCCGATGATCGAGGAACTGCCCCCACAGCGCCATGTACTGAAACTCCTCCGCCATCGGCGCGGGCAGCGCGCTCGCCCCGTACTCCGGCGGGTAGAGGCGACGGTACGCCGCGATCCCGTGCAGCCAGGAGTTGCCGCGCACCGTCCGCACCGACGAGCAGCACCCTGCCACCTCCGCGAAGAGCGCCCGCAGTTCGGCCCGGCGCACCGGGATCCGCTCCCGGCTCAGCGGCCCGGCCCCCGACCGGTCGGCGTTCACGAAGTGCAGCCTGATCCGCCCTTCCTCCGGGACATGGGTGTAGCCGAAGCAGCCGAACGGGCTGGCGGCCTGGGGCAGTCCATACTCCGCGCAGAACGCTGCCGTAAAGGCGGCACGGTCGCCCGCCGACGCTACCCCGCGCAAATACTCTCGCCAAAGCGGCGCATCGGGATCGAATGTCGGCCCGAGCCCCAGGCGGAGATAGACAACGGTGAAGCGCAGCAGCGCCTCCTCGATCGGCAGGTTGACGATCGCGGCGGCGCGCTCGGCGCAGCGAAGTTGCAGGGCGAACCAGTCACGCGAGAGCATTCTAGCTATCTCGGTATGGGCAGAAGCGCCCTATTTGCGGGCGCGCCCGCAACGTTCTTCGCGCCGCCCACAAATGCGCCCGCAAATAGTTCACCGGGTTACCGCGCTCGCCGCTCAGTGCCGGAAGTGCCGCACCCCGGTGAAGACCATCGCGATCCCGGCGGCATCGGCGGCGGCGATGCAGACCTCGTCGCGCATCGAGCCACCGGGCTGGGCGATGGCGACGACTCCCGCCGTAGCCGCCGCTTCGATCCCATCGGGGAAAGGGAAGAAGGCATCCGAGGCGAGGACCGCGCCGCGCGCGCCCTCGCCCGCCCGGTCGGCGGCCAGTTTCACGGAGGTGACGCGATTCGGCTGCCCCGCGCCCATCCCGCGCAATGTGCGGTCGCTGGCGATCACGATCGCGTTCGACTTGACGTGCTTCACCGCGCGCCAGGCGAAGGCCAGATCGTCGAGCTGCGCGGCGGTCGGGGCGGCCGTGGTGACGACTCGCCACGTCGCCGGATCCTCGGCCAGATCGTTCGGCGTCTGCACCAGCAGACCGCCCAGGACCTGCCGCACCTCCAAACGATCCGCAAGACGCGCGTGCGCGCCGCAGGCGAGGAGGCGCAAGTTCTTGCGCTTTTGCAAGATCGTGAGCGCCGCAGGGTCGAAGTCGGGCGCGAGGACGATGTCGTAGTGTGTCTTGGCGATCTCTGCAGCGGTCGCCTCGTCGATCGGACGATTCGCCGCAACGATCCCGCCGAAGGCCGAGACCGGGTCGCCGCTCAGAGCGCGGCGGTACGCCTCGGCCAGATCATCGTGCGTCGCCAGCCCGCACGGCAACGTATGCTTGACGATCGCCACGCAGGGCGCGGCGAAATCGGTCGCCGCGCCCCAGGCGGCATCGGCGTCCATGATGTTGTTGTAGGAGAGCTCCTTGCCGTGCAACTGGCGCGCGGTGGCGAGCCCGGCGGGCGGCGCGCCAGGCGCGGGCATCCGATAGAAGGCCGCGCGCTGGTGCGGATTCTCGCCGTAGCGCATCCCCTGAATTTTTTCCAATCCGAGCGACATCTCGCGCGGGAAGAGCTCGTCGTCGGCGCTGAGGTCGAGATCGGCGCGGAGATAGCGCGCGATCAGCGCGTCGTAGGCCGAGACGTGCGCGAAGGCCCGCGCCGCCAGCCGTCGCCGCCAGGCGAGCGGCACCGCCCCCTGGCGCAGGAGAGCGATCGTCGGGGCATAATCGACCGGATCGGTCAGGATCAGCACGTCGGGGAAATTCTTGGCGGCGGCGCGGGTGAGGGTCGGCCCGCCGATGTCGATCTGCTCCAAGGCGTCTTCAAGCGCCACGTTCGAGTCGGCGACGGTGCGGGCGAACGGGTAGAGGTTGGAGACGACGAGATCGATCGGGCCGATCTGGTGCTCCGACAGCGTCGCCAGATGTTCCGGGCGGTCGCGGCGCGCGAGGATACCGCCGTGGACCGCCGGGTGCAGCGTTTTCACGCGACCGTCGAGGATCTCCGGGACGCCGGTCAGGCGCTCAATCCCCGCGACCTCCACCCCGCCCTCACGCAGGGCGCGCTCGGTGTTGCCCGTCGAGTAGAGTTCCCAGCCGAGCGCGACCAGTTCGCGTCCCAACTCCACGACGCCCGTCTTATCCGACACACTGAGCAGCGCCCGCATCGTCTGCTATGCTCCCTCGCTCC
>CADCWN010000381.1 GCA_902806415.1 uncultured Thermomicrobiales bacterium | reverse complement strand
CGGGGCGACGGTCGCCTGCCCCCCCGTCGCCCCGACCACGGTCGTCGGCACCCCGCCGACGCCGCCCGCGTTCCCCTCGGCGCCGCACGCGGCGAGGAGCGCGACAAGCCCCGCCCCGATCGCCAGCCGCCCGATGCTCCGCCGTCGCCTCATCGTGACCTTCCCCTTCTTTAACTATCGGCCGGAAATCGCGTTGTGGTACGGCCCTGCGTCCGTCACCAGTAACGCATCGCACCGGCCGTGCTATTCTTCGTGATTCCCTGCGCTTGCGTCGATTCCGTAGGCACCGAGATACCGGGGACGATAGCGCGGTCGGGCGGCGAGGGGCGGGGCAGGGCGCGCCGCCCGGTCGCCGACCGTCTCGTGCGCGAAGACGAAGCCCCGTTTGGGGCCAATCCCCGCCAGGTCACGCAAGCTGCGCTCGTGGCACGGCCGCCACAGCACGATGAGCAGGCCGAGGGCGGTCGGGTACTGCGGGTGGTTGTAGGGCGTGCCCGTGCGCTCGTTGCAAACGCGGCGGCAGGGCGGGCAGCGGGAGGTGCGGTAGCCGAGCGTGGTACGCCAGGACTGCTCAATGGCCGCAGTCGCACCGCAGTGGGACCAGGGCGCTGTTGTCTCCTTACGCGCAACGATCAAGATCGCTACGCTATCAGAACCGGATCCATCCCACCGGACAGGGTTTGCTTTCTGACGCAACCCCCGCGCCCAGCGCCTGTCCCGATCTGGGTGTCCCGCAAATATCGCTCCCTCAATCGGCCTCTCGCCCCCGCCCTTGTCGTTACGGTCGCCGTCGCCGGCGCGATCACTGCCCGGTGGCACGGCGCGGGGAATGACGGTCGCCACGCCATCCGCCGCCGGATCGTCCGCGACGCCCACCCTGGCATGCCCCTTGCACTCCTTGCGGTGGGGGCGTTGCTCCCGCCGCGACCGCCGGCACGGGGGGATGATCCGATGCGCGAGCAGCAGGAACAACGCACCGAGGGTTAGGTGCGGATCCGCCAGACCACCCACCAGGTTTCGTGGACCGAGCGCGGGCGCGACGAATCTGGCGCGTTCACCATCCAGCTGATCCTCGATCACGGGGCGGCGGAATACATCATCCGCCCGACGACCGATGACGTCGATGTCCTTGGCGCGCCCCTCGCGCGAACCACCGGCGCGGTCTTCGATCTCGAGCGGAAGGTCCTCATCTTCGGCGATCGGGCCGCCGCCTGAGCGGGTCCGGCACGTCGCGTGCCGAGGAGGCGACGTGCCACAAGCGTGCTCGGATCGCGTAGCGGCGCGCGAAACGACGGGAGGGTGGCGGCGATGGCGACCGTGCTCGACGCCCTGGTGCTCGGCGGGGGCCAGGCCGGCCTGGCGGCGGGCTACCACCTCCGGCGGGCGGGGCTGCAGTTCGCCATCCTCGAGGCCGGCGACGTGGCAAGCGGCGCCTGGCCGCGCTACTATGACAGCCTGCGACTCTTCTCCCCCGCGCGCTACTGTGGGCTGCCCGGCCTGCCGTTCCCCGGGTTCCCGGACCGCTACCCCGAGCGCGACGAGGTGGCCGCGTACCTGCGTACCTACGCCGCCCACTTCGCCCTTCCCGTGCGCGCGCACTCCCGCGTCGCCCAGGTCGAGCGGGCGGGGTGCGGGTTCGCCGTGGCGACGGAGACCGGCGAGCGCCACCTGGCCCGCGCCGTGATCGCGGCGACCGGCTCGTTCGGGCGGCCCCATATGCCCGTCTTCCCCGGACGGTCAGCCTTCCGGGGGCGGATCCTGCACGCGGCCGACTACCGCGCGCCGGGGTCGTTCCGGGGCCAGCGGGTGGTGGTCGTCGGGGCGGGGAACTCGGCGGTGCAGATCGCGGTCGAGGTGGCGCGCGCGGCGCGGGTCACCCTGGCGAGCCGTGTGCCCGCCCGCCTCGTGCCGCAGCGGCCCCTCGGCCATGACCTGCACGCCTGGGCGCGGCTGCTCCCGGTCGAGCGCCTGCCGCTCGGCGCATGGTTGCCACTGCGCGAGCCGAACGTGGTGCTCGACGGTGGCCCGTACCGCCGCGCCCTGGCGGCGGGTCGTCCCGAGCGGCGGCCCCTCTTCGCGGGGCTCACCCCGGAGGGGGTGCGCTGGACCGACGGGGATCGCGAGCCGGTGGACGCGATCATCCTGGCGACCGGCTACCGCCCGGACATGGGCTACCTGGCGGGGCTCGGCGCGCTCGACGGCGCGGGGCGGCCGCGGCAGCGCGCCGGGGTCAGCACGGCGGTGCGGGGGCTCTACTTCGTCGGCCTGCCGGCGCAGCGGACCCCGGTCTCGGCGACCCTCCGGGGTGTCGGCCCGGATGCCGCCCACGTCGTCGCCCACCTTCGCCGCGCCCCGCGCTAACAGCGTGGTCGGTGGAACGCCGCGCCCAATCCGCAGGTCGTGATTCGCGCCGACGGGCATGCGTGCCGTGGCCGATCGGGCGGTGCGGGGCCGCGCCGCGCGCCGATGCCAACGCTTGCGCGGAACGGTGGGGCTGCTCGGCCCGCACGGGGTCTGACCGCTGCCGGTTGTAGCAGACTTCGACTCACTCGAAAATCGCCTGTCGCGCCGTCTGACGGGTCGGCCAGGGGCGCGTGTCGACGACGATACTGTTGGGGTAGCTGAGAGGAACCAGAGGGCGATCTGGCTGACCGGAAAGCTCTTGCCCGAGGCGTGGCAGGAGGGCACGTGGACGAACTGCGTCCCGACGAGCGCGTGGGCGTTCTCCCGCTGCTCACCCCAGAGCTTGGTCCCCAGCATGTGATCGCGGAAATACACCGGATCGTGTTGGATACGGTCGAGGAAGGCTTGCTTGTCGTCGAGGGTGCGGGTTGTGGCGGGGATGGGGGTGGTGTATCGTGGGCCATGCCCGTCGGCGTGTGGTGGCGGGCGGGGTGTGCGAGAGGGGGGCGCGATGCCGGTGGTGTCGTTCGAGCAGCTGCGGGCGCTGGAGGTGGTCGATCAGCACGATGTGCTCGTGGGGCTCGTGGATGATGTGGTCGTCGATCTGAACGCCAGCGACATTTACTACGTGGTGGTGCAGCCCGCCGGGGTGCTGGAGGGGCAGGGGCTGGGCCGGGCGCGCCTGGCGATCCCGCTGCGCGCCTTCGAGACCCTGCCGGATCGCCTGCGCCTGCCGCGCGACGCCGCCACGATCAGCAAGATGCCGCGCGTCGCGCCCGACCAGCCGGGGTACGGGAGCGCGGAGTTCGAGGCGAAGATCTTCGGCTACTGGGGCGTGGCGCGCTGAGGGCTACCGCCCCGGCGCCGCGGGTCCCGTCTGTGCCTGTCGCGCCCCCGGCACGATGCCGACGAGCGCCTGGCCTTGCACTGCCCCGCCGTCCTTGCCCGCCGCCTCCTGGCGGGCGACGGGCAGGTACTCCTGCGCCATCTCACGAGGCGAGGGAACGCCCCTAGTGTGTTCGCAGGGAACGTGCTGGGGTGCTACGCTTCGTTGCATGAAAGCACCACTCTTTGTGCGCCCGCTCACGGACGCCGAACGCGACACGCTGACCCAGGGCTTGCGCTCGCCCGACGCCTTCACGCTGCG
>CADCWN010000380.1 GCA_902806415.1 uncultured Thermomicrobiales bacterium | reverse complement strand
TCCTCGACATCGCCGCGATCTACGGTCGCAAGGTCGCGCCGGTCGGCCGCAGCATCGAGAAGAATGTCGCGATGGCGCGCGAACTAGGCTACCTCACCCCGCCGGTCGGCACGTTGATCGGGCAGGGCGAGGCCGCCGCGCTGCCCGATCGCCAGGTCGTCTACGTCGTCACCGGCAGCCAGGGCGAGCCAATGGCCGTCCTCAGCCGGATCGCCAGCGGGGAGCATCGGTCGCTCTTCCCGACGCCGGGCGACACGGTGATCGTCTCGGCCAGCCCGATCCCCGGCAACGAGACAGCGGTGATGCGGATCGTGGACAGCCTCTTCGGGCAGGGGGTGAACGTCGTCTACAGCGCGATCGAGCGGGTCCACGTCTCCGGGCACGCCTCGCAGGAAGAGTTGAAGCTGATGCTCAACCTGACCCGCCCGCGCTACGTCGTGCCGTTCCACGGCGAGCCGCGCCACCTGGCCCTCTTCGGGCGGTTGGCGGAGAGTGTCGGCATCCCATCAGACCGGATCCTGCGCGCGGGACTCGGCATGATCCTCGAATTCGGCGCGGACGGCGCGCGGCGCGCGGGCGAAGTACAAGCCGGGCACGTCTACGTCGCCGGCTCGCGGATCGGCGGGCTCAGCGAGGTCGTCCTGCGCGATCGGCAGTCGCTGGCGCGCGACGGGGTCGTCTTCGTGACGGTGACGATCGCGCGCGACTCCGGCGCGTTGCTGGCCGAGCCGGCGCTGGCGTCGCGCGGCTTCCTGCCAGCCGACGGTCAGGCGGCCCCCTTCGCGCTGGTGCGCGACCGCGTGCGCGAGGCGGTCGCAGTGGGCCGACCGGGCGACCTCGGCGCGACGATCGGCGAGGTCGCCAGCGCCGCGCTCTGGGAGGGGACGCGCCGCCGCCCGATCGTCGTCCCGCTGGTGGTCGAGGCGTGAGGCGGGCAGTATCCCCGCCCTAATTTCTGCCTCGCTCTGTGATTACTTTGCCTCTGATGCCGACTTCGGGAGAAAACTCGGTATGCGCTTGGCTAACGGCTGATAGCGATTAACGGCCTGAGCCGGTGAGGTGGGCGACCGGTGGGGTTGAAACCCCCGGCTAGGGGCTGCGGTCACGAAACCCGCCTTCGCGGTTTAGGATTACTGAAACAACAAGTCAATCGCCATCAGCCGCGCCTCGCGAGCCAACGGCCACAAGCCCTGTGACTCCGCACAAGATAAACCTAACTGCGCGAGCCGACATCACAAATTTTCAACCAAAGTTAGTATGAGAGGGCGATGGGCCGGGGCAAAATCCCCCGGCCCATCGCCCTTGCGCCGCATTTTGCGCGTACGGCTGGCGACTATGCAATGCCTCAGCGCGGCGCGGTGATCGGATCGACCTGGCCGACGCGCGTCACGTCGAGGCGCAGCTTGGCGGTGCCGGCCTGCGGCGCGGTGAGATTGATCGTCAGGTCGGCGGCGGCGAGGAAGTCGCCCGGTGTGGCGACCCAGATCGGGCCGCTGACCGTGCCTTGCGCGTTGGGGATCGCCAGGGCGAAGATCGGGTTCACGGCGAGGCGCGCGACGGAGCCGCTGCCGGTGTACTTCGCCGCCGCGCGCCCGTTGATCTGCTCGCTCCCGTCACCTGTGAAGGTCATCACGCCCGGCCCGGTCAGGCTGGTGTAGAGGAGTTCGGGGAGGGTGAAGAGGAGCGGCAGGCTGGTCACCTCGCTGACCTGGCCATTGGTGACCGAGTAGAACCTGCCGCCGACCTTGTAGCCCTCCTGCTTGACGCCGCTGCCGTCGTCGATCACGATCTTCTGATCCGCGCCGTTGGCATCGATCGTGTAGGTCAGCGTGTTGCCGATGCCGAGCGGCACGATCGTCCCCAGCCCATCGACCTTGATCTCCAGATGATAGGACGACTGCTTCTGCAAGTTGGCGTAGGCCGACGTGACCGCCGCCGGGTTGGGGGCCGCGCTGGCCGCGCTGCTCGGGGTCCCCGTTGGCCTCGGCGTCGCGGCAACCGTCGTGCGCGCAACCGGCGAGCCAGCGGTCGGCGAGCCGGTGACCGGTGAACTGGTGACCGGCGAACTGCTGGCGCGTGTGGCTGTTACCAAGGCGGCGGTCCGGGTCGCCACAGCGGTCGCTGGCGGCGTTGTCGCGGTCCGGGCGGTCGCGACGGTCGCCGTCGGTGGCGGGGGCGTGGCCGTCGGTTCGCTCCGGCCGCAGGCGGCGACCCCGAGGGTCAGGGCGAGGGTCAGCATGGCGGCGGGGCGGGCGAGGTGGCGGGTGAACGGGGTGGGCATTGCGCCTCCTTAATGATCCAGGTGGTTATGTTGCAGCAAGGATAGGGGACTGCGGTGGGCTTGGTCCACTATGGATTTGGCAGACATTGGAATGATCACTCAAGCGGTGGGCGTTATTTGCGTGGTGCCGCCGATTGAAATCGGCGCTAAGTGGCTGCGGCCACGAAGTCCACTTCAGTGGACTAAGGTTTCTGCTGCGTTAGTGGACTCTGCCAACGCTTGGGGACTTTCGGGGTCGCGAAATTCTCCGGCGGGTGTAGTCTTTCCGCCTCCTAGTCCAGTTCACTGGACTAGTGTGTTCGCAGGGAACGTGCTGGGGTGCTACGCTTCGTTGCATGAAAGCACCACTCTTTGTGCGCCCGCTCACGGACGCCGAACGCGACACGCTGACCCAGGGCTTGCGCTCGCCCGACGCCTTCACGCTGCG
>CADCWN010000379.1 GCA_902806415.1 uncultured Thermomicrobiales bacterium | reverse complement strand
GCGTATCGTCACCTCTTCTCCAAGGCGATACTGGGCGAGCCGTGATAAGGCCAGTGGGCGGGGTGAGCGGGGCGGGCCAGCGGCCATGGACTCGGCGCTCTCCACGGACGACTGACGACTGACGACTCCCTCGCTCGCCCATCTGCCCACCCCGCCCGCCTGATCGGGACGTACGGGGCAGAGACAGCCGCTGCCCAATCGGCTACTATCCGGGAATGATTGTGACGCGCGGCGAGTTGCGCGACCGGGGAGCTGAGGGGGAGAGATGTCAGCGCGCATCGCGCCGATCGAATGTGGCTACGATACTAACGGACGGGTGGTGGCCTACTACATCGATGCCCCCTGCCCGACGCTGATCGATACCGGCGGCGCAGCCCACCCGGAAGGGGCGATCCGCGCGGCGCTCGGCGCGCGCGGGGTCGAGCTCGCGGCGATCGGGGCGATCATCAACACGCACGGCCATTGGGACCACGCCGGTGGGAATGCCGCCGCCGTCGCGGTGTCCGGCGCGGGCGTCCTGATCCACGAGCTCGGCGCGCCGTTCCTGCTCGATCATCGGCAGCATCTCGACGGCTATTACACCGAGGCGGCGCGCGCCCTGGAGCAACCGGCGGTCGCGACGGCCCTGCGCGCCGGGTTCCCGACGATCTTCGGCCCTGAGATGGTGCCGAACCGCCTGCTGTACGATGGCGACCGGATGGATCTCGGCGAGGGCGTCACCTTGCAGATCCTCCATGTTCCCGGCCACTCGGCGGACTCGATCGCGCTCTGGTGGGAGGCCGAGGGGGTCCTGATCGCGGGCGACGTCGCGCAGGGGGCCGGGGCGCGCCCCGGCGGCGGGCCGCTCTACTTCGACTCGATCGCGCAGGCGCGGGCGAGTATCGCGCGCCTGCGGGAGGTCCCGTTCCGCACGCTGCACACCTCGCACCCCTTCGGGCGGCTCGGCTCACCCGAGCGCCGCGCGGTGTACGTCGGCGACGAGGGCCGCGCGTTCCTCGACGAGAGCCTGGAAACGCTCGACCTCCTCGAAGAAGCGCTGCGCGCCGCCTTCCGCGCGAACCCCGACGAGACCGACTTCCCGACCCTCGCCCGCGCCGCGAGCGAGCTGCTGCTCGCCGATCCACGCTGGTCCCTCGTCCCCGATCCCCTCACCGGCGTCCCCGTCGGCCTGGCGCCGACCCTGTATCGCCTCTGGCGCGAGATCGAGTCGTGAGTGGGGGGTCGTGAGTCGTGAGGGCAAGTACGAAGTACGAACGACGAAGTACAAAGTGAGCCGCCCCCACTCGGCACTTTTCACTCGTCACTCAGCACTCGCTCACGACTCCCCCAGGAGCGTGATGTAACCGTCCTCGTCGCGCATGGCCGTCACCGGCGGGGGCGCGACCGCCGACTCGTCCCTCTGTGCGCGCTGCGGCGAGATGCCGTCGAGATGCAGCCATCCGGGGACGAGCGGCCTGACCTCCCGCCCCTCCCGATCGACGACCGTCGCGCCGATGCCGGGGAGTGGCTTGCCGAGCCAGCCGGGCTTGGCATCCATACTCGGCAGGGTGCCGATCGTCGGCGCGCCCATCGCCGGTTCCCACCAATTGGCGCAGAGTTGGCCCTGCCCGCGCAAGATGTCCCGATAGGCCCGCCACCATCCTGCGGTATCCAGCGGCGGACCGTCGCAGATCAGGAGGCGGAGGGCGGTGGGTTTGGCGGCGGGGGGCGTGCCCTCTCCAAGCAGTAGGCGGAGAGTCGGCGAGGTGGCGAGCAAGATCGTGACGCCCAGGCGTGCCACCGTCCGCCAGACGGTGCCGCTGTCGGGGATCCCCTCGTGCAAGACGATCGTCGCCCCGTTCAGCAGCGGGCCGAGGAGCGCCGCCGGGTGCGCGGCGAACCAGTCGGCATCACCGAGGGGGCAGTAAACGTCCTCATCTTTCAGATCGTAGGCGATCCGGGTGGTATAGGCTGCGCCGACCGCGTACCCACCGTGACTGAACCACGCCCCGCGCGCCCCGCCCGAATTGTCGTCCGGCCCAGTCGGCGGGAGGATGAAGAAGGGGTGATCGCTGTCCACGATCGTCGGCTCGCAACGCGGCGAGGCCCCCCTGAGCAAATCGGCCAGGTCGATCTCACCCACCCCGGGTGCGCCTTCCGCGCGACCCGCCCGCCGCCAGACGATGACGCGCGGCGACGTGGCGAGCCCGACGAGCGTCCGCTCGACGAGTCCCTTCAGCGCCTGCGCCCCGTCGCGCCCGTGCTCAACATCGGCGGCGATGATCGCGCTCACGCCGGTGGCGGCGAGCTGGGCGTGCAAACCCGCCGCGCCCGCGCTGACCAGCGCGGGGCTGGCGATCGCGCCGAGCCGGGCGCAGGCGAGGATCGCCGCCACGCTTTCCGGCGACGGGGGCAGCAAGAGGACGATCCGCTCGCCCGCGCCGAGGCCCAGTTCTTTCAGCCCGGAGGCGAATTTGCAGACGAGTCGCGCGAACTCCGCATAGGTGAATCGCCGCTCCCGCCCATCCCTCCCGAGCCAGACGAGTGCCAGCTTGTCACGCCGCGACTCGTGCAGGTGCCGGTCGAGGCAGTTGACCGTGAGATTGCCGCGCCCGCCGACGAACCAGCGCGGCGTAGCCCCCTCCCGCGCGAGGATCTGGGTCGGGTTCGTCTCCCATTCGATCTCGCGGGCGATCTCGCCCCAGAAGCGTTCGGGATCGCCCGCAGCATGGGCGTAGAGGGCGGCATAGTCCGGCACGAGCGCCGTCGCCGCGCGATCTTCCGGCGGCGACACAACGGTCGGCTCGTCGCCGCTCGGGCCGTGCGGGGGAGCGGTCCGGTCTGCTGCATCCATCGGTGACACCTCCGTGGCGGCGAAGGGGGGACTCGGCCTCGTCCGGGCCGGTGCGGTGCGGGCGCGCCTCGCGCGGCGTGGTGATATGCGCGGCATTATGCCGCCGTTCGTGTGGTCTGTAAAGGCGGTCGGATCGTCCGTTCACCTGGGACGATCGTCCCGGTTAAGCGGGGCGATCGAGACCGGGGCGCGAGAGGACATAACGTGAGGATCGGCGATCTTTTCTCCATCGGGATAACGAAAATTAGAGATTGTCACCGTGGCAAAATAGATTCGGGAAAGGCGTCTCATCCCCCTGTTCAGTCCGGGAGGGCTATGGTAGTATAGGGGCGAAGTTCGCCGGTACTGTTCGGACAGTCGGACCGCCTGAGGATCCAATCCTCATCCGACTGCCTGTGGCTGGGCCGGAACCCGCCGGAACGTCAACCTTTGGAATTGAAGGATGCACGCCGTGACACAGCGCAAGTGTGGGACGTGCCGCTTCTATGAAGCTGGGGCACAACACGGCTCGTGCCGTAATCCTGCCTACCCACGCCGCGATGACGTCGCCCTGCTGCGACCGGATGAACTCGGCTGCCGCGCCGGCTGGGGGAAAGATTATTGGGCACTCGCGACGCCCGAGATGGCCGATCTCCCCGACGCGGCGCAACACGACGCCGATGCCGCGCCGACGCAGCCGATCCCCCGCGTGACGGGTGGGACCGCCATCCCCGCCGTCAATCTGCTCGCCTCGTCCGGGGTGACGACCGCCGGTGCCGCCGCCAGGGGCCGTCGCGGTTTCCAAGGCCCGGTCGTGGTGCCAGCGGGCGGGACATTGCAGCCAGCGGGTGCAGCGAAGGATGGAGGCGTGAAGCGCGATACGCCGCTCGAAAATCACCCCGAACTCAATGAGCAGGGGATCCCCTATCGCAACTCCGCCAAGCGCTCCTCCGTCGCCGAGGCGCATCGCCGCGCGCTGGAACGGCGCGAGAAGGAACGCGTCATGAAGGAGGAGCGGGAACGCGCCATGGTGCCGAGTCGCGAGGGTGGCCAGCCGACCTCGCCGACACCCGGTGGTATTATCGCGGGCGTGACACCGGGCAGCCCCCAGACGCCGACCCTGCCGCCGCCCTCGCGGGTGTCGCCACCGGTGCAGCAGACGCCGCTGCGCCCGCTCACGATGAGGGTGGGGGGCGAGAACCTCGATTTGCCGACCCGCGTCGAGCCGCTGCCGCGCCAGGACGATCGCGCGCCGATGCTGTCGCCATCGCCGACCGTCCCTGAGCCGGAATCGGTCGCCCTCCCAATCATTGATGAGGCCGTTGACCGCGTTATTCAGACCGTGGAGCCGGCCATGCCCGATCCTCCTGGCGAGATCACCACCCCGCTCCCGCCCGCAGTGAGCGAGTCGGTTGTGTCCCCGCCGACCGAACGCGAGTTGCCGCCGTTGGCGCGCGCCGAGCGCGCATCGGCCTCGCCGCTCGAATCGCCGATGGCGAGCAGCACTCCCGTGCCGTCGTCCGCCCCGCTGGAGTCCGGCGAGTCGGCGACCAAGCCGCGCTATTGGCACGATGCCCCCCAGGGTGGGCGCTACACGCGGATGGAGTTGCCGCCCGTGCGCGAGGGCCAGCGCACGGTGAATGCGATCGGGCGACAGCGCCCGGAGCCGCCGCCGCCGACGAGTCAGGATCCGAAGCGGGGCATCCGCTCGCTCGACGAGGCGAAGCACGTCGCGCCTCCCCCGGCGGAAGCGTCGGCCGAAGTGTCGCGGATGCAGCGACCGCTCCCGGTCGCGGAGGCGCGGGCCACGCCGAGCGCGCCACCGCCGCCGGAGATCGCGCCGCGCCAGATCGATGAGGCGTTGCTGCGCCAACTCGAAACCAACTGGCGCACCCAGGAATTGGAGTCCCACGCCGGACAGCGCTGCGGGAATTGCCGGTTCTTCCGCCCGGCGGATGGGGGGCAAGGCAGTTGTGGGTGCTCGTTCAGCAGGGTCTACGGGCAACCGATCGGGCCGCAAGGTCTGAGTTGCCTCGATGGTCTCGGGGCGTGGTGGGCCGCGACCGATGAGGGGTGGCTGGAGCGGACCGAGCGCCGCCCGCGCCGCGCCACGCCGCTGCTCGACGCGCTCCTGCGCGAACGCGAGGAGGAGCTGGCGCGCTCGATGCCCGGGCGGCGACGCAGCGCACGCTGAGGCGAGTGACGAGTGACGAGTGACGAGTGACGAATCGGGACTGGGGGCTTCCACAGCGTGAGTGATTCCCACCGTCACTGATTCGTCACTCGTCACTCGTACTCTTCGACAACGAGGCTGGAAGTGTGGTACCCTCCGTCACACACAATCAGCGAGATAGAGGGCGCACGCTGCCGATGATGGGGCAAGGCGGGGGGATGTCAGGATTTGGGGACGCGCTGCGACACGCGCGGGCGAACAAAGGGGTAACGCTCACCGAGGCGGAGCGGGCGATTCGGATCCCGCGCAAGTATCTCCGGGCATTGGAAGACGAGGATTTTGCCGCGCTCCCCGAGGGGGTCTATTCGCGCGGCATCGTCCGTAACTACGCGCAATATCTCCACCTCGATCCCGACGACGCGATCGCCTATTTCGATGAGTTGCGCGGCGGTGTCAGCGGCGGCTTCAAGGTGGTTCCGGCGGTGCGGCCGATGGAGGTGCCCTCGCATTGGGCACCGAATTTCGCGCTGATCGCCTTCGTGGTGGTCATCTCCGCCGTGATCTTCGCCTGGCTCTACAGCGCCTTCTTCGCCATTTCCGACACCGTCCTGCCGACGGTGACGCCGAGCCAGCCGACGCCGACGACGATCGATGTCAGCGCCGCGATCCTCGCGCTGACCCCCACGGTGACCCGCCCGCCTTCCCCGACCGTCCCCGCCCCACCGGCGACCGCGACAGTGGCCCAGGCGAGCCCGACCGCGCGCCCGGCGACGCAAGCCCCCGCGCCCATCGCGTCGCAGCCCCAGGCGGCGGTCGCGCGGCCGCCCGCGACGACCGCGCCGGTGCAGCTCGCGGCCACGGCGATCACCGAGAACCATGTCGTCTCGATCCAGGCGCTTGAAGTGGCCTGGGTGACCGTGTCCGTCGATGGCGCGGTCGTCTTCGATGGGGAGATGGCCGCCGAGGAAGTTTTGGACTTCGAGGGGGCCGCGATCGTGATCGAATCGGGGCGAGCGACCTCGATCTATCTCTATGTCGATGGTGCCGAGTACGGGTACATGAGCGAGGACTCCCCCCAGGCGGCGGTCAGTATCCCGTAGGGTACGCAAGCGGTCGGGCGACAGTTATCGGGAACGGGGCGGCATTGCCGCCCCGTTTGTCGTCGTCCGACCCGGCAAGAGAGCACCTCGCTCCGAGGAGACCTCTCGCCGACCCCGCTGGCGACCCTGCCCGCCTCGATCTGCCCCATCAATCTGCCCCATCAACAAGGAGAAGCCCGTACCCGCAGCCCTGCGGCGAGCGAGCGGTCATCCACACCTTGCCGTCTGCTCGCCCATTCAACCTGACCCCCTTGACAGCGGACACTCATGCAACTATTATAGTTACATGAAACGTGACAGCAAGCTCTCCATCGCCCTGCACATCCTGGCCCATCTCGCTGCGGCGGGCGTGCGCCCGACGGTCTCGGAGGAGTTGGCCGCGCACCTCGGCACCAACCCGGTCGTGATTCGCCGCGCCCTGGCCAGGCTGCGCGAGGCCGGGATCGTCACCTCGGTCAAGGGGCATGGTGGCGGCTGGACCGTCGCGCGCCCCGCCGCCGCGATCTCGCTCGGCGAAATCTATGCGGCGCTCGGCGAGCGCGGCGATCTCGTGGCGGCGCGCGAGCCGGAACCGGATGGCTGCCTCCTCGCGGCCAGAGTCGATCAGGTGCTCGACGGTTTCTACGCCGAGGCCGAGGCGCTGCTCCGCCGCCGCCTCGCCAGCATCTCCCTCGCCGAACTCGCGGCGGACTTCGGGCGGCGCCACGCCGAGTGGGCGGCGGGCATTGGCCGCGAGGCCATTTCTGACGGTTAGTCCGTCCCCGCCCGCCCGCACGATCGCACCGAACCTATTCGATGTTCTCCACCATCCTACGTGCCATTCGCGTGGGTTTCGGTCCCCGCTGCCCGGGCGCAGCGTCGCAGGCGATCGTTCGCCGCTCCGTGCAGCGGTGATCCGAGACGACGATATGACTGAAGATGGCAAGAGGAGACACACCGTTGAACGACGATCACCAGCGCACAGGCCACGAGCACCACGCGACCGAGCACGGCACCGAGGACGAGGCCGGGCGGTTCTGGGAGGCGCACTATCAGAACCGCGACCAGCCCTGGAGCGGCAATCCGAACGCCTTCCTGGCCGCCGCCGTGGCCGGGCGGCAACCGGGCACCGCCCTGGAGCTCGGCTGCGGCGAAGGTGGCGACGCCATCTGGCTCGCTGGGCGGGGCTGGCGCGTCACGGCGGTCGACATCTCGGCGGTCGCCCTGCAACGAGTCGTTGAGCGCGCGAACGCCGTCGGCGTCGGCGACCGCGTCACCGGCGAGCGGCACGATCTGGCTCGCACCTTCCCGGTTGGCACCTTCGATCTGGTCGCCGCCCTCTACCTGCACACGCCGTTCGACTTCCCGCGCGCGCGGGTGTTGCAGTCGGTCGCCCGAGCAGTGGCCCCCAGCGGGCTCCTGCTGATCGTCGAGCACGCCTCGATCGCGCCCTGGTCCTGGAATCAGGACCGCGGTACGCCCTTCCCCAAGCCCGAGGAAATCCTGGCCTCGCTCGACCTGGACCTCACCCAGTGGCAGATCGAGCGCCTCGCGACCCCCGCGCGCCGGGCGACCGGGCCGGGCGGGCAGGTCGCCACCGTGGTGGACAACGTCATCGCGATCCGCCGCCTGACCGCATGAAGCAGTCGCACTCACGGATCACTGCGTTGCCAAGGAACGCGGCGGTGGTCAGACCGTCGCGCGCCCCCCGCGCCGGATCGGCCACGACCCAGGCCGTTAGCCTCTCGGCCAGCCCGCCACACCACCGCGCAGCCATTCTACGGGACCGCCCGCCGGCCCCTCGCCCCCGCGCGCCTTTCACTCGTCGCGCTCCTCTGACACGACAGGGGACCACGGTCATTCGTCATTCGTCATCCGGAGGCATTCGCCATGCAGTACGACATCATCATCGTCGGCGGCTCCTACGCCGGCCTCTCCGCCGGCCTGGCACTCGGGCGCGCCCGCAAGCGCACCCTGATCATCGACGCGGGGCGGCGGCGCAACCGCTTCGCGCACACCGCGCACGGCTTCCTCGGGCAGGATGGCCGCGCGCCCGGGGAGATCGCCCGCATCGGGCGCGCCGAGGTCGCCGCCTACCCGACCGTCTCCTTCCTCGACGGCACCGCCGCCACCGCCGCGCGGGATGGGGACGGCTTCGCGGTCACGCTGGAGGGCGGCGCGACGCACACGGCGGCGCGGCTGATCCTGGCGGTCGGGGTGATCGACGATCTCCCCGACCTCCCCGGCCTGCGCGAGGGCTGGGGCAAGGGGATCGTCCATTGCCCCTACTGCCACGGCTACGAGGTCGCGGATCGGCGGCTCGGCGTCCTGGCGCTGATGCCCCTCGCGACCCATCAGGCCAACATGCTCCCCGACTGGGGGCCGACGACCTTCCTCACCAACGGCGTGGTCCACCTGACGGCATCCGAGCGCGATGCGCTGGTGGCCCGCGGCGTCGCCATCGAGGAAGAGGCGGTCGCTGAGATCCTCAACGCGGGCGACGGGCTCGCGGGGGTCCGGCTGGTGGATGGGCGCACGGTCGCGCTGGACGCCCTCTTCACCGGCATCCCGACACGCCTGGCGAGCCCGCTCGCCGCACAGCTCGGCTGCGCCATCGACGACATGATGGGCGGGCCGATCATCCGCGTCGATGTGATGGGGCAGACGACGGTGCCGGGAGTCTACGCGGCGGGCGACGCCACCGCGATGATGAAGAGCCTGCCCGGTGCGGTGGCGAGCGGCTACTTCGTCGGGGCGGTGGCTCACCAATCGCTGATCCCGCCCGCGCACTGAGCAATGACAGCGGTGCCACCCCCCGCATTGGGGGCGGCACCGCCGCGCGAGGGCGGAGCGAATCGATCGCCGATCTCATCCGAGCGACAGCGCGCCGCCGGGGCGTCAGCCCAACTCGACCCGGATCAGGCTGACGAGCCGCGACAGCGCGTGGCGCACGGCGGCCGTCTCCTCGGCGCGCACGACGATGAACCCCTCGCCCTCGTAGCTCGGGGAGGGCACCTGCCCGATCGTCGGCAATTTCGCGTCGGTGACGAGGTGTCCGACCTCGCGATTGGCCTCCTCCAGGCCGTGGATCGCCCGCACGACCCCCCGCCCCTGGCCGCGCAGGAAGGCCGCGCCGACGGCGTAGCGGCGCTCCGGCGGGACGAATTCCCCGAAAACCATCAGGCGCGCCCAGGCGGCGATGCTGTCGAAGTCGTGCGCGCGCGACATCAGGGTGGTGATCTGCGCGCCGGGCGGGCGGGCGGCGACCTCCGAGATCGCGATGCTGCCGTCGGCGCGGCGGAACCACTCCATGTGGCTGAGCCCGGTCCCCATCCCGAGGGCGCGCAACGTCTCGAACGCCGCAGCGCGGATATCGTCGTCGTGCGGCTCGTCGGTCTCGCGCGGCAGCAGGACCGCCCACTGGATCCACGGGTTGCGCATCGCGTCCAGGGGCGTGGGGAGATAGTGGGTCAGCGAGTGGAAGACCGGCTCGCCGTCGATACTCCAGGTGTCGAACGAGTGCTCCTCGCCGGTGATGAACTCCTCCAACAGCGCCTCTCGCCCCACCTCCGGCCCGATCGCCGCCAGCGCCTCGCGCAGCCCCCCCGGCCCGTCCGCCCGGTAGGTCACCTGGGAGCCAGCCCCATCCGGCGGCTTGACGACGAGCGGGTAGCCGACCTCCCTGGCGAAGTCCAGCGCCTCGGCCTCATCGGCGATCAGGCGGTGTCGCGCGCAGGGCAACCCGGCCTCCCGCAGGAGGGTCTTCATCCGGGCCTTGTCGCGAAAGTTGCGCGCCACCTCGGCGCTCATCCCCGCGATCCCCAGCGCCTCGCGCACTTCGGCGAGTTGGACCTGCATCTGCTCTGTTGCGCTGAAGAGGCGGTCGATCCGTCCGTGCCGCTCGCCGAGCGCGCGCGCCGCCGCGAGCAATTGGTCGGTGTCGAGCGCGTCGGCCACGCGCCAATGCCCGACCAGCCGCGCACGGCTCTCCGTCGCCAACTCCTCCTGCGGGGCCTGGCTGATCACCGCGAGGCGCACCCCAGGCAAGTTGAGCAACGCCTCGATATTCCTGGTCGCATTCTCCGAGAAGAACGGCGTGGCGTAGATGACGAAGGGCATGGGGCCTCCGGGGCAGTCGTGAGTCGTGGGTCGTGAGTCGTGAGAAGGTCCGCTGAAGCTAATTGCCTTTCTACCAGCACAACCCCACTCACGACCCACGACCCACAACTCACGACTCGAACACTTCCGCACTCAACAAGTCGTCCAGCGTCTCGCGCCGCCTGGTCAGGCGTGCGCGGCCATCGTTGACGAAGACGACGGCGGGACGGAAGGCGAGGTTGTAGTTCGAGGACATCGCCAGGTTATAGGCACCGGAGGCGGGCAGGGCGAGGAGGTCGCCCGTCTCGACCGGCGGCAGGGCGATCTCGCGGATCAGCAGGTCGCCCGACTCGCAGTATTTGCCGACAACCCGACTGGTGAGTTCGCCTTCGGAGGCTGTGCCCCCTTCAGCGTGGAAGCGCGGGCCGGGGCGATTGGCGATCGCGGCGGTGTACTCCGCCTCGTAGAGGGCCGGGCGGATATTGTCGGCCATCCCGCCATCGACCGCGACGTAGCGGCGCACGCTGGGGATCTCCTTGACCGCGCCGACGGTGTAGAGGGCGACCCCCGCCTGCCCGACGAGCGCCCGCCCCGGCTCGATCCAGGTGCGCGGCGCGGGCAGTCCGACCGCCGCCGCGCAGTCGCGCAGGGCGTCGCCGATGACGCTGGCGATCTGGTCCGGGGCCGATTGCCGCGCCTCGTCCTCCGGGATGTAGGCGATCGCCATCCCCCCGCCGGGGCTGATCTCGGCGGGGATGAAACCGTGGCGGTCGCGCATCTCGGCGGCGAAGCGGAAGAGCGCGGCGACCGCATCGCGATACGGCTCCAACTCGAAGATGTGCGCGCCGATGTGGCAGTGGTAGCCCAGGAGTTCGACCGAGGCCGCGCCGATCGCCCGCGCCACCGCCCGCTCGGCCTGATCGTCGATCGTCGGGAAGCCGAACTTGGAATCGACCACGCCGGTCAGGCGGTACTCGTGGGTGTGCGCGCCGACGCCGGGGTTGAGCCGCAGGGCGATCGGCACGCGCCGCCCCAACTCCTCACCGAGGGCGATCAGCCGACCTAATTCGAGCTCGTTATCCACGATGATCCGCCCGATCCCCGCCTCGACCGCCAGGCGCAATTCGTCCGGGCTTTTATTATTGCCGTGGAAGACGATCCGCGCCGCCGGGAAGGCGCAGCGCAGCGCCAGGCCCAACTCACCGCCCGAGCAGACGTCGAGCCAGACCCCCTCCTCGCGCAGGATCGCGAGGATCGCCGGGCTGAGGTAGGTCTTGCCGGCGTAGACGATCGCCGACTCGGGGTAGCGGGCATCGAACGCCGCGTGGAAGGCGCGGCAGCGCTCCCGGATCGTCGCCTCGTCGTAGAGGTAGAGCGGGGTGCCCCACTCGCGCGCCAGGTCGAGCAGATCGACCCCGCCGATCGCCAGGTGGCCCGCCGCGTTGATCGTCGTCGTGATCGGCCAGAGCACGGTTGCTGATCCTTTCTTGATCACCGCCCGCCGCCCGCCCGAGTCGCCGGGCGAGCGCCCCCAGGCGGACGCGCGAAATCGTGCGGGCCATTATAGCGGCTGGTGATGATGGGGCGTCAGGCTTCAGTGGGCCAGTGGGCGAGTGACGAGTGGCGAGTGGCGAGTGGCGAGTGACAAGTGAGCGCGGGAGCGCCGGGGGACACGCGGGCATGTGCCGCCGGGTAGGGGGGTGGGATGTAGGGGCGTATTGCATACGCCCGCCCACGCTGGGGCCGCTGTAGAGGTAGGCGGGAGGCCGACGTGCGGGCGTGTGCAATACGCCCCTACATCCCACTGTGAGAGACTTCCCCCAATGCCCCAAGTTCATTCGACCTTCGACCTTCGACCTTCGACCCCGCCCGGCAAATTGTCATAAAACCTAAAGCAACCTTGACACCGCCGGTGTCAACTGCTATGATCTACCGCGTTAGCACTCGCCGGTTGAGAGTGCTAACAGTGTGGAGGCGGGGATCGTGCAGCGGCTGACCGCGCGCCAGGAGCAACTGCTCCGGCTGATCATTCACGAATATGTCAGCGCCCGCAAGGCGGTCGGCTCGAAGGCGCTCGTTGAGGGCTACGCGCTGCCGTTCAGTTCGGCGACGATCCGCAATGAGATGGTCGAGCTGGAGCGGGCGGGGCTGATCGACCACCCGCACACCTCCGCCGGCAGGGTGCCGACCGACCGCGGCTACCGCTACTACGTCGAGCACCTGATCGGGGACCCGCGCCTCGCGCCGTCCGAGCAGATGATGATCAGCCACCAGTTCCGCCAGGTCGAGGCGCAACTCGAAGGCTGGATGCAACTCGCCGTCACCCTGCTGGCGCGCAACACCGGCAACGTCTCGCTCGTCACCGCGCCGCGCGCGCGGGCGCAGACGGCGCGCGTGAAGCACTTCGAGCTGATCGGCATCCAGGATCAGGTCGTCCTGCTGGTGCTGGTGACCCAGGAGAGCGGCGTCAAGCAGTCGTTCCTGCACTGGCACGAGGCGGTGCTGCAGCCGGACCTTCGGCAACTCAGCGACCGACTGAACGCCCGTTGCGCCGGACTCGGTGCGGCGGAGATCGACGCGCTGGCCGATGGCGAGGCGGGACTCGGCCTGCTGGTGGCCGAGCAGATCGCCGAGCGGCTGCGCGAACTGGACAACGCCACCTCGCTGGATGTCCAGCACGCCGGTCTCGAACACGCGCTCTTGCAGCCGGAGTTCGCGGGGGGGCAGGCCGCCGGGCAGATCGTGGAGTTGTTGCGCGGCGGCGGTTTCCTGAGCGCGTTGCTGCCGCAGGTGCAGCCTGATTCGCCGGATGAGGTGCAGGTCTTCATCGGCTCCGAGAACAGCGCGAACGAGCTGCAGCAGTACGGGATCGTCGTGGCGACCTACGGCGTGCGGCGCGAGGTGATCGGCCTGGTCGGTGTCATCGGGCCGCGCCGAATGCCCTACGAGCGCTCGATCGGCTCGGTGCGCCACATGGCGGGATTAATGAGCGATCTCGTCGGTCGTTTCTATCGCGCTGGCGGGGAGGCGAGCGGCTGAGTCTGGATGACGGCGGATGACGATACGGCAGGAGTGGAACAGGGACGATGACTGAGCACGAACGCGAAGACCCCGTGAACGAGAATGGCGGCGGCACCGCCGTCGAGACTCCCGACGAGCTGGAGGAGGCGCGTGCCCGTGCGGCCGATTTCGAGGACCGCTGGAAGCGCGCCGCCGCCGAGTTCCAGAATTACCGGCGGCGCACCGAGGGAGAGCGGGCGGAGATCTTGCGCGGCGCGAATGGCGCGCTGCTGAAAGAGATCCTGCCGGTGCTGGACGACCTGGAGCGGGCGCTGGCCAACGTGCCGCCCGAGCAGGCGGAGAGCAAGTGGGTCGAGGGCGCGCAACTGGTCGAGCGGAAATTCCGCGCGATCATGGAACGCCAGGGGCTGACCCCGATCGACGCGCTCGGCCAGCCGTTCGACCCGGCTCTGCACGAGGCGATCGGCGGCAGCGGCACCCACGTCGCGGAGGAGTACCAGCGCGGCTACACCCTCAACGGTCGCACCCTGCGCCCCGCGATGGTGATCGTCGGCGACGCCCCGCCCGCCCTCGAAGAACTCCAGGCGTAACCACCCACTGACTACCGACTACCGACTACCGACTACGCTCTGACGACTGACGACCGACGACTGATGACTCTCTACCGACACGGAGGAACACAGATCATGGCACGCGCAATTGGTATCGACCTTGGCACGACCAATTCGGTCGTCGCGGTGATCGAGGGTGGCGAGCCGACCGTCATCCCGAACGCCGAGGGCGAGCGCCTGACCCCCTCGGTTGTGGCGATCAGCCCGTCCGGCGAGCGCCTCGTCGGCCGGCTGGCCCGGCGGCAGGCGGTCACCAACCCGGAGAACACCGTCTCCTCGATCAAGCGCTTCATGGGCCGCAAGTTCAGCGACCCGGATGTGCAGCGCGACATCAAGCTCGTCCCGTACAAGATCAGCGCCGCGCCGAACGGCGACGTGCAGGTGACCCTGGGCGGCAAGACCTACTCGCCGCAGGAAGTCTCGGCGATGATCCTGCAGAAGCTGAAGGCCGACGCCGAAGCCTACCTGGGCGACAAGGTTGACCGCGCGGTGATTACCGTGCCGGCCTACTTCAACGACAGCCAACGCCAGGCGACGAAGGACGCGGGCCGGATCGCCGGCCTGGAGGTCGAGCGGATCGTCAACGAGCCGACCGCCTCGGCCCTCGCCTACGGCCTCGACAAGCAGGGCGACGAGGAGGTCGCGGTCTATGACCTCGGCGGCGGCACCTACGACATCTCGATCCTCGACCTCTCGGAAGGGGTCTTCCAGGTCAAGGCGACGAACGGCGACACCCACCTCGGCGGGGACGACTTCGATCAGAAGATCATCGACTTCCTGGCCGACGAGTTCAAGAAGCAGGAGGGGATCGACCTCCGCAAGGACCGGATGGCCCTCCAGCGCCTGCGGGAGGCGGGGGAGAAGGCGAAGATCGAGCTCTCGACCTTACAGCAGACCGAGGTGAACCTCCCGTTCATCACCGCCGACGCCTCCGGGCCGAAGCACATGAACGTCAGCCTGACCCGTTCGAAGCTGGAGCAGTTGACGAACGATCTGGTCGAGCGGACCCTCGCCCCGATGCAGAGCGCCCTCACCGACGCCAAGTACAGCAAGGGCGACGTGGACGAGGTGCTGCTGGTCGGCGGCATGACGCGGATGCCGGCGGTGCAGCGCAAGGTGCAGCAGTTCTTCGGCAAGGAGCCGCACAAGGGGATCAACCCCGACGAGGTGGTTGCGATCGGTGCGGCGATCCAGTCGGGCGTCCTCGGCGGCGAGGTCAAGGATGTCCTGCTGCTTGACGTGACCCCGCTGACCCTCAGCATCGAGACGCTGGGCGGCGTGGCGACCCCGCTGATCGAGCGGAACACGACGATCCCGACCAACAAGTCGCAGACGTTCAGCACCGCGTCGGAGAACCAGACGCAGGTCGAGATCAACGTCCTGCAAGGCGAGCGCCCGCTGGCCTCGCAGAATAAGTCGCTGGCCCGCTTCGTCCTCGACGGGATCCCGCCCGCGCCGCGCGGCGTGCCGCAGGTCGAGGTGACCTTCGACATCGACGCCAACGGGATCGTCAACGTCTCGGCGAAGGACAAGGCGACCGGCAAGGAGCAGAAGGTCACGATCACCGCGTCGAGCGGCCTGAGCGAGGCCGAGATCCAGCAGATGGTCCGCGACGCCGAGATCCACGCCGACGAGGACACCAAGCGGCGCGAGGCGATCGAGTTGCGGAACCAGGCCGAGACGATGGCCTTCCAGGCCGAGAAGGTCTTGCAGGAGCACGGCGACAAGGTCCCGGCGGAGACGAAGGCCGAGGTTGAGGAGAAGATCGCGGCGGTCCGCGAGATCATGCAGAACGACCCGGACAACGCCGACCGCCTGCGCCCGGCCTACGAGGAGTTGACCGCCTCCCTCTCGAAGATCGGCCAGGTGATGTACGACCAGGCCGAGGCCGCCGAGCCGGCCGGCGCGACCGCCGGTGGCGTGGGCGACGACGGCACGGTCGAGGGCGAGTTCCGGGAGGTCAAGGACTAAGACCTCTCCCCGCCGCCTGCGGGCGGCGACCCTCCCCTACAAGGGAGGGTGAAGAAACGAGCCTGACGGTGGGCCGGGGGAATACTCCCGGCCCGCCGTCGCATTTGCCGCTCGGCCTACTGCCCCTGCGCCGGAGGCCCGAGGATGGCATCGACATCGAGGATCAGGCCGGGGAGGATCGCCGACGGCAGTTGCTCCCCGCGACCCGCCAGGGTGATCTGCCGATACCCGTCCCCGCGCGGCTCCGTGTAGCGAATAATCCGATCCTCCGTGAGATCGACCAGCACGGCCTCCGGAATACCCGCCGCCGCATAGCGGGGAATCTTCGTTGCGCGATCGTAGTTACGCGAGGAGTCGGCTATCTCGATCACGACCAAGACTTGTTCTGCGGTCGGGATCTCATTGCTACTCTCGTCACCGCGATAGACGATCAGGTCGGGCAGGAACTCCGTCTGCCCGCCGATCCGCAGCGGGTTCTGCACGCTGATCAGCAAGGCCGGATCGATCGCGCGCTGCAGCCGCCGATCGCAGCGGATGATGCAGCCGGTGTGTTTCCCGCCGACCGTGCTCATCGCAACTAACTCTCCATCGAGTAATTCGATCCGGTCGTCCTCGGTGAAAACCCCGACCTCCTTCATGCGATCAAATTCGGCGAACGTCAGGCGGCGACGCTGCACCGTGACTTCTGCCTCGGGTTGTACTGCGATACTCATCGTGTCCTCCTATCGCCGTCGGAACCTCACGAATGGCTGTTCGCGGTCGAGGTTGTTCCCGCGCGCGGTGGACCGAGAATGACGTCCAAGTCTAGCTCGAGGCCGGGAAGGATTGTTGATGCCAGTCGCTCGCCTCGCCCTGCCCAGACGGCCTGCCGATAGCCCTCCTCGCGGGGCTCCGTGTAGCGTACGATCCGATCCTCGACGAGATCGACGAGCAAGGTTTCCGGGATCCCCGCCGCCGCGTAGCGCGGGATCTTGACCGCGCGATCGTAGCTGCGGGACGAGTCCGCTACTTCGATCACGAGTAAGGCTTCGGCGGCGGTCGGGACAGTGTTGCTCTCTGGCGCGGCGCGGAGGACGGCGATGTCGGGCAGGAACTCCGCGCGCTCCCCGATCCGCAGCGGGTTCTGCACGCTGATCTCCAGGTCGGCATCGTCCAGTCGACCAATTGTCCCGGCGACGCGATTGATGACGCGCACATGACGCCCGCCGACCGTACTCATCGCGACTAACTCCCCATCGAGCAATTCGACGCGCTCATCGTCGGCGAAGATGCCAGCCTCTTTCATGAGATCGAACTCAGCGAACGTTAAGAGGCGACGCTGGATGTCGGGCGAGGTCTGCGGCTGTGCAGTGGCGGTCATCGGGCGCTCCTGTCGCTACGGTGCTGCGCGGTGTGGGGGTAGTATAAACCGGCGCGAACCGGGCGATGTATCCTGCACAGAGTGTCACACTTTCCCCCGCCCCCTCGTCTCCTGTGCAGACGGGCGACGCTGCCCGGTAGCACATGAAGGAGGCGAGCAATGAACGCGATCGAGGAGCAAGGGGGCGTCGGGGTGGCGATCATCGGCGGCGGGCTGGCCGGGCTGACGGCGGCGACGATCCTGGCGCGGGCGGGGCGCGCGGTGGCGCTCTACGAGAAGTCGCGCGAGCTTGGCGGGCGGGCGCGGACGACCGAGCGCGACGGCTACACGCTTAACATGGGGCCGCACGCCCTCTACCGGGGCGGTGCCGCCGCGCCGATCTTGCGCGAACTCGGGGTGCGCTGGCACGGGAAAGCCCCGCAACAGTCCGGCTATGGCTTCGCCCGGGGGCGGCTTCAGCCGTTGCCGACCGGGCTGCGCTCGATCCTGGCGACGAAGCTCCTCTCGGGCGGGGCGAAGCGCGAATACCTCACCCTGCTACCGCGCCTGCTCCGACTCGATACCCAACCGTTGCGCGGCGTCCCGCTGCGCCGCTGGCTCGACCGCACGATCCGCCACGAGGAGTTACGCCAACTCGTGCTGATGCTCGTCCGTACGACCACCTATTCTGCTGACAGCGAACGCCTGAGCGTGGGGGACGCCCTGGCGCAGACCAAGCTGGGGTTGCTCGGCAATGTGGACTATATCGATGGCGGCTGGCGCACCCTGATCGATGGCCTGCGCGATGCGGCGGTGGCGGCGTGTGTCCGCCCCGCCGCCGATACGCGCGTTGTCGAGGTCGTGCGGGAGATCGGCAGCGGTGCCGCGCGCGGCGTGCGACTCGACGACGGCACCGTGATCGATGCGGCGGCGGTGATCGTCGCCACCGACCCGACGAGTGCCGCCGCGCTCGTCGGAGACGCGCAAGATATCCCGCTGTCGTCCTGGGCGGGGCGGGCGATCCCGGTCGAGATGGCCTGCCTCGATCTCGGCCTGAGCGCACTGCCGGTCCCCGCCGCGAACCTCGCCTTCGGGATCGACCGCCCGCTCTACCTCTCGGTCCACTCGGCGGTCGCCCGTCTCGCGCCCGCCGGTGGGGCGGTTATCCACGTCGGCAAGTATTTGCGCGCGGATGAGCGGACGGAGCCGGAGGCCGATCGGCGGGAGCTCGAATGGCTGCTCGATCTGGTGCAGCCGGGCTGGCGCGAGCGCGTCGTCGCGCGCCGCTTCCTGCCGCGGATGACGGTGGCGCACGCGCTCGTCACGGCGGAGGGTGGCGGATTGGCCGGTCGGCCCGGCCCGGCGGTCCCCGGCGTCCCCGGACTCTACGTCGCGGGCGATTGGGTGGGTACCACGGGAATGCTGACCGACGCGGCGCTGGCGAGCGCCAAACTCGCCGCCGAGACGATCCTCGCCACCGTGCCGACACGCGCGGCGCTGGCGGCGACCGCATAGTCGGGAGGGATGATTATGGATAGGATTAACGCGCCAGTCGCTGCCGACGCTGGCTGGCGGTTGAGACCGCGCCTGGGGACCTGAGGGCCACGAATACCGATGAACGGCACGATGACCGCCCTGCGGCGGTTAGGTTTGCGTCGCTTCCCAGCCTGCGTAGGCAGGCTTCGCGGCGACCGCAGTCGCCCGCGAGGTGCGGTCTCAACCGCCAGCCATCCTGATCAATTACATGCTGCTATGGTGTGGCCCGAGGATGCCCGATCGAGATAGGCGCGAGGGTGGGGGTGGCGAACGCGATGGCGATGTCGGCGCACGAGGATGAGTTCACGCAGTACCGTCGTCTCCTCTTCTCGATCGCCTACCGGATGCTCGGAGCGGCGACCGATGCGGAGGATATGGTGCAGGAGACCTACCTACGCTGGCGTCGGGCGCACGACGAGGGGGCACCGACGGTCGCCGGGCCGAAGGGCTGGCTCACCACGACGATCACCCGCCTCTGCATCGACCATCTCCGCTCGGCGCGCGTCCGGAGGGAGGAGTATGTGGGGCCGTGGCTGCCCGAGCCGATCGTGACGGGCGGCGCGGACGATCCCGCCGAGGGGGCCGCGCTGGCCGACACCCTCTCGCTCGCCTTCCTGGTGGTGCTGGAACGGCTGAACCCGGTCGAGCGCGCGGTCTTCCTCCTGCACGATGTCTTCGGCTACGACTTCGCGGAGATCGCGCCGATCGTCGGCAAGAGCGCGCCGAACTGCCGCCAACTCGCCCGCCGCGCGCGGGAGCATGTCGCCGCCAATCGCCCGCGCTTCGCCCCGGACCCGGCGGAGCGCGAACGGCTGACCGGCGAATTCATGCGCGCCTGCACGGTCGGCGATCTGCCGGGGCTGATCGCCACCCTCGCCGCCGAGATCACCCTCTGGTCGGATGGCGGCGGCAAGGTCCAGGCCGCCCGCAAGCCGGTCCACGGCGCTGAGAAGGTCGCCGCCTTCCTCCTGAAGCTGGTGGAGTTCGGCTCGACCCAGGGCGCGACCTACCACCCGACCGCGATCAACGGCCAGCCCGGCATCGTCGCCCTGCTCGCGGGGGAACCGTACAGCGTCGTGACCCTTGACATTGCCGACGGCCGCATCGCCGGGATCGCGATCGTCGTCAACCCGGAGAAGTTGCGGGGGGTAGTCGTGGGTCGTGGGTCGTGGGTCGTGGGTCGTGAGAACTGACTGCCACGAGTAACTTGGCCCGCGAAACAGTAGCCGCCAGAAGTGAGTTCTCACGACCCACGACCCACGACTACCGTATATCCCCCCCGCAGACGCGCGGGCTGGTCGGCCCGGTGCTGCCGGCGGCGGGCTCGACGGTCACGCCGACCGATTTGTACTTGGCGAACGGCTCGGGCGCGTTGATGACGACATGGGCGTTGCCGCGCGCGTCCGCCGAGAAGAGCCCGCCGCTATCGCGCTGCCCCTCCGGCGTGACAAGCCAGATCTGGAACCGCTGGTCCGCGCCGATCTTCGGGAGCCAGTAGGTCAGCATCAGGCCGATATTGCTCGTCGGATCGACGTAGACATACCCGGCGGCCGGCAACCCATAGTCCGTCACGGTCGGGCCGGAGACCGGGTACGCCGCCTCGGGCTTGTTCAGCAGGGTGTTGACGAGGGGGAATTGGCGCGTTTGCGCGACCAACTGTTCATTGGCAATGGTCAGTTGACCGGCCTGCGCCGCCAGTTGCTCGGCCCGCTGGCGCTCGGCGGCGAGTTGCTGCCGCTCCGTATTCAGGCGCGATTGCGCGAGGATGCCCCACCCGAGCAGCCCGAGGACCAGCACCGCCGCGAGCGCCGCCAGGCCGATCCGCGCGCGATGCAGCTGCCCGACGCGCCTCGGCAGTTTGCGCGGCGCGACAGAGAGGGCCGCTGGCGGGCTTGTGGGGGCAATGACTGGCGGGGTCGCGCCACTGGTCGCCGCCAATCGCTCGACGCGATCGAGGAGCGCCGCCCGCACGCCGGGCGCGGGTACGGCGGCGGGCGCGCTGAATGCGAGCGTCGCCAGCGTCTCGCGCAACGCGGCGAGTTCCTGCTCGCAGGCGGGGCATTCGCCCAAATGGTCGGCGACAGGCCGCGCCTCGGCCTCGTCGAGCGCGCCGATCGCGTAGGCCGGGAGGAGGTCTTTCAGCGTCTCGTGCGTCGTGTCATCGTTCACGTTGTGACCTTCGATTCCGTGGCTCATTCGCTGGCTGCAACGATGGTCTGTGCCCGTGCGGCATCGCACCGGGGAGGATGGTTCAGCCGAGATCGCGTTCGAGTTCCTGGCCGCGCAAGATCTCGCGGAGCTTCTGGATGCCGAGTCGTAGGCGCGTCTTGATCGTCCCCAACGGCTCGCCGAGTCGCTCGGCCATCTGCGACTGCGTGTAGCCCTCGAAGTAGGCCAGCTCGATGATCGCCCGCTGCGCCGGGGGCAGTTGCCGGAGCGCCGCGCCGATCTGCTGGCGGCGCTGGCGCGCCCATGCCTGCTCCTCCGGGCTCGCCTCCGCCGACGGCAAGCCCGCCAGCAGATCCTCGGCCTGCCCCGCCTCGCGCTCATCGACTCCCTGGGGTCGGCGGCGGCGGCGGCGCACCTCGTCGATCGCCAGATTGTGCGCGATCCCCAGGGTCCAGGTCAGCGGCCTGCCGCGCCCGATCTGGTAGGTGCCGGCCCGCTGCCAGACGCGCACAAACACCTCTTGCAGCAGATCCTCGGCGGCCGCGCGGTCGGCGACGATCCGCAGGAGCAGCGCGAAGACCGGGCCGGCGTAGCGGTCGTACAGCGGGCTGAGCGCGGCCCGATCGCCGCTGGCGAGGCGCGCGAGCAACGCTTCATCGTCTCCCGCGTGGTCCACCCCGCCCCTCGTCCCGCCGGGAGCATCCCGCCGCAGCCCGCGCCTGTGTGACGCCGTGCCGGGCGAGCGATCCCTACTAAAAGCTACGTTCGCGCCGATAGCACCGGATTTGTCCGGGTCGGGCAAAATGGTACCAGATGCCCGATCAGCGCGCCTCCTGGTGCCACCCGTTCGACAGGGCTTGCGCGCGAGGGCGATCGGCGACCGACCTATGCGCCCCGACGGCCCTCATTGCGCGCGCCGGTGCTATGATGATCGCTTGCAAATGGTGTGCTGGGGTGCGGGCGCGGGGGCGGGGGCGAGATGCGCGAGTGGTGGCGGCG
>CADCWN010000378.1 GCA_902806415.1 uncultured Thermomicrobiales bacterium | reverse complement strand
CATGACCTATTACCTAGTCTTTGTCCGTAGGACTCCCTTGCATCAGGGCGCGCGGCGTAGTACAACTACCGGGCTAAACACGGAACGCAGGCGCGCGATCTTCAGTCCGTCCCCCTGTCTATTGCCCACGCGCCGCGCACTCGCGGTGGAACCGCCCCGCTGCCCTCGCGCTCCGACTGGCCGAAAGTTCGGGATACCATGAAGCAGGGTACCATGTCACTGCGCGCCACCAATGGATCATCGCCGGAGCGGTCGTCGCACGAACCCGCGGCGGCGCTGCTACTCGCCTTGGACGGTGCCGCGCAGGAGGTTGGTGCGGACGATCTGCTCAACGATGAGTCGCCCGATTTCGGCGATTTCCCCACTAGCTACCAGCAGTTGATCGAGCGCGACGGGTTCGTGGCGTTCGATAGCGCAGTGGCCGAACTGGATCCATCCGAGACGGCGTCCGAGATAAGCGCGGGGGATGGCGAGTTCGCCGCCGCGCCGCTGGTCCTCGATCCGATCGATCTGCCTGCGGTGGAGATCGTCGAGGATCCCGCCGAGCTGGAGGCATACGATCCCCTGCCGCTCCAATGGACCGTCGTCGAGGGCGACATCAGCGATGTCAATATCGACGATCCGGTGCGGATGTATCTCCGCGAGATCGGGCGCGTCCCGCTGCTCAACGGCGAGTTGGAAGTCGAACTCGCGACCGCGATGGAGCAAGGCCGCTACCTGACCGAGACGCGCAAGGCGCTCCTGGCGGAGACGGGGGGCGAGCCGACCCCGGCGGACATCTGCATCGCCATCTATCGCAAGCTGCGCGACGGTTGGGGGCGCGTCGCGGCGCTCCATGCGGCGATGTATCCCGAGGCCGGTCCGACGGTCTGCCGCGATGTCCTGGCGGCACTGACGCCGACGCTGAAGATCACCGATTACAACAACCCCAATCGCCTGACGCAGGAACAGTTCAAGGCGCTGGCGGATGGCCTCGGCTGCGCGCCCGAGCAATTGGATGAGGCCGTGCGCTTCCGGGCGGTCGAGTATCAACTGATGCCGCGCAATCTGCTCCGGCGGCTGGAACGCTCGCCGGAGTGGCCGAGCGATGAGGAAGTCCTGGGGCTGCTCGGGGAACGCTCGGCCCTCCTCGCCCGGCAGTACGACGAGATGATCACGCGCGGCGAGGTGGCGCAGGACCGTCTGACCGAGGCGAACTTGCGGCTCGTGGTCAGCGTCGCCAAGCGCTACGGCGGGCGCGGGATGACGATGCTCGATCTGGTGCAGGAAGGGAACCTCGGCCTGATCCGCGCGGTCGAGAAGTTCCAGCACAACAAGGGGTTTAAGTTCAGCACCTACGCCACCTGGTGGATCCGCCAGGCGATCACCCGCGCCATCGCCGACCAGGCCCGCACGATCCGCATCCCGGTCCACATGGTCGAGACGATCAATCGGGTGATCAGCACGCAGCGGCGGATGACCCAGGAACTCGGCCACGAGCCGAGCAGCGAGGAACTCGCCCTCAAGCTCGAATTGCCCGCCGAGCGTGTCCGCGAGATCATGAAAATCTCCCAGGAGCCGATCTCGCTGGAAATGCCGATCGGCGAGGAGGATGACTCGCACCTCGGCGACTTTATCCCCGACGAGAAGGCGCTCGCGCCCGCCGACGCCGCCTCGCACCAGATGTTGCGCGAGCAGGTGGACGATGTGCTGGATACGCTGACCGAGCGCGAGCGCAAGGTGCTGGAACTGCGCTTCGGCCTCGACACCGGGCGGAGTCGCACCCTCGAAGAGGTCGGCAAGGAGTTCGGCGTCACGCGCGAGCGGATCCGCCAAATCGAGGCGAAGGCGCTCCGCAAGTTGCGCCACCCGAGTCGCAGCAAGAAGCTCAAGGACTACCTCGAGTAAAGTACGAAGTACGAACGACGAAGTACGAAGTGGGGCAGGGCCGATCGCGCGCGATCGGCCCTGCTTCGCGTCTGTGGATCCTGGCTCACCCGAGGTCGTGGCGTGCGGTGCGCCCTGTGCGTCATACTTGCCGCATCTATGGGGGGCGTTGGTCCCACTCCGAGCAACCGTTCATTGAGGAGCCCACTTTGTACGACCGAGCAAAGATCCTGGTGCGGGCCGGGAATGGCGGCAATGGTGCGATCACCTTCCGCCGCGAGAAATATGTCCCGCGCGGCGGCCCGAGCGGCGGCGATGGTGGTAAGGGTGGCGATGTCATCCTGCGCGTCGATCTCGGCGAGAACACCCTGATGCGCCTGCGCTACCTGACCCGTTATGAGGCCGAGAATGCCGGGAATGGGCAGAAGGCCGATCGCCACGGGAAGAACGGGGCCGATCTGGTAGTGAATCTCCCCCCCGGCACGATCGTGCGCGACGCCGACACCGGCGAGATTCTTGCCGACCTGACGCGGGCCGGGGATGAGCTCGTCGTGGTGCGCGGCGGGCGCGGCGGGCTGGGCAACAGCCACTTCGCCAACTCGATCCGCCAGTCGCCGCGGATCGCCGAGAAGGGCGAGCCGGGCGAGGAGCGCAACCTGGAACTCGAGCTGAAGCTGATCGCCGATGTCGGACTCGCGGGGTATCCCAACGCCGGCAAGTCGACCCTGCTCGCCTCCGTCAGCGCCGCACGCCCGAAAATCGCCGACTACCCGTTCACCACCCTGGAACCGAATCTCGGCGTGGTCGAGGTGGACGACGGCACCTTCGTCCTCGCCGACATCCCCGGCCTGCTCGAAGGGGCGGCGCAGGGGGTCGGCCTCGGGATCGAGTTCCTGCGCCACATCGAGCGCACGCATCTGCTCATCCACGTCCTCGACGGCTCCGGCGGGCTGGAAGGGCGCGATCCGCTGACCGCGTTCGAGACGATCAATGCCGAGTTGGCCGCTTACGGGGCGGGGATCGGCGAGAAGCCGCAGATCGTCGCCGTCAACAAGCTCGATCTCCCCGAGGCGCAGGAGCGCCTCCCGGCCCTGCGCGCGGCGCTGGAAGCGCGCGGCTACACGGTCATGCCGATCGCCGCCGCGACCGGCGAGGGGGTGCGCGAGCTGATGCGCGAGGTGCGCCGGATGCTGGCGGCGCGCCCGGTGCCGGAGGAGGTTCTGCCGGAGGAAACCGGCCCGCGCCGCTACACCCTCGATACCGAGACGGACGAGGAACACTACGAAGTCGAGCGGATGTCCCGGCACCACTTCTCGATCAGGGGGATTAAGATCGAGCGGCTGGCGAAGATGACCGACTTCGGCAACGAGGAGGCGTCCGAGCGCTTCCAGCGCGTCCTCCAGGCTTCGGGCATCATCTCCAAGCTGAACGCCGCCGGGATCGACGATGGCGATGTCGTCCACATCGCCGGCTTCGAGTTGCTCTGGGGTGAGCAGGAGGGCGAGGCCGATCGCACGCGCGCGGGTGGGCGACATCGCCGCCGGGAGTAGATCGATCCCTTCCCCTGACGTGGCGTGCATGTTTGCGTGCCGGGAGCCGATCTTTTGTGCCTCGCCCCCGTTCTGAAGGGGGGCGAGGCGCAATCTCTTCCACTCCTCCATCTCACCCGATGCAACGGTTCCCGCCCTCGCCGCGTATATGGCGATGATGGATCGCGCTTGTGGCACCAGAGTTGCCCGCGCGAGCGTTAGGTGCCGACCGTGTGGTCGGCGGGATGATGGAGTGGGAGGGCGCGATGAGCGACAAGAAGCACGGCGAATGGCCGAACCTGGAGGCTGACCCGACGCAGGTGCCGAACAGCAAGGCGACGCCGAATCCGACCGGTGATAAGGCCAACGACCGCGAGGATCTGACGGCGCAGTTCCAGGAACTGGGGCAGCGTCTCGTCTCGACAGCGCGCTCGGCCTGGCAGAGCGAGCAGCGCCAGGAGTTGCAGCAGGAGATCACCGACGGCCTGCGCACCGTGCGCGATCAGCTGAACGAGGCGGTCGACAATGTTCGCACGTCGGCGCGCGCCCAGGGTGTGGCCGACACCGTCAAGGAGCAGGTCAGCAAGGCGAGCGAGACGGCCCGCTCGAACGAGCTGGTGGACGAGCTGCGCAGCGGCTTCGCCTCCGGCCTGCGCGAACTGAACGAGCAGTTGCGTCGCCTCGCCGAGCGCCTGGAGCGGCGCGATGACGCCCCTGCGGCACCCGGCGCGACGAGCGCGACTGCTGCGGGCGCGGCCCCGGACATGACGCCCACCGCCGCCGCCACGCCGGAGGTCGATCAACTCCTGACCTCGGGTGGTGCCAGCGCCGCACCGAGCGTCGAGTTGGCGCCCGAGCGGAAGGGCGACCTTCCCCAGCAGCCCGAAGGCCCCGGGACCGTCGAGAAGCTGTAAGGCGCTCAACGACGCAAAGGGAGGGGGCGGCGGCACTTATTGCCGCCGCCCCCTCCCTTCTCCACGTCCATTCGGCTCTTGCCCGGTCGCCCGCTTACGTTTCCCGCGCCGTGGGCTCACCGTTCCCTTTGCGCGCGTGGACCGACTTGCCGACGAGGTGCGCGGGCGTCTGCGCGGGCGCTTCCTCGGTGTTGACTCGCATTGCCTCCGTGGTGTCGGCGGCGGTCGTTGTGGCGGCGAGTCGCGGCTTGTCCTCGCCGCGCCAGCCGATATGCCGCCAGCCGAGTCCGACGAAGCCGATGATCAGCAGGATCGCGGAGATGACGTGTGCGGCCTTGAAGGGGCCGATCAGCAGGCTGTCGGTGCGCAGCGACTCGATCGCGAAGCGCGCGACCGCGTAGCCGATCAGGTAGACCCAGAGGGTGTCGCCATCGCGCAGGCGGCGGTCGCGGTCGATCCGCACGGCGAGTTGGTAGAGGACGATGCACGCGAGCAGGTTATAGATCGACTCGTAGAGAAAGGTCGGGTGGAAGTACTCGAAATTCTCATACCCGATCGGGCGGCGCTGCGGGCTGATGAAGATCCCCCACGGCGCGGTTGTCGGACTGCCGAATGCTTCCTGATTGGTGAAGTTGCCCCAGCGACCGATCGCCTGGCCCAGCGCCATCCCCGGCACAATGATGTCCACCCAGCGGAAGAAGCCCAGTTTATTGAAGCGGGTGAAGCCCCAGATCGCCAGCAGGCCGAAGGCGATCGCCCCGTGGATGGAGATACCGCCGCCGCGAATGTTCAGCGCCTGCCAAGGATCGGCCGCGCAGCAAGTCTGCCAGTCGAGCATGACCCAGTAGATCCTGGCCCCCGCGATCGCGACGAAGACGACCAGCGGCACCATATTCCAGAGGTGGTCGGGATTCTCCCCTTTGCGCCCGGCCAGCCGCGCGGCGAGGGTGGCCCCGCCCAGCACGCCGAGCATGATGAGGATGCCATACCAGCGCACCGCGAGTGGCCCGATGGCGAACGCGACCGGATCGGTGACCATGCTCCCCCCGTCTGAACGCCTCGCTCTCTATGCTGCCACGACGACAAGACAAGGGTAGCATAATGCGGTCGGCAACGCCCCGAGTGCGCCACTCTCCCCAGCGCTTACGCGCAGGTGCCGAGCTGCCATCGCGTTCCTCCGGTCGTGCGCTGGTCCCCGGGAGATGCGACCTACAGCATTGCCCGCGCCAGCCCGATCGCGCCGTGCGCCGCCTCGATCGTCGCCGACCGTTGCGCAATCGCCAGCCCGCCTCTCTCCACCGCCCCGAGCAGGGGTGGGAGGAGGAGATCGGCCCCCGCGCGCAGGAAGCCGCCGTCCGTGACGAGCGGCACCGTCGCGCTGGGCGGCGTGCCGAGTTGCCGGATCGTCGCCGCCGCCAGTTCGCCGAGGGCTGTCCCTGCCCCGGCGATGATCCCCGCCGCCACAACGTCGCCCGCCCGCGCCGCGTCGAGCACGAGCGGCGCGAGCGCGGCGATTGCCTCGCGCGGTGTCGGCTGCTCGTAGACGCGCGTGATAATCCCGTCGGGCGCGGCGAGTCCCCAGGCATCGAGCAGGCGCTGGGAGAGTGCGGTCGCCCCGCCGCGCCCGTCGTGGGCGCGCAACGTCGCCGAGAGCCCGGCCAGCCCGACCGCGTAGGCGCTCCCGGCGTCGTCCAGCAGGTAGCCCCAGCCGCCCGCGCGCACCTCCGCCCCGGCCACCGTGCGCCCATAGCCGATCGAGCCGGTGCCGCTGATCAGCAGGACGCCGGGGCCAGTCGGGAGCGCCGCGCGCAGGGCGATCGCCGCGTCGTTGGTGACGCGATAGCGCGCGGCCGCGATCGTGCGGCGCGCTATCACCTCGACAGCCGCCCGGTCGTCGTCCCGCGCTGCGCCCGCCGCGCCGATCACCGCCGCCGCGATCTCGCCCCGCTCACCCACGATGCCCGCCGCCCCGAACGCCGCGCCGACCGCCTCCGCCAGCGACCGCGCCACGCGCTCATCGCCCGCCGCGCGAATGTTCCCTGGGCCACCAATGCCGCGCCCGATGATCGCACCATCGGCGGCGCGCGCCAGCAGGCAGATCGTCTTCGTCCCCCCAGCATCCACGCCGAGCACGAGCGAGTGGGCGACTGAGTGGGTGAGTGGGCCAATGGGCCGGTGGGCCGGTGACTGGTCGCTGAGCATTCCGAACCGTGTCTCATATGTCGGCACGCCTGCCCCCTTCAACACTCGGCACTCGGCACTTCCTACTGGCCCACCGGCCCACCGGCGCACTCGCCCACTACGTCCCCACTCACCACTCGTTCTTCTCGACCACGGCGCGCAGGCGGTCTTTCGCCCCGTCGCGCAGCAGCGGGCCGTGGCAGAGGGCGGCGACCGTGAAGTCGAGGTCGAGCAACTTCT
>CADCWN010000377.1 GCA_902806415.1 uncultured Thermomicrobiales bacterium | reverse complement strand
GCTCGATGACGTCGGGGCCGACAGCGTCCGGGCCGACAGCCGTGGCGGGGCCGCGGCGCTGACCGAGCAATTGCTCGCGCTCGGCCACCGGCGGGTCGCGTACCTGGGCGGGCTCCCGACGATCTCGCCCACCCGCGACTGCCTCGCGGGCTATGAGGGGGCGATGGCGCAGGCCGGCATCCCGGTCGAGCCGACCCTCGTGCGCCTCGGGCGCGCGACGCCCGAGGTCGGCCAGGCGCTGACCGCGCGGCTGCTGGAGTTAGAGCGCCCGGAGGCGCTCTGCATCGGGAATAGTCGCCTGGCCGTCGGCGCGCTGCACGCCCTGGCCGAGGCCGGGGTGCGCGTGCCAGAGGAGATGACGGTCGCCACGTTCTACGATATCGCGGCGCTGGATGCCTATTCCCCCGGCCTGATCACCGCCGTCCAGCCGGCCTATGAGATCGGGCGACTCGGCGCGCGGCGCCTGCTCCAGCGGATCGGCGGCCTGACCGGCCCTCCCGACGACCTGCTCCTGCCAAACACGATCACGCGTCGCGTTCCCCATCGCCCCGGCGCGGTTGCCGCCGCCGGGTGACGGGATGCGTCAGAACCGGGACGCCGGTCGTGCCCACGAGGTGCCGAGGGCGGCGCGAACAGCTCCTCCCCGTCGCCAGGTGGCGGCCAGCTCGGCCATGACGGTTGCCCGGCGGTCCTGGAATAGGCACCGCCGATCCGCGAGGGCGACGTGCTCGCCGCGCCGCGCGACGGTCCGGAAGTACTGACGCTGTCCTTCCCCCGCCGGGACGCGACCAGCACGGGCGGCATCGCCAGCAAACGCTTCACCGCCGTTCTCGACCAGGACTACCCGCTCGCCGTCCTCGCCGGGCGGCACCACTAACGTGCAATCGCCCTGCCGCACGCCGCTCGTCCAGCAGCGCGGCGGGTCTCCGGATCGACCGCCCCGTGAGATTGCGCCGATCCCCGGCCGACCAGCCAGGACAGGCCTCTCCTTCGAGAGCGATGCACGCTCGGGACGGAGGAGAGTGTAGCCACCGTAGCGCGCATCAACTACTGCGCGGCGGAAAGCGGGGCGCCGGACAGCACGAAGTTTCCAGACTGGCGGCCCGGATGGACTTTTCGGCCAAGACACCCAGATCGGGTCTGTTCAATAGACAGGCAATCGAGGAAATTCCTGATCCACAGATGACCGATCCTGTGTCCAAAAGCTCAGCCGGCGTCGCCCGCATCGTCGAGCGGCCGTCCGACCAGGGCGAACGCGGCGATGGCGGCGGCGATGCCCGCCAGTGGCGGGAGGAGCCACCAGCGCCAGGCGTCCGTCGCGAAGATCAGGCCGTAGCTCGCCGCCCGGCGTGCCGTGCCGCCCCAGCTCACGGTCGCGGGATCGCCGAGGCCGAGGAAGGCCAGGCTCGCCTCGGCCAGGATGGCGTACTGCATGGTCAGCACGAACTTCGCCGTGGCGATCGGCACCGTGGCCGGCAGGATGTGGCGCGCGAGGATCCGCGCCGCCTCGACGTGGCCGCGCCGCAGCTCACCGCGCACCCGCGCTCCGGATCACCCGCGCGAAGGCGGGCCAGGAGAGGAGGCCGAGCGTCAGCGCGATGACCGGGGGGCGACCGCCGACGTGGGCGACGATCAGGATCGCCAGCGGCAGGAACGGGAGGGCCAGCGCGAGGTCGATCAGGGCCGCGACGACCGCGTCGACGCGCGGCCCCTGTGCTGGCCCTCGTCGTCATCCGCAGCAAAGTGTCGCGGCAATGGGCGATCACGCCCATCCTGGCCGTTTAGCCTATCCGGCCTGCTTTTCTGGCAGTCGGGACGCAAGAGGGTTATTGTCAGCGGGGGTGAAGGGCTAGCGGCGGGAGGCAGCGCGAAGGCGGGCTTGCCTCCCCACGTCGGGGGCCAGGAGGTTCCGTAGGGCTGTGCGGTGCTGGGCCGCCGGACCGAAAAATGTATCATCGAGAGTCACAGATGCTAGCCTATTTTTGAGTGCCTTGGCCACTTTTGACACCTGACAGCCAACGAATCGCGCGTCAAATGGGCACCACGCCTGCCCATCACCGAATAACCCAACAGGACCGCCCGATGGACCGGCAGGCACGCCCCATGCGGTCTCTCCGGTCGCCTGCCCGCCAGGATGGCCAGATGCACAGAATAGCCTTGACAAATATTGTTCACTAAGGTATCGTCCATCGTATGCCACCGATGGACGTTCGCGCTTGTGAAGAACTCCGGTTGCGAGACAGGGGGCGCGGGTGCGTCGGGCAGCGGACGCCGATCGAGACGATCCCGCCGCGCTGCGTGCGCGTGGCGAGCGGCTGACGCTACAATACATCATGGTGCTCGACGCGATGTGCGACACCGCCGATCCCCTCGCCGCCGAGAGCATCGCCGCTCGCCTGCGGGAACGCTACCCTACATCAACCTCGCCACGATTTACCGCACGCGGGGCTGGCTGAAGGACGCGGGCCTCGTCGGCGAGATCGATCTCGACGGCGGGCAGGTCGCATACGAATACCTGCCCGGAGCACGGCATCACCACCCGGCCTGCTTGCTTTGCGGCGGCAAGATCGAGTTCGGCGATGCGCTCGTCGCGCCACTGGCTGAGGCACCGCGCGAGCGCTATGGCTCCGCGGCACGGATCGACCATCTGGCCGTCTTCGGCACCTGTCGGCGATGCTCGGACGTCGCGTTACCCGCGAGCGGGCCGTGGACACGGCCATTGCAAGATCCGTCGCGAACCGGTCGGCGTCCCGCCGGATCGCCAGTTGGCAGCGGAGTCTCTCGTCGGCATACCCAATTTCCGTGGAAGAGCGAGGAGTGACGCACCATGGCCGATGGGGGGATCATCGCGCTGGCCGGTCTCGGGATCGCCCTGGGCCTGCGCCACGGTATCGACTGGGATCACATCGCGGCGATCACCGACATCACCAGTTCGGTCGTCGGCACCGAGGAGGTCG
>CADCWN010000376.1 GCA_902806415.1 uncultured Thermomicrobiales bacterium | reverse complement strand
AGCTCCTGGTCGTACTGCGTGTAGTTGATCTCAGGCGCCTGCTCCCCCTTGCCGCTTTGCAGCTGCAGGAAGAGCACGGGAATGAGAATGATGAGCACCCAGAAGGACAGCTGCTTGGAGCGCTGTGCCCACTTCGACTGGGGCTTCTTGCCGCCCGAGGGCGGTGAGTTGTTCGGAAGGACAGGCATTTACTGCAGGCTCGCGATGTACGGGAGATGCCGGAAGTTTTCTGCGTGATCCAGCCCGTAACCAACCAGGAACTCGTGCGGCGCGTCGAACCCGACGAACCGCGTCGGGTGGTGGAGGTGTTCGGCGATGTGCTTGTGCAGCAGCGCGCAGATCTCGAGGCTCTGCGGCCGGCGCACACTCAACAAATCCATCAACCGGCTGAGCGTTCGCCCCGAGTCGACGATGTCTTCGACGAGAAGAATGTGCTTGCCCTCGAGTTGAGTTTCCGGATCGTAGAGCAGCCGCACGTTCCCGCTCGACACCGTCGCGTCGCCGTAGCTCGACGCGACGAGGAAGTCCACCTGGAGCGGCCGGCGGATGTGGCGCACGAGGTCGCTCAGGAAGATGAAGCTCCCCTTCAACAGACCGAGGACGAGCAGGTCGCCGTCAGGGTACGCGGCGGTGATCTCGTCGCCGAGCTCCTGCACGCGGCGCGCGATCTCCTGCTGGTCGTACGCGATGCGCCTCACGGCGCGGCCGGACAGTCGGGGGTCAGCCGTCGTTGCGGTCACATTCGTATCGCACAGCAGGCCGACCGGGCCGGACGGTTGCCGCGTCGCTGCGGCGCACTCCTGGAATCCACGCGATCGCCCCGTCCGCCACCACCACCGGCCACCCCGGGCGATCGAACGCCGGAACGCGCGCGTCCGCGAGGAACCGTTTCACGCGCCGTGCCCGCCCGCCCTCGCCGGCCGGCATCCGGTCTCCCGGCCGCCAACCGCGCACCGTGAGCGCGGCGTCGCGATCGAACTCCGCCTCCCACAACGACCCCGGAGGCCGGGCGCCGTCGCCCGCCGCCCGCGTGAAGCGGAACCGCCCCAGGATGGCATGCGGCCCCAGGCGCAGCGCGTCCGGGGCCACCGGGTCAATATCGGGCGTGCGGCGGCACAACACAAACCGGTTGCCCCCGCACCGGAGCACGACGCCCCCGGCGAGTGGCACCTCCTGCCCCGCCCGACCCTCGATTGTAAACCCGCTCGCGCGGCGGGTTCCGCGCCGGTCGAGCGTGAGGCCGACGCGCGCGGCGAGTGCGGGCCAGAGCACCGCGAGCGCGTCGGCGTCGAGCCCGGCGAGGGTCGCGCGGGAGGGGAGGCGCCGCTCGCCGGCGGCGCGGCGCTCCGATGCCGGGCGGACCGGTTTGTGTTGTGCCGCCGCACGCCCGATATTGACCCGGTGGCCCCGGACGCGCTGCGCCTGGGGCCGT
>CADCWN010000375.1 GCA_902806415.1 uncultured Thermomicrobiales bacterium | reverse complement strand
TCGGCCCGACGGTCGATCTGCTGATCGAGGTCCACGGACGGCTCTCGCCGGCCAACGCCATCCGGGTAGCGCGGCAACTCGAACCGTACGACCCATTCTTCTACGAGGAGCCGGTGCCGCCGGAGCAGATGGCCGAACTGGCGCTGGTGGCACGCGCGACGAGTATCCCGATCGCCTCGGGGGAGCGCGCCTTCTCCAAGCACGACTTCCGGCCGATGTTCGAGCAGCAGGCCGTGGCCTACTGTCAGCCCGATCCTTGCCACGCGGGCGGGATTACCGAGATGAAGAAGATCGCGGCGATGGCCGAGGCCTATCACATCGGCTTCGCGCCGCACAACCCGAATGGCCCGCTCGCCACGCGGGTCTGTCAACATCTGGCCGCCGCCTGTCCCAACTTCACGATCCTCGAATGGATGCCCGAGGATGTGGACTGGCGCGACGCGGCGATGGGCGGCCCGTTTGTGGTCGCCGACGGCACGATGCCGCTGCCGGAAGGCCCGGGCCTAGGGATCGAACTCAATGTGGAGGTGCTGCGCGAGCATCCATACATCCCGGTCGACATGGACCAGTATCGCCCGGACCGCACGATCGGGCCGCGCGCGAACCGCGCCTGACGGGAGTTCGGCAACCTTGCCGCCACCGGGCAACGGTGTGACAATGGTGCTCCGGTCGCGCTGATTGTCGCCGGTTGCGACAGAGGATGGTGCGCGATCGACGACGGGCGGTGGTCGCACAGGCCAGCGCCGCCGTGATTCAGCCCCCGCAATGCGGCGGTTACCAGCAGGAGGAACGATGACGATACAAAGATCGGAACCGCTCGACGAGCGGACGTTCGCCGAGACGATCGCCTTCATCACGCCCCGCGCCGAGGAGATGCTGTGGGCCTCGATCCCCTGGCAGGCCGACCTCTGGGAGGCGAAGCAACTGGCCGCCGCGCAGAACAAGCCGATCTTCGCCTGGATGATGAATGGCAGCCCCCTCAGCTGTGTTTGAAACAACGGCGTTGCCGCGCGTGCCGCGGCTTTTGCTGACCCGGCGGTGATCCGGCTCGCCTCGGAGTCGTTCATTCCACTTGCCGAGAATTGCACGCCGTTGCAGACCCAGCAGGATGCGAAGGGCGAATTCTTCCGTCTGGTGGCCGAGCAGGGCCACTACGCCGGGCGGACGGTCCCCAGCCCCACGCGCCAGGGGCAGTACGCCTTCACCGCGGACGGCACACTCCTCGCCTCCGTCAATACGCGCGACGCCGAGACGATGCTCGGCATGATGCACCGGGCGCTCGCGCAGTGGGAGACCCGCGCGGAGGCGGGTAGCGAGCGAGACATGGCAGCGGGCGACTACGAACGCGACCCGCGCCACCCCGATCGCTACCCGGTCGGCGGCCTCGTCCTCAAGCAGACGATGCGCGACCTACCCCGGCCGGAGGGGCATCCCAGCCCGCAGGTGCGCCCGGAGGCGGTCAATTTCGACTACGTCTGGTTCACCGCCGACGAGGTGCGCGACTTCCTGCCGGGGTCCATGCAGGTCGGCGCGCGCGCAGAACTCCCCGCGCGGATCGTGCGCCGGCTCGCCCGGTTCCACCTGCTCGATAGTGTGCGCGGCGAGACGCCGCCGTGGCGCGATGAGGATGTCCGGTCGGCCACGATGACGACCGAGATCGTGGCGGTCGACGGCGACCGCGTGCAGTTGCTGCTCGAGGGCGCCGTGGAGAACAGCCAAACCGGCACCTGGGCGATCGCGCCATACCAGGAGCGTCGGGAGGGGCGGGAGCGGGGCTATACGTGCCGCTTGCGGGGCGAACTGACCTTCGACACGCGGCGCGGCGTCTTCGAGCGGTTCGACCTCCTCGCCGTCGGCGACCGCTGGGGCGGCACCGAGCACAACAACCGGCAGGACGACCTCCCATCCTCGCCGATGGGGATCGTCTTCCAGCTTGCGGACGATACCCCGGCCGACCGCACGCCGCCCCACGCGAACCTGCGCGACTACTTCGATCTCGCCGCAGACTAGCCGCTGCGGCATCGCCGCGTTGCCGCGCTCGTGCGGTGTGCGGGCGAACGGATGACGACAAGGTCAATTGGTCGGATTGACGGGGGCGACATTGTCGCCCCCGTCGCCATGTCCGGGCGATCGGCGCCGGCTCCGCCAGCAGTCTCCCGGCCCCGGCGTGCGGCGGATCGGCGACAATGGCGGCGTGGGACGGCGAGTGGCCGTGGCGACGGGAGGAGTGGGCGATGGACCGGGCGGCGACGCAGGGGCGATTCGGCGGGAAAGTGGTCGTCATCACGGGCGGTGCCCTGGGGATCGGGCGGGCCGCTGCGCTCGCGTTCGCGCGCGAGGGCGGGTCGGTCGTCATCGCCGATGTGGACGAGGCTACCGGGCGGGCGACGGCGGCGGCGTGCGGCGAGGCGGCGGAGGCGGCCGGGACGGGCGGGCGGGCACGCTTCGTGGCGGCGGATGTCGCCGGCGCGGATGCCTGTCGCCAGGTCGTGGCGGAGGCGGTCGTCGCGTTCGGCGGCGTCGACATCCTCTTCAACAACGTCGGGATTCAGCCGCGCGACTCCTACCGCAACGCCGAGGAGATGCCGGAAGAACTCTGGGACCGGATCATCGACGTCAACCTGAAGAGCTATTTCCTGATGGCGAAGTACGCGATCCCGGAACTGCGGCGGCGCGGCGGCGGGGTCATCGTCAACACGGCCAGCGTCCAGGGGCTGCAGTCGATGCGCGGTGTCTCCGCCTACGCCGCCAGCAAGGGTGGGATTCTCTCGCTCACCCGGCAACTGGCCGTGGAGTACTCGGGGGAAGGGATCCGTGTCCTGGCGATCTGCCCCGGCACGATCGACACGGCGATGGTGCGCGCCAACGCGCGGGCGGAGCCGGATGGCGAGGCGGCGGCCCTCGCCCGCTACGACGAGGTTCACCCTGTGGGGCGGATCGGCACCGCCGAGGAGGTGGCCAACGTCGTCCTCTTCCTCGCCAGCCCGCAGGCGTCGTTCATGACGGGCGAGTATGTCAACGTCGACGGTGGCCTGATGGCGGTCGGCTCCTGGGCCGGCTGAGACACCGTGCGGCGGTGCGGATTGCGCGCCACGCCCGCGTGGTGCGCCCACGCCCGCGCGCCGGGCCGCGCCGGGGATCGCGCCGCTAGCGGTCTGTCCCCGCACGCTCGATCGGGGCAAACCAGCCGCGCGCCCTGGCGGCCGAACTGATCAGCGCGTCGCTCGGATCGGCCTCCAGGCCGTGCAGGGCGATCCGATTGCGCCCTTCCTCCGGGTGCCATTGCGCCTCGAGATACACGGCCTCGCGCGGGTCGCCGATATGCTGCACCCACAGCTGCACATGCCAGTCCTCGTCGGACGCGGTGGGGAAGACCGTCGTCCCCTCGCCCGCCGTCTCCACGCGCGTGCCGATCCCGCTCCAATCGAACTTGCGCGGCCAGGGACGACCGATATCCCAGGGGAGATCGATCCCGCCGCGCGCGACGAAACGGAACCATTCGCGATCCGACGGTAAGCCGAGCATCGCGAGATAGGGGTCGTCCGGGTCGAGCCTGGTCGGTCTGAGCATCGTGCCTCCTTCACTGTTGAGCGCGGGCGCCGGGCGGTTTCGCGCACGCCTCGTCCGGGATGATACGGCACGGGCGTTCGGCACTGCCGGACGAGAC